>CAMCVC010000008.1:0-32383 GCA_945879785.1 Staphylococcus epidermidis | reverse complement strand
AACGATTCTTTATTAAAAGCCGTTGAAAAAGAAGGCTATACCGTTCCTACTCCTATTCAAGAACAAGCCATTCCATTGTTATTAGCTGGTAAAGATGTTTTAGGAACTGCACAAACTGGCACGGGTAAAACCGCTGCTTTTGCTTTACCAATGATTCAAATGTTAATGACCTTACCCCGTCCGGAAAAACGGGTCGTCAGAGCATTAATCGTGGTTCCAACCAGAGAATTAGCCGTGCAAATTCAAGAATCCTTCATGACACTCTCACGATTCAGTAATTTAAGAATCGGAATGTTTTTTGGCGGTGTCAGTAAATTTGGTCAAATTAATTTATTACGTCAAGGGGTTGATATTGCCGTTGCCACCCCAGGACGTTTACTCGATCTCATGCGTGATCGTGCCTTCCATCCTAATTTTATTAAAATGGTGGTCTTAGATGAAGCTGATCAAATGTTAGACATGGGTTTTTTACCGGATGTCAAAACCATTCTCCAATCGATTCCAAAACCAAGACAATCAGCCTTATTTTCTGCAACGATGCCTGAACAAATTGCGAGTTTAGCTTCCTCATTTTTACTTGATCCTGTCAGAATCGCGATTACCCCAGTCAGTCAACCTTTAAATAAGATCATTCACCAAACCATCAAAATTGAAAAGAATCAAAAGCTTTCCTTACTCATTCATTTACTTAAAAATCCTGAACTTAAATCCGTCTTAATCTTCATGAGAACCAAACGCGGTGCGAAAAGAACTGCTCTTAATTTAACCCATCAAGGTCATACCGTGGTTGAACTCCATGGTAATCAGTCCCAAGCCCAACGTCAGTTTGCCATGAAGAAGTTTAAAGAAAAGCATGTTCGCATTCTTGTGGCGACGGATTTAGCAAGTCGCGGGATTGATATTCACCAATTAAGTCACGTCATTAATTTTGATATGCCAGAAACTGCTGAAGCATTCTTACACCGTACCGGTCGTACTGGACGTGCAGGATTTTCAGGCGATGTCTTCAACTTTGTTTCCCGAGAAGAATCTAGTTTACTCCACATGATCAATCGTCATACGGGGATGTCGTTAACCCCATCGATTATGAAAGATTTTGTCTTTGATTCCTCTCTTGTCGTCCACGGAGGTGGCGATGATGAAGATGATCGACCACGTTACCAATCTCGTGAACGTTCTGGTCAACGTTCCTATGGATCTTCGCGTTCCAGTAGTGGTCGCGGATATGGTTCAAGTCAAACCCCACGCTCATTTGGCAATCCTTCCAGCTCTGAAACCGATGCTCCAAAACCTTATCAAGGTGACCGAGCCCCACGGCGTTATGATAATCGTTCCTCCTCCTCAGCTCCTCGAAGTAGTGGTTATCAAGGTCGAAATCCTCGTCCAGAAGGACAATCTTCAGGATATCAAGGTCGTACGCCACGTGAACCAGGACAATCTTCTGGTTACCAAGGACGAACACCAAGAGAACCAGGACAATCTTCTAGTTATCAAGGTCGTACACCAAGAGAACCAGGACAGTCCTCTAGTTACGAAGGAAAAAGACCTAGCTACCAAAGCCGAAATAACACGTTTAAAAAGCGTAATCCTTAAATTTATTTTTTAGAAAACATTTCCGCGACTTGAATACGATTGAGGGCTCTCGTGAGTGCTGCTTTTGCTCTGGCATCATCAATCTTTTGATTCTTTTCATTCAAGCGATCTTCAGCCCTTTTTAATGCTTCTTTAGCACGGGTTACATCGATTTCTTCCGCTTGTTCAATCGCATCCACCAGTAAAATCGTTTGATTCTTCTGAACCGATAAGACCCCGCCACTGACAGCATAATAAATCGTTTTTTTATTGCTTTGAATATGCATAGGTCCTGTCTTCATGATGGTTAATAACGGCGTGTGGTTAGCAAGAATCCCTAATTGACCGGCGGTGGTGACCACACTTAAAAGTTCGACTGCATCGTCGAAGACTTTTCTTCTAGGGGTGATAATTAATAAGGGGAAGGTCATGTTACTTTAAGGTTTCCGCTTTCTTCACTGCATCTTCAAAGGTTCCAACATATAAGAAAGCACCTTCGGGAAGTTGATCACCTTTACCATCAAGGATGGTTTGCACACTGCGAACGGTATCTTTGATTTTGACAAATTTACCAGGAATATTATTAAAAGGTTCTGCGACAAATAAAGGTTGGGATAAATAGTTACGAATTCTTCTTGCTCTACCAACGATCAATTTATCTTCTTCCGATAATTCATCCACACCAAGAATGGCAATGATGTCTTGTAAATCTTTATAACGTTGTAAAACCTTTTGTGCTCCCACTGCTGCTTGGTAATGTTCTTTACCAACAATGTTTGGGTCTAATGCTAACGACGTTGACCCTAAAGGATCAATGGCAGGATAAATCCCTAACGCGGCTGTTTGTGTATCCAAAACAGTTTTTGCATCCAAGTGAGCAAAGGTTGCTGCAGGGGCTGGATCGGTTAAGTCATTGGCAGGAACATAGACTGCTTGAACCGAGGTAATTGACCCATCTTTGGTGGAGGTGATTCGTTCTTGTAACTGACCCATTTCCGTGGCTAAGGTTGGCTGATATCCGACTGCAGATGGCATACGACCTAATAATGCAGACACTTCACTACCCGCTTGTGAGAAACGGAAAATATTATCAATGAATAATAAGACATCTTGCTTTTTGACATCACGGAAATACTCGGCGAGGGTTAAACCAGTTAACGCCACGCGCATCCGGGCACCTGGTGGTTCGTTCATTTGACCGAAGACCAATGCAGTTTGTGGAAGGACGTTAGAGTCTTTCATTTCTCGATATAAGTCATTGCCTTCACGGGAACGTTCACCGACCCCAGCAAAGACAGATAATCCCTTTTGTTCAAAAGCAATGTTATGAATGAGTTCTTGAATTAAGACGGTCTTGCCGACCCCAGCGGAACCGAATAAACCAATCTTTCCACCCTTTAAATAAGGACAAATTAAATCAATGATTTTGATGCCAGTTTCTAAAATATCACGACTGGTTTTTTGATCAGAAAAGGTAGGAGGATTACGGTGAATCGGCATTTTTGGTGAGCTAGTAAAATCATCACCTAGACCATCAATGGGTCGGCCTAACACATCAAACATTCTCCCTAAAGTTTTTTCCCCTACAGGAATCGTAATCGGGGCTCCGGTGTTGACCACTTGCATCCCACGAACCAACCCTTCGGTCGGACCCATGGCCACGGCGCGAACCATATCATCACCAATATGTTGGGCGACTTCAACCACCAAGGGCGCTTGATTTTCAAGGGCAATGGATAAGGCAGTTAACAACACGGGTAATGATTGATTAGGAAAGCGAATATCAACAATCGGGCCAATGACTTGGACAATGTTACCGGTTGGTAATCCAACTTTCTTTTGTGTTTCTTTGTTTGCCATACCTTTACCTCCTAGGTAGAAGAACCGCCGATAATTTCGGCAATTTCTTGAGTGATGTTTGCTTGACGCTGTTTATTAAATTCAAGTTGAAGTTGGTCAACCAATTCATCAGCGTTATCAGAAGCTTTTTCCATCGCATTTCGTCGCGAGGATTGTTCAGAGACTTGGCTTTCAATCAGACTTGCATAAAGGGTATTTTTTAAATAAAACGGAACTAATTTTTCAAAGACCGATAAGGGATCTGGTTCAATTAAAGGAGGTTTTAAGATCTGAGTAGAAGAGCTAAAGGCATCGATGGATAAGGGTAACAAGGTAAATGATTTTGGTTGAAACACCAAACTATTGATAAACTTCGTGTAGACAACAATGACTTTTGAAACATCGCGCTTTTTAAACGCTGCAATCACGGCATCAATGAGTGGAGACAAGGTTGCTTCACTTAATGAACCAGCTTGAACATAGGTGGCATCAAACGTGCGGTTTATTGACTTTAAAAACCTTCCAGCTTTTTCTCCAATCGAATAAATGAGGTCTTGTGGTTTGACTTGTTTTAGAAAATGGGAAAGGACACTGTAATTATAGGAACCACACAATCCCAAATTCGAGGTGATCAAGATAAACATGGTTGGTTTATTCTTATCCGTTTTAAAAAAAACCGAATTCTTTAAGTCTTCGTGTGCCAAGTTGGTATGGACAATCTCCATTAACTTTTCAGCATAAAGACGTGATTCGAGCATGGATTGTTTCCACGTTTTTAGTTTCGTGGTTGCAATCATCTGCATGGCCTTGGTAACTTTTTTAGTTGCCTTGATCGAACCAATGCGCCGTCTTAAAACTGGTAAACCTTTTGCCATAGTAACCTTTAAATTCTCTTTTCAAAGAAACTTGCGGTGATTTTCTTCAATGATTCGAGTGTCTTATCTTGGAATTTTTTCTTAACTTTAATATCTTCAATGATTTCTGGATGTTTGGTTTCAATCAGTGAGATATAAGTTTTTAATAAAACTTTAATCTCAGATAATGGCGCGGTTTCTAGGAACCGGTTTTGAACCGCATACAGAGATAAAATTTGATGTTCAACTGGTAACGGTTCATATTGATTTTGTTTTAATAGTTGCATCAAGACGCCACCATGAACAAGGACTTTTTTGGTTGAGGCATCGATGTCACTGCCGAATTGGGCAAACGATTGAAGCTCACGGTAATTGGCCAATTCAATCTTTAAAGACCGCACGACTTGCTTCATTGCCCCAATTTGAGCGGCACCACCAACGCGAGACACAGATTGACCAGAATCGATCGCTGGACGTTGCCCACCATTGAATAAATCTGACTGTAAGAAGATTTGACCATCGGTAATCGAGATCACGTTGGTTGGAATATAAGCAGAGTTATCCCCAGCTTGAGTTTCAATAATTGGTAAGGCGGTTAATGAACCTCCACCATGGGCTTGGTCAAGTTTGCATGCACGTTCGAGTAACCGAGAGTGCAAATAAAAGATATCTCCTGGAAACGCTTCTCGACCTGGTGGACGTCTTAATAATAAGGATAAGGTTCGGTAGGCAACCGCGTGTTTACTTAAATCATCATAAACAATCAAAACATCTTTGCCGTTGTCTAACCATTCTTCTCCAATCGCCGTGCCTGAATAAGGGGCAAGCCATTGTAAGGTGGCAATTTCCGAAGCAGAAGAAGACACCACGGTGGTGTATTTCATCGCTCCTTCGCTCTTGAGACGATCAACGATGTTGGCAACCGTCGAATTCTTTTGGCCAATCGCCACATAAATGCAGCGAACGTTTTGATCTTTCTGATTTAAAATCGTGTCAATGGCAATTGCCGTTTTTCCGGTTTGGCGGTCACCAATGATCAATTCACGTTGACCACGACCAATTGGAATCATCGCATCAATGCCGATAATCCCTGTTTGTAAGGGGGTGTTGACAGGTTGCCGGGTCATGACCCCAGGGGCAATGCGTTCCACAGGTCTTTGTTTGGTCGTTTTTAAAGGTCCTAAATTATCAATCGGTTGACCAAGCGCATTCACAACTCGACCTAATAGTGCATCACCAACAGGAACTTCGATGGTCCGTTTTGTACGTTTAACAATATCGCCTTCTTTAATGGATTGGGTGGTGGATAACAAGACAACCCCAACGTGATCTTCTTCAAGGTTAAGAATAAGACCGTAAACGTCATTTGGAAAAAGGACAAGTTCATTCATCATCGCTTTGTCTAAACCATAGACCAAGGCAATGCCGTCACCAATGGAAATGACTTTTCCAGTGTCAGCTTCACCATAAGGTTGATCAAAATTCTTAATTTGTTCTTTGATTAAATTAGAAATTTCTTCTGGTTTTATTTTCATACTTTATCCTCTTTTCAATAAACGTTGTTTTAACGTTGATAACTGATGGAGTAAGGAGGCATCGAAGATTTTCCCTTGAATATCAATCCGGAAACCTCCAATAAGCCGTTCGTCTAATTGGTTGGTTAAGGAGATTGGGTGTCCGAGATGAGTCGAGAGAACATCAGTGAGTTGATTAATTTGTTCTTTGGTTAAGGCAGTCACAGAATAGATTAAACCAACTTGTTTTTCTAATTGAACACGCAGAGATTCTATTCCCTCCATCAATATCTTTTCTAAATATCTTGTTCGACGATTTTGAACTAAAACTTTGATAAACGATCCAAGTTGTAGCCAAGTGGTTGTAACAAAGAGCTGATCTATCAGTTTAAATTTCATGGTCTTCTCATAAAATTCATTGGTGAGAAAATGCAATAACGTTGGATCAGTTTGAATCAACTGCAGGAGTTGTTGGCAAGCGTCTAAATACGCCTGCATGTTCTTGCTTTCGTTGGCAATCTTAGTTAACGCCAAGGCGTAACGAGAAGCAATGGGTTCCATTAGTTTCTTAATCCTTTAATAAAGTTTTCAATCACTTTATCGTTATCTTGCTTGGTAAGTTCTCGTTGTAAAACTTGTTTAGAAGCATCCAAGGCAACATTGACCATCTCTTTTTCAATTTCAAAGAGGGCTTGAGTTTTAGCTTGAGATATTTCTTCACTTGCTTTTTGCTTAATTCTTGTGGCTTGAGCTTGGGCATCTTCCAATAATTTCCCTTTGGTTGACTCAATTTCCTCAAGTGCCTCATCACGAAGCGTTTTAAGAGATTGTTGAACTTTCTTTGTTTCTGTTTCTAAAGAGATTTTTAAAGCTTTTGCTTGAGCTTCTCGAGCAATGGCTTCATCAATCGATTGCTTTACAAATGTCGCGCGAGTGTCAAGGATAGCCTTGATAGGTTTGTAAAGAAATTTTTGAACAATGATTAACAAGATAAAAGTTGATAATAACTGGGCAATAAAGGGCCATATGCCAGTTGGAATTAATTTATCGATGATACTTTGTGGGTCAACAGGACCCGACGTAAAAACGTAAAAGACATTCATAAAATTAATAGACGAAGATGAGCAAGATCGCAATTAATAATCCGTAAATACCAGTTGTTTCGTCCAAAGCAACCCCAAGGATCATGGTTGCTCTAAGGTTATCTGCAGTTTCCGGATTGCGTGACATCCCTTCAATTGCACTTGAAACAATTTGGCCTTCACCAATACCAGGCCCAATGGCCGCTAAGCCAACGGCAAGACCGGCACCGATGCCAGTTAAGCCCTTGTTAATGTCGGCAAAGACAGGCGATAATAAAGCAACTTGGGCAGCGAGCGTCGTTAGAATTGATAAGAACATACTATTTCTCCTTTATATCATGCTGTTATTGCATGTTTTTCTTCTTCATCCTTGCTTGGTCGTGCGGGCCCTTCCTGCGCGATAAAAAGCATGGATAAAGAAATGAAAACGAGGGTTTGAATGAGCGCCGAGAATAGATCGAAGTAAAGATGGAACCATGGCGCAACCAATGGTGCCAACCAAAGTGAGTTTACTCCTGCTGGTAAAAAAGTAAAGATTAAAGCAGACAGTTCTCCAAGTGAAAAATAGATTAAAGACATTAAAATAAAACCGGAAAGAATATTTCCAAAGATCCGAAAGCTCATGGAAACTAATGGTGCCCAAATAGAGACAAGATTGATAGGAAGAAAAACTGGAAATGGTTCAATAAAACGTTTGAAATATTTCCATCCGTTAGTTTTGATTGCTGTGTAATGAATGAGGATAAAGGAAATTAAGACAATGGTGAATGTATTCATATAGTAACTTAATGGAGATGAAAGACCAGTTAAACCAAATAAGAAACCGATGAAGATATAGAGTGTGATGGATAAAAAATACGGTGTCATAAAATTAAAATGACGGCCCATATTAGTTTTGACCAAACGTTCTATCGTAAAGACGATCCATTCTGCGATAAGCATGATGCCTTTAGGCTTCTTTAAAGGATCAACCTTTTTTGAAGATCGATAAACAAAAAGAGAAAAGATTGAAATTAAAATGACCACCATCCAAGAGGTGTAAGTTTCAGCGGGAAGAGATAATAAGAAATCGTTCATGGTTTTGATTTAATTGTATTAAAATTTGCACCGGTTATAAAGATTATTGCACTAATGACTAAATAGGCAAGAAAGATAGTGAAGATATTAAAGATTTCGATATCATTTACCCTAATAAATATCGAGGCAAGTAAGCCTATGGCAAACAAACCAAGTCGAGATACCATGTACATTGGGCTCGCACCCGACTTAATTTTATGTTGAACACCCAATGCTAAACGATTGGCTTGAAAAATAATAAATAAATAATTCATGGAACCAATCAAGGATCCTAATAACCAACCTAAAGGCCATGATAAGGGTGTAAAGTTGAGAAAATAAAGTGAGAATAAAGCAGTTGCTACAATGAAAAAAACAACGAAAGCTTGATAAAGAATCTTAAATGGTATTTGCCTAACTGAAGTGGCTTTTTCCATACCTCTATAAAATATCATAATTAAGTCAAACTTCCCACCTAAATAAGAATTTACAATTCATCAAAAATTTAATGGTAAAATAGTTTTGAGGTTTTTATGCAAAATCAATTAAAATTATTTGCTTTAAGTGGTTCTAAACAACTAGGTTTAGCCATTTCTCAGGCACTAAAAGTCCCATTAAGTCCTGTTGAAATTACCAAATTTGCTGATGGAGAAATCCTAGTAAAACCACTTGAAACGGTTCGAAATCACAGTATTTATATCATTCAAAGCACGAGTAAACCTGCTTCAGAAAATTTAATGGAATTAATGGTCTTTATCGACTCTCTTAAACGATCATCTGCTAAAGAAATCATTGCTGTTATTCCATACTTTGGATATGCCAGACAAGATCGGGTTGCTCGCAGTCGTGAACCGATTACGGCTCGTTTGGTGGCAGATTTGCTTCTTGCCGCTGGGGTGAATCGGGTCATGAGTGTTGATATTCACACTATGCAGATCCAAGGATTTTTCTCGATTCCATTTGACAATATTTCTCCTTATCACTTGTTTGCAAAAGAAATTAAACAGTTATTAACCAAAAATAAACTTGGTGAAGAGGATTTAGTCATTGTTTCTCCCGACCATGGATCAGTGACAAGAGCTCGCAACTTTGCGGAAATGTTTCGTCATGCTAGCATTGGGATCATCGATAAACGTCGACCCAAACCAAATCTTGCAGAAAGTATCAATTTAATTGGTGATGTTGATGGAAAAATTGCGGTGATTGTAGATGATATCGTAGATACTGGAAACACTTTACTTGGTGCTACTGAAATGTTAAAAAAATCTGGGGCTAAGATGATTCTTGTTTGTGCAACCCATGCGGTATTTTCTGCAAATGCATTTGAAAGAATTCAACAAGCACCGATTGATTCATTCTTTATTACCGATACCATTGACCGCGTCTCGCAAGGAAACATCAAAGTGATTTCTGTTGCCCCTCTGTTAGCTAGGGTCATTGAAAATATGCATGAGGGAAAAGCTTTATCCCCAATTTTCGATGAGTTTTCTCGATAATATGATTCATGTGTATGATCGCTCAGTCCAAATTTTGATGCGATTGGTTGCGAAAATTATCCGCATTCCTGAACCTAAGGTTTATCTCGGTCATAAAATATTTCATAAAATCATTGATATTCTCCGCTATCATCAACTGAATCGTATTCTATTGGTGACCGATCAAAACATCATTCAACTAAAAATCATTGATCCATTGATCACTTTATTTAACCAACAAAAGATTGAATTTTTTATATACCAAGATACACAAGTCAACCCCACCATTGTCAATTTAGAAGAAGCAAAAACTAGTTACCTTAAACATCAATGCCAAGCGATCATTGGTGTCGGTGGTGGATCGGCGATGGATTGTGCCAAAGGGGCTGCTGCTTTGGTGGCTAGCGGAAAAAAAGTTCATCAACTAAGAGGCTTATTAAAAGTTAGGAAAAAACCACCCTTGATGATCATGGTCCCAACGACCGCAGGCACTGGCTCAGAAGCAACGGTTGCTGTGGTGGTTTCTAACCCTAAAACCAAGGAAAAATATGGGATTGGTGATCCTGTTTTAGTTCCTCCCTACGCGATCTTGGATTCGGCATTGACCATGGGATTACCGCCACAATTAACTGCAACCACGGGCATGGATGCCATGACCCATGCGATAGAAGCTTATCTAGGCAATAGCGTCACCCCATTTTCAAAGGCAGCGTCTAAAAAAGCTTTGCAACTTATCCACCAACATTTAATCCATAGTTATCAACATCCCCAAGATGAACCATCCAGACGAGGGATGTTAGAAGCTAGTTATCAAGCTGGATTAGCCTTCACTCGGTCTTATGTGGGATATGTCCATGCCGTTGCCCACACCCTTGGAGGGTTTTATCAAGTTCCACATGGGCTTGCAAACGCAATCATCTTGCCTCATGTGCTAGAACTTTATGGCAAATCGATTCACCACAAACTTGCAACGATGGCAGATTGGTTGTCCCTCACTAGCATCGATGCACCGTCGGTTGTCAAAGCAAAAGCGTTGAAAGAATGGTTGAATCATCATCTCTCCGCGATGCACATCACCAACATCCTTCCAGGCATTATCAAGAAAGAAGATATTCCATTGATGGTGAAACGCGCTCAACAAGAAATATCACCTTTTTATCCAGTGCCAATCTACCTACATGGGCAAATTCTTACCCATTTGTATCAAACCTTAGGAGGGTTTTAACATGAACGTTTATGATTTTTCGGCGAAGTCGATCAAGGGTGTCAATATCCCTTTATCAAAGTTTAAAGGCAAAGTTTTGCTGATTGTGAATACGGCAACCCATTGTGGTTACACCAAGCAATACAACGGCCTACAAACGCTGTATCAAACCTATCAAGCCAAAGGATTAGAGGTTCTTGATTTTCCAAGTCATAGTTTTTTACAAACCCCAGAAGATAATGCCGGCATTGAAGCGTTTTGTGAACGCCAATTTAAAACCACTTTCACTACCTTTGAAAAGATTGATGTCAATGGTGAACAAGCCCATCCGTTATATCTCTACTTAAGAAAAGCGAACAAAGATCAAGTGGATACAAAGATTGAATGGAACTTCTCCAAGTTTTTAATCAATCGACAAGGCCAAGTGGTCGGTCGATTCAATGCAAAAACAACACCTGAAATGCTCATCGAACAAATTGAAACCTTATTGCGATGATTGCAAAAAGCCAAAAACAAAATTTACTTGATAAACATCTTTTGTTATTTGGTCACTTACCAAATTCTTACCTCCAAATTCCTGGTCGCATCGAATGGTTCGGGGGTTATCCCTCTTTTCATGGTGGCTTAAGGTTAACGAGCACGATCAACCGTTATTTGTATGCGAGTGTAAGCACGAATTCAAATCAAAGCATACGTATCATTTCCTCTGGTTTTCCCGTGATCACGTTGGATTTAAATCATCTCAATCAATCACTCATGGATGATGTTGCAGCGACAAGCTTGGTCAAATCCATTATCCATACATTAAAAGAAGAAGGTCATGGCCTTCAACAAGGCTTAGATGTTTTCATCGAATCAGAACTTAAGGGCCCATTTGGATTAGGTTCATCCAGTGCATTTGCGTTAACCATTGTTCTGATGATGATCCAAGCCACAAAGACAGAAAAGCTTTATAGCAACGAACAAATCATTCAATGGGTCGATCAACTTGAAAAAACATTTTTTATTAGAAATCCTAAAGCTTACGATGCGGCAACAATGGTCATGGGCGGCACATTGTTAGTCGATTATGGTTTTAGCAATCAACCAACCTTTCAAAGCACATCCCAAACGTTTCAAGAACATGAATGCTTGCTGATTGATATAAAGAGTCAGGTGATGCAAGAAAGTTTTTTGGTGAAACAAATCCGTGAACAAATGACGATCATTGCCCATCATTATCAAAAAGCATTATTGGCAGAACTTGATCAACTTCAAGTTCAACATGACTTTTCTGATTTAACTCGAATGTATGGGGTAAAAACCACCAACAAACTCAGTTATTATTATCAAGAAAATCAGCATGCGAAATTAGCTTACTTAGCATTAGAAAAAAAAGATGAAACTGAGTTTTATCAACAAATTGCGGCCAGTGAAAGAAATGGTGAATTACTTCTTGATTATCACCTTATCCCTCAAGGCCAAGACCAACGATTACATCATGCGATGAAATGGATTCATCAACATTTACCTCACGCCCATCTTCGCATTCATGGATTAGGTTTTCAAGGTCCTTTGCTCTGTATGATTCCTAAAACCATGTATGGAGAATCTTATCGACTTTTAAAAAGACAATTTTATGAACAAAACTTGTTACATTTCAGCATCATTAAACAACCGTATAAGTTTTACAAATCCTGAAACCTCTTTCATTCATTCATTAAATTTAATCGTTTTTCTTCATTTTTTAATGAAAATGACAATGTAAGCGTTGTCAAAAGCAAGTAAAATTGGAAAGCGTTTACATTCGTTCATGTAAACTTGTATTTGTATTTCATCTTGTTTATATTGATGTCGTCTTCAAGAACTGGCATCTTGTAGACCGAGGAAAAGAGGAGGAACAAGTATCATGAAAAATACCATCACACTAGAACGGTTATCACAAAAACCTTTAAATGCAAAGTATTACCCTTATGACTTAGAAGATGTAACCCTGGTCGATCTAAAGAAAGATAATTTCTTTACTGAACTATCACGGTTTATCATCGAAGTCGTGGCCATCGTCCGTCGTAGCGATAAAAACTAATTTTATATCCTAATTATCAATCATTGCCAGAGTCGGGTAACCGACTTTTTCTTTTTGTATGAAAGTTGTTATAATTGAATCATGAAGAAAACTGTCCCCCCTAAAGAGTTAATGTCTTTTTCTACTAAACCTTTAATGAGCATTTTATTCATCATCGGGTTCATGGTGGTCGCATTGATCATCTTTGGCCTTTTATTCTCTCATAACCAAGGGTGGATCACGCTCCCTTTTAGCACTCTGAGTTGACATTTGCTAACAGTCATTTTATAGTGGTATTAGCACTTAATAGTTAAGAGTGCTAAGGAGGTTCTTTATGGAACTACCGATCGACTATAGCAAAGATGACAAGGTCTTAGAAAAATTTGGCCGAAACATTAATGAACAAGTTAAAAAAGGCAAGATTGATCCTGTCATTGGTCGTGATGAAGAAATAAGAAAAATCATCCAAATTTTAGCCCGTAAAAATAAAAACAACGTCATCCTTTTAGGTGAACCAGGTGTAGGAAAAACAGCCATCATCGAAGGATTAGCGCAGCGCATTCTTCGGCAAGATGTCCCTTCCACTCTAAAAGACAAAATGATTTACGAATTGGACATGGGGGCATTAATTGCTGGTGCAAAATTTCGCGGTGAATTTGAAGAACGATTAAAAGCAGTCTTAAATAAAATCAAACAATCCGATGGCAACATCATATTATTCATCGATGAAATTCACAGCATTGTTGGTGCGGGGCGCACGGATGGAGCGATGGATGCTTCAAACATGCTTAAACCTCTTTTAGCACGAGGTGAAATTGATTGTATTGGAGCAACTACATTAAACGAATACCGCCAATACATTGAAAAAGATCGAGCTTTAGAACGTCGCTTTCAACCTTTGATGGTCGGAGAGCCAACCGTGGAAGATACGATTTCGATTTTACGTGGGATTAAATCTCGCTATGAATCACATCATGGCGTCAAAATCACCGACGAAGCACTCGTCGCCGCTGCCACGTTATCGCAGCGTTATTTAACCTCAAGATTTCTTCCCGACAAAGCAATCGATTTGGTTGATGAAGCTTCGGCACTAACCAGGGTCCAAATTGAATCGATGCCCACAGAACTGGACGAGGTCGATCGGCGCATTCGGCAATTAGAGATTGAAAAGTTTGCACTAAGTAAAGAAGAGGATCAGACCTCGAAGGCGCGTTATCAAAAAATTTCTGAAGAACTTGAAACCCTAAAAAAGGATTACGCAACCAAGAAACAAAAGTGGCAAGCGGAAAAGGATTTGTTGTTGGAAATCAAAAACCTAAAAGACCTCATCCACAAAACAAAATTAAGCCTTGATCAAGCATTTAATCAAGGAGAATATCAAAAAGCGTCTGAACTTCAATACGGAAAGATTCCCGAACTAGAAAAGAAATTAGCTAGTTTTGAAAACAAGTCGAGAAAAGGTCGGATGTTATCAGAAATTGTTACCGAAGAAGAGATTGCCAAGATTGTTTCAAAAATGACCAAGATTCTCTTAAGTAGAATTGTCCAAGGGGATAAGGATAAAATCTTGAATTTAAAGACAAAAATGTTACAACGTGTCGTTGGCCAAGATGATGCCGTGATTTTAGTCACTGACGCGATCATGCGTCAACGCGCGGGGATTCAAGATGCGAAACGTCCGATTGGTACGTTTATGTTCTTAGGTCCAACCGGCGTTGGTAAAACCGAAGTTGCCAAGAGTTTGGCAGAAGGTTTATTTGATCATGACAATCAAATCATACGTATTGATATGTCGGAATACATGGAAAAGTTTTCTGTCTCACGATTGATTGGTTCTCCACCTGGGTACGTAGGTTATGAAGAAGGTGGGCAATTGACCGAAAAAGTAAGACGAGCTCCTTACAGCATTGTTCTCTTTGATGAAATTGAAAAAGCACACCCTGAAGTATTTAATCTGCTTCTGCAAGTCTTGGATGAAGGTCGGTTAACCGATTCTCAAGGCCGGTTGATTGATTTTCGTAACACCGTCATCATCATGACGTCCAATTTGGGTTCAGAATTTATCCTTAACAACCAAATGGCTTCAGTGGATGAGTTACTCCACCGCACCTTTAAACCTGAATTTTTAAATCGCATTGATGAAATCGTATATTTTAAACCTCTCAACCAAGATGTTCAAGGGATGATTGTTGCGAAAATGTTGATGCAACTTGAACAACAATTAGAAAAGCAACAAATCTTGATTTCATTTACAGAAGAGGTTGAAAAAGACATCCTTCTTCAAGCATTTAGCAAAGAATATGGGGCAAGACCATTACGGCGTTATATTCAAAAAGAACTAGAGACTTTTATTGCCAAGCAATTAATTCAAGGCACGATTTTGCCGAATGTCCCGATTACCATTGATGTTCACAATCATCTTTATTCCATCAAGACTTCGGATTAACGCGTTATCAACAGGAACAAATCCACGCTTTTTTTGGATTGACAAAAGCGTGTATCTTTTCTATGATTGTAAAGCGTGAGCCCCCTTAGTTAAGTGGTATAACGAGTCCATGGTAAGGACTTATTGTCAGTTCGATTCTGGCAGGGGGCACCATCAAGATTCCCGGTTCGGGAATTTTTTATTTTCAATCAAAGGTGAAGTCGCTATAATAACGAGTTAGAGGATAGAAGCATGAAGGTTAAATTGATCTCTTACTCGCAACCAACCGAGAATTTAAAAGTAGAAGGCCTAACCAACGCCCAGGAACTCATTGCCTTCTGTGCACGTGTATCCAATCCTACCAATCAAATGAACATGTCGACATCGGATAAATTAATTCGCTATTTAGTCAAACATAAACATTGGTCACCGTTAGAAATGGTCTCATTATGTCTTGAAATCGAAACCACTCGAGACATTGCTCGACAAATCCTACGTCATCGCTCTTTTTCTTTCCAAGAATTTTCTCAACGGTATGCCGATCCAACCCAACACTTAGAATTTGTGACAAGAGAAGCTCGGTTGCAAGACGAGAAAAATCGGCAAAATAGCATCAAATTAACCGAAGAGTCGAATGCAAAATCACTTCAACAAGCTTGGGAAGTCAAGCAACAAGCGATGATCAATCTCGCCAAAGAAACCTACACCTGGGCAATTCAACAAGGGATTGCCAAAGAACAAGCTAGGTCTGTCTTACCCGAAGGTCTTACCATGTCACGCTTATACATGAATGGGACATTAAGAAGTTGGGTGCATTATCTTGAACTGCGTTCTGGTCACGGGACCCAACAAGAACATATGGACATTGCGTTGGCTTGCGCCAGTGTGATCACGAAGGTCTTTCCATTGATGCAAGAATTTATACAACATGACGAAAACGTTCAATAAAAAGAGACGATTTCTAAAGATTTTCATTCTTGTACTAGCGATCTTAACGGTGCTTCCTTTTACGACTTACCTCATCAGTTATCAACCTCAAGCTGATTCCCAGCTTGCTTATGAAGATGCTGAAGAATTCAATCAACATTATGGGTTTATTCAAGACGATGCCACGGTTGGCGTCATCTATTATCCTGGAGGTTTAGTTCACCCTAAAGCTTATGCCAGGTTTGCCAAAGCGTTAGCGATGTCAACCCAGTATTCAGTGTTTGTGACCTCACCTTTATTTCATCTTGCCATCACACAAATCAGCCTTGCTGATCAAGTGATGAGTCAACATCCTAGCATTGACACATGGTTAATCGGTGGGCATTCCCTAGGTGGAACATCCGCAGCATTTTATACGTTTGAACATGTAGATGAAATCACAGGGTTATTTTTACTTGCGAGTTATACCACCGAACAAGCTGATTTTTCTTCAAGTAATGTATCTGTGATCAGTATTGTTGGTAGTGAAGATCTCGTCCTCAATCAATCTACTTACGTCGCCCATCAACAATATTTACCAGCCAATAAGGTTGAAGTCATCATTGAAGGTGGCAATCACAGTCAGTTTGCCGATTATGGCCCGCAACGTGGTGACGGGGTTGCCTTCATTAATGGATTACAACAAGAAGCGCTCGTGGTAACTGCCTTAACGACTTGGGTTGACCAACTTATCGTTAAATAGAATCAATAACCCAAAACCAATCATCGGGATGAAGGCAAGCCACCAAGTTTGATATCGCGATTTCGCTAACACCAGTGACCACACATACAAGATGAAAAAATCAACGGTCATGATCCCTACCAACGCATCTTGGAAAAATTGAGAGAAATAAAGACTTGGGTTAGTTTGAATCATGGCATCGATCCATAACCATCCACTCCCAATCAGTAGTAGCATCAGCATAGTTTTCTTGATGATGGTTAACTTTAATCTCTTCCCTGATAAGTGTTGATAACCCCATAATGTCGCATACGCTCCAAGAACAAAACTTAAACCTAAAGGAATCCAAGAAACCAAAGGTCGATCCTTATCGAGTGCTGCATCCAGTAAAAAATATATTGGAACAAGCCCCATCCAGTTAAAAAAGAACGTTGAGAAACCATCGGCTTGGCCTTGTAACAATTCAGGAAGTAGCTCACTATTAAAGCCAAAAGAAAATCCGTAAATAATCGTGTAAATAACTAGAATAAGCCATAGCACCAACGATGTTTTTTTCACTGATTAATCAAATCACTAGCGATGATTGCTGATTGATAAATCGTTGGTAATCCACTTCCAGGATGCGTTCCGCCACCGACAAGATAAAGATTTTTGACGCCTTGAAATTGGTTATGAGGCCGTAAATAAAGGAGTTGAGAAAACTTATGAGATAAATTAAAGTTTGCCCCAAGATGAACATGATACTGATCTTGCCAGTCTAGTGGACTTAACGCATGTTGTTGGATAATATGTTTGCGAATATCTTTTAAGCCAGGAACTTTTTCTAATCGTTGGATGGTCTCATCCATGTACTTTGCTTTCAATGTTGTCCAATCCACATTCGCCTTTAAATTAGGAACAGGCACCAAGACGTAGATTGCCGATTGTCCTTTTGGCGCGTAGCTTGGATCGAGAGGACTCGGGTTATGAATGTAAAAAGATGGATCAGAGGAAAGGGTTAATTGTTTGGTGAGGGTTTGCAAGTAGGTGCGATAGTCTTTTGAAAACACAATCGTGTGATGGGCAATCGGATAGACTTTGTCTAATCCAAGATAAAGATTAAAGGTTGAGCAAGAATATTGAAGTTGATTGAGTTTTTTGTCTTGATACCGTCTGGGTCGATGAGCATTATCCAAGAGGGGAATTGTCTTGGCAAAATCACCGTTCATGACCACCGTGTCAAACTTCAATGTTTTTTGATTGACCCTGAGACTACGAATGAGTTTTTTCTCAACATTGAACTTAGTGACTTGGTGATTGAGTTTAATCTTGACACCCATCTCCGTGGCAAGTTTGCCCATCGCTTCATTCAGATGATAAAGGCCGCCCATGATATGGTAAACGCCATACTCATGTTCCATGAACGAGAGGATGCTAAATAAGGAAGGACAATCCCAAGGGGACATCCCTAAATATTTAGCCTGAAATGCCATGGAATAAATCAGTTCTTCCGAATGAAAATAAGAACTTAAACGTTGATATAAAGACCGAGTCAGATCAATCTCATCGATTGCTTGAAGTACCTTAGGATTGAAAAATTGCAATGGAGAAGAAAACGGCATACTTAGGACTGGATTGAGTTTTTTTAACCGACGAGCTTCTTTTTTTAAATAAAGTTGATATCCTTTTTCTTCCCCTGGAAAGACCCGATGAATTTCTTTCATCATCAACGCGTGATTTTCATAAGGGCGAAAAACTTTATGACCGAAAATGAGATCATACAAAGGTTCAATCTTTTTTAAAGAAACATAATCCTCAAGTTTTAAACCAAGGCGCTGGAACACGGCATCTAAGATATAGCGATAAATAAAAAAGGTAGGCCCAGCATCAAAATGAAAATCACCAACATCGATGGAACTTGAACGTCCACCCAATCGATCTCTAGATTCAAAAATGGTGACGTCATGACCAGCGTGGGCAAGCAGTAAACTTGCCGCTAAGCCACCTGGTCCTCCACCAACAATTGCAATTTTCTTTTTATTTAATTTTGTAGAGCCAATCTTTTCTTTCATGGTGATAATAAATACTAGTTTTATTATACATTTAATTCATTATCGTAGATTGAAAAAGTTTGCATTTTCCCGAAAATGTTGTATATTAAATGTGCTTAGGGTAACTTAAGTCCTCGCAAGTTTAATATGAGAGTGGAGAGATCCACTCTTTGTTTATTAAAGGAGAGCCATGACCTCAATAGAAAAGATTGAACAAATCATCAAACCACCCATTGAACAAATGGGTTTAGCGCTTTTTGAAGTGTCATTAACCCTAGAACAAGGCGAAAAGTTCCTCCATGTTTATATTGAAAAACCCAATGGAAGAATCGGATTACAAGAAATCATCGAAGTCACTCGATTAATCAATCCAATCTTAGACCAAGCAGACTTTATCCAAGAACGCTATATCCTTGATGTGGCGAGTGCTGGAGTAGAACATCCAATTCATCTTGATGAACTGCCAAATTACTTAACTCGAAACATCTATCTCCACCTGATGCATCCATGGCAAGGGGAGAACATGATTGAGGGAATTCTCCAGAAACTAGAACCTGATCGATTGTGGATCGAAGTCAAAATAAAAGCGAAAAAACAATTGATTGAAATCAAAAGAAAGGATATTGACTACGCGCGACTTGCGGTAGCAATGAAATAAAAACCATCATATGATCGACACAAAAGCCTTAATCCAAGCCATCGACTTAATTGAGCAAGAAAAAGGAATCTCCAAAGAATCCATTATGATTGCGTTGAAGGAAGCTTTAGAAAAAGCTTATCGTAAACAATTGGGGTCCATTGATGATGCCCTTGTCAGAGCCGACATTGATCTAAAAAAAGGGATCATTAAACTTTTCCAGTTAAAAACTGTCGTCGAGAATATTGAAGATGATTTTTTAGAAATCTCTCTTGAAGAAATCAAAGCTCTTGGCTTATCGCTACAAGTTGGCGATACGTATCAAATCGAAGCATCCCCTGAAGATTTCCAAAAATCAGCGGCCATGACGGTCAAAGCAATCTTGCGGCAAAAAATTGCTGAAGCAGAAAAATCAGCTCTTTATGAAATTTATAAAGATAAAATTGGCGAGATGATTGTTGGTCAAGTTGAAAAAATTGACGAACGTTCTGCGATTGTCAATATTGGTCGGACCTCGGTGTACTTACCAAGTTCAAAGAGAATTCCTGGAGAAACATTTAAGATTGGTGATCGAATTAAACTTTACGTGGTTGATGTTGAATCCACCACCAAAGGCGCACAAATTGCCGTCAGCCGAATTCATGAAGGATTCTTAAGACGATTGTTTGAAGAAGAATTACCAGAAATTTATGAAGGAACTGTCATCATCAAAGAAATCGCTCGAGAAGCAGGATTACGGTCAAAAGTATCTGTTTATTCTCTTGATCCCAATGTCGATGCAGCCGGCGCGTGCATCGGACAAAACGGAAGTCGGATTCAAAAAATTGTCGCCCAATTAGGCAACGCCAAAGACAAAGAAAAGATTGACATCATTGCCTATACTGAAAATAAACCACTGTATTTGGTTGAATCGCTAAAGCCTGCTCAGGTCAATGGGATTATTCTTGATGAACCTGGCAAAAAAGCAACGCTGATTATTGCCGATGAAAACCTTGGTACGGCCATCGGTCGTCGTGGAGTCAATCCTCGTCTTGCCAGTAAATTAACTGGTTATACGATTGAAATTAAAGATCTTACCTCCACCACGGCAGAAGGATTATCGTATACAAGTGTTGATTCATTAAGAACTCAAGATGACATGAGAAGACAACGTGAAGCGTTACCTAATCCAACCCAAGGACAAACCTCTTCCAATGCCTCGAATCGTATCCATGATGATTCATTTACCATGGAAGATGTCATGGCCCCTAAGCGTGATGAACCAGTTGCTGAAAAAATCTTGGTTGATACGCCATCCACTGACATTAAACCAGTGTCAGCCACCGTCTCTGTGCAGAAACCAGTTGAGTCCACACCCGTGGTTAAAAAACCTACGCCAATTCAAGAAGCCCCAAAAATTACCGTGGTTCGCACAACCAAGACTTTAGAAGAACTTGAAAAAGAATTAGATCAACAAAAAGCAAGAACACCAAAACCAGAACGCTTTGATAAAAAGAAAAAACTATTCAAACGTAAAGAACGAGATGACAAACCATTCATCCCATCCATTGGTGCAAGTCCAGAATCTTTAAACCCTGCTAATTTTATGAAGATTTATGATGATGAAACCACCGCACCAGTGGCCCCTGTTGCCACCCCAGTGGTCGAAGAAACCGAAGTCGAACTTGAGGACTTTGATGAATACTACGAAGAAGAAAAGTAGTCTTCCAATTCGGAGGTGTTTGGTCACTGGTGAGCAATTACCCAAAGCCACCTTGCTGAGGATTGTTCTCACTCCACTTGGCCAATTGATGATTGATCCTTCTGGCAAACAAAACGGTCGTGGTGCTTACATCAAAAAGGATGTCACCTTACTTGACCGATTAATAAAAGGTCAGTTATTAAGAAAACAGTTCGCTGTCGAAGTCTCTGAAGATTTCTACGAGCTTCTGAAAAAGGCCCTCCATGAATAATCCCTGGTTACAACATCTTCACTTCGTGATGAAGGCCAACGCTTATTTAACAGGAGAATTGGCATTAAGAGCCTTATCGCGAAAACAAGTCTATTACGCGATTATTGCATCTGATACCTCGCTTTCTCATCAAAAAATGTTGATTGAACGCTTAAATTACTATCACATTCCTTATCGAATCTTCCTTGATAAAAAAACCATGAATCAACTCACCAAGAAAGAACAAGTCGTGATGATTGCGATTACCAACTCACAGCTCGCTAAAACGCTAAAAACAAAGGAGATCGCAGATGAAAAACAAACCACAAATTCGTCAAGAGAATACCCAGGGGAACCTCGGAAAGACTGAAGTTGCCAAAGTCACTGGCGATGTCTTTTTATATAACGAACCAATGACCCTTGCTGCTTTTGCAGCAAAATTAAATAAGCCAGCAGCGGAAATTGTTAAATTTTTGTTCTTAAATAAAAAGATGGTCACGATGAATGCCATAATTGATGATGAAACCATTGGTCTGGTTTGTTTACATTACGGTCTTGATTTTAAAAAAGAAAAATTAGTCGCTGCAGAAAATATCGAAGATTATTCCATGGACGATGATGCGAAATCCTTAGAAGAAAGAGCACCAGTGGTTACGATCATGGGTCATGTTGACCATGGAAAAACAACCCTGATCGATGCGATTCGAAGTTCAAATTTAGCGGAAGCAGAATTTGGTGGCATTTCTCAGGCAATTGGCGCATACCAACGAGAATTTAAAGGCAAGAAGATAACCTTTATTGATACTCCAGGTCACGCGGCATTCACCGCGATGAGAAGTCGCGGGGCCAAAGTCACAGATATCGTTATTCTTGTCGTCGCTGCCGATGATGGTGTCATGCCTCAAACCAAAGAAGCGATTGATCATGCCGTCGCTGCCGATGTTCCAATTATCGTCGCCATTAATAAGATGGACAAATCAACTGCCAACCCTAAGCGCGTTAAAGAAGAATTGATGAAACTCAATATCATCGCTGAAGAATTTGGTGGCGAACATATCTTTGTAGAAATTTCTGCGAAAGCAAAAACTGGTATCGATGAATTGTTAGAAAACATTTTACTGATTGCCGAAGTAAAAGAATTAAAAGCGAATCCTAAACGCTATGCTTCAGGCACGGTCCTAGAAGCAGTCTTAGACAAACGTGAAGGGCCACGCGCTACCTTACTTATTGAAAATGGAACCTTAAATGCTTCAGATTATTTGGTGGTGGGTAGTGTCTATGGAAAAGTTCGACGGATGACCAATGAGTACCATAAAGCGCTTAAATTAGCCTTACCTTCGACACCGGTTGAAGTCATCGGTTTGAACGAAGTTCCGATTGCTGGAGATTCTTTCATGGCCTTTCCAAACGAAAAACAAGCCAAAGAAATCGCGGAAAAACGTCAGCTTGCAAAAACAGAAACATCACGGCAATCAAGCAATGCAAATTCGATTGAAGCCTTGAATGAAAAACTTAACTCTGGGGATATGCAAGCAATCAATTTAATCATTAAAACAGACAATACAGGGTCTTTAGAAGCGATTAAATCCTCCTTAGAAAAGTTATCTGCTGATGGTGTGAAGTTGAAAATTATTCGCAGTGATATTGGCTCGATTACAGAAACGGATTTGATGTTGGCATTATCTTCAAAAGCATTGATTTATACTTTTAACATCAAACCAGAATCTTCCATCCAACAAAAAGCCAACGAACTCAAAGTCGATATTCGGCTTCACCGAATCATTTATGCCCTGCTTGAAGAAGTGGAAGCAATGATGAAGGGTAAGATAAAGATCAAGATGATCGAGAAAGTACTTGGTCAATTTGAAATTCGACAAATCTTTAAATTAACCAAAGCAGGTGTTGTCGCCGGTGGCATGGTCACCAGTGGGATGATGATGAATCAAGCAATGATTCGAATTTTACGAAGTGGAGCGATTGTCCACGAAGGTAAAGTCAGTTCCTTAAAACGGATGAAGGATGAAGTCAAAGAAGTAAAAACGGGATTCGAATGTGGCATCGCCGTTGAAAACTATCATGAAATGAAAGTTGGCGATATCATCGAAGCTTACCAAATGGTTGAGGACAAGAAATGAGTCACCGTCAATCTCGCGTGAATGCCACGATTGTAAAACACATCACGGATATCATTCAGTTTTCGTTGAATAATCCAAGCCTTGGATTTGTTACTGTCACCGATGCAAACATTACCCCTGATCACACCTATGCCAAAGTTTATGTGTCGTTTATGGGTGCTGAGAATAGTTTGAAGCAACTGGAAATTTTAAAGAAAGCCAAAGGGTTTATTCGCACAGAACTAGCTCAACGGATGGACATTTATAAAGTTCCTGATTTGGTATTCTTCTTGGATGACACCTTTGAAAAAGCTGAACGATTAGAAAAGACGCTCGCCGAAGCAAAAGCAAAAATTAAAAAGTAGAACGCTTTAACTTTTTCTCCATGGCAATATGCTCAATATTCGCTTCAAGAAAAGGTTTTCCCTTGGATAGATACCCTAGCTTCTGATAAAAATTTTCTAGATGTTTTTGCGCATGCAAGACAATGTGAACTTCAGGATAGATGCCAAGAAGATACTGATCAAACCATTGAAGAAGTTTCTTCCCATACCCTTGATTGCGATAGGTTTTTAAAATGGCAATTCGCCCTGGATGAATATGGCCTTGTTCGTCTTTGTAATAGCGCATCGTCCCCACAGGAACATGATCTAAAAATAAGAGAAAGGAGACACTGATGGCGTCGCTACCATCGAATTCTTCATCAATATGAATATGTTGTTCCTCGACAAAGACTTTATAGCGAAGATAGGCGACCGTCATGCCTTCATAGGCGGTGGTGACCATTTTAACTTTTAAGGGTGAATTTGACACATTGAATAAATGAGGTAATGCCATGGGAATCAAGAACTTCCTTTCGATTAATGATATTATGTCATAGGAATTAATCACATGGATGGCATATTTTTATTAAACAAACCTACCGGGATCACCTCAAGAGATCTTGTTGATGGTTTAGGGCATAAATTTTCGACTAAAAAAGTTGGTCATACAGGAACCTTAGATCCTTTTGCCGATGGCTTAATGATCCTAACTGTAGGCAAAGCAACCAAAGCAGGGATGTTTTTAGAAGCGTTGGATAAACGTTATGAAGCGACGCTATTATTGGGGAGCAAAACCGATACTGGAGATTTAACCGGCACCGTCACTGAAACCACCCATTTGATTGATCTATACGACCAATACGTCAACGATACCTTAGAATCTTTTTTAGGCGAACAAACCCAAATTCCACCGATGTATTCTGCCATCAAACAAAACGGGGTTCCTCTCTATGAACTTGCCAGAGAAGGTAAGACCGTTGCCCGTGAACCACGAAAAATTACCATTCATGAAATGAAGCTAATTAAGTTAACCAAAGACACGATTAAGTTTTCTGTTCGTTGTTCTAAAGGGACTTACATTCGTACCCTCGCTGAAGATATTGCCGCGAAATTTGGCCTTGTTGGTCATTTGACTGCCTTGACGCGAATCGCGATTGGCCAATATAAATTAGCGGCAAGTAAAACATTAGAAACCATCAGCCTTCAAGATGGGCTTACGGTGTATCAAGGGTTATCATTTATGGATCAGGTTGTGATTAATGAACCGTTTCAAATTAAAGCCGTCATGGATGGAAAACCCTTTATTATTCAACATCCAAAATCGCGTTTGTTATTAATTGATGGCCAACAAAATGTCCTGGCGATTTATGATCGTAGCGAAGGAAATATCTTTAAAGCAGTACGAGGTCTATTTTAATGCAAATTTGGGAAACTGATTTATCAACTTCCCCTTTGCTTCATCCTCAGTTGACCATATGTCTTGGGTATTTCGATGGTATTCATCTTGGTCATCAACAACTTATTCAAAAAGCAAAGTCGTTGGGTCATCCGATTGCCTTATTGACGTTTGACCGAAATCCAAAACCTAATCGGGAACGTCAACAATTAACCCCGCTTCAAACCAAGAAGAAGCTATTTCAATCGATGGGGATTGATTATTTGATTGTCGTTCAATTCTCTGAGCAAGTGAAAGCCATTGCCCCAAAAGCCTTTCTTGATTTTCTTTTTCGTATCGGAGGCAAACATTTGGTGTGCGGTCCTGACTTTACGTTTGGCAAACTTGCGGAAGGAAATATCCAGTTGATTCAACTCGATCAACGATTCACATTGAATATCGTTCCGCATTTATTAGTCAAAGGCCAAAAAGTATCCACTCGGGATATTGTTGCATGTCTAGACCAAGGCCAATTAAATCTAATCCCCGCTTTATTAGGTCGACCCTATAGTGTCGAAGGTTATGTCGGTAAAGGCTTAGGCGAAGGGAAAAAAATGGGGTATCCCACTGCAAACATCGTTTTGGATGCACCTTTTTACTTACCTAAAAATGGGGTTTATGTCACCTTGATTAAAATCGATGGTCGCACCTACTACTCGTTGGCAAGTTTAGGATTTCATCCCACGGTTGCCAACCTAGATCACCCCACCTTGGAAGTGTTTGTGCTTAATTACCAAGGCAATTTATATGAGAAGTATGTGGAAGTCGCATTTTTACATTATTTAAGAAACGAACAAAAGTTTCCATCCAAGGATGCTCTGATTCACCAGATGGATATTGATAAATCCACCGCATTGAAGTTGCAATCAACCTTACCGAAAGAATTTTAGTTGCATTTCTCAACTAAAAAACTATAATCTATCTAGACCTTATTCGATGTTCACCGGAGTTTCCACTTGGTGATCGCTGAGAAGGCCAATATAAAAAAAGAGGAGGAAACACCATGGGCTTAACCAAAGACCAAGTCAGTACGTTAGTCAAAGATTTTGGAAAATCCACGACCGATACTGGCTCACCACAAGTGCAAATCGCGTTACTCACTGAACAAATCAGAGAATTGACCGAACACTTAAAATCTCATAAGAATGACCATCACGGTCGTCGGGGATTATTAGTTTTAGTCGGTCGCCGCGGAAGGTTACTAAAATTCTTAGAAAAAACCAATCGCGATGCCTACCTTGTCTTAATCGACAAACTCGGTCTTCGTAAGTAATTCTCCTCAAAACCATTCAACACTGAATGGTTTTTTTATTTGCTACAATAGGGAAAAAGGATACACATATGAACTTATTAAATCGCTTTCTTGAGTATGTCAAAATAGACACCCAGTCTGATGCTGATTCCTCAACCATTCCATCAACATCTAAACAATTCAATTTATTAAACCTATTGAAAAAACAACTCCAAGATTTAGGAGTTAAAGATATACGCCTTGACCCAACCGGCAATCTTTATGCGACGATTCCAAGTAACGTGAAGGGAAAAGCTCCTTCAATAGGTCTGATGGCCCATGTGGATACCGCTTCGGAGATGTCAGGAGCCAATGTTAAACCTCACGTCATCCAAGATTATGATGGTCAAAAGATTCTTCTTAATCAAGAAAGCAACATCTATTTAGATCCCAAGGTATTTCCTAGCTTAAAAAAACATCGTGGAAAAACCATCGTCACCACCGATGGGACGACGTTACTCGGTGCCGATGACAAAGCTGGTGTCGCCATCATCATGACCTTGGTGGAATCAGTGATGAAACAACCTTTTCCTCATGGACCGATTCAAATTGGATTTACCAGTGATGAAGAAATAGGACGAGGCGTGGTTCACTTTGATCCGAAACAATTTAAGGCTGACTTTGCTTATACCCTTGATGGCGGGTCGATTGATGAATTTAACTATGAAAATTTTAATGCTTCGAGTGCCGTGGTCAAAGTTCAAGGAAAAGCGATTCATCCTGGCTCTGCCAAGAATCAAATGGTCAATTCTCAAACGATCGCTGCCGCATTCCATTTAGCATTGCCACGTTTAAAAACTCCTGAACAAACAGAAGGATACGAAGGTTTTATTCATTTAACTGAAACGACGGGAAGTGTTGAGCAAACAGAATTAAGATACATTCTTCGGGATCACGATCTAAAGAAGTTAAAGGACTTAGAAACCATCATGGTCAAGGTCGCTCAAGAGATGAATCTTCAATATGGAAAAAACACCATCGACGTTCTCATCAAACCGAGTTACTTGAACATGAAGCCTTTGGTTGAAAAACACCCAGACATTCTCAATCGCATTTATCAAGCCTATAAAACATTAGGCAAGAAAGTGAGTCCTTCACCGATTCGTGGTGGCACCGATGGAGCGATTCTGACGGTCAAAGGGGTGCCAACCCCAAACCTAGCAACTGGCGGGGAAAATTATCATGGCAAGTTTGAATTTCTTGTCGTTGAAGATGCCATGTTTATGGTTGAGGTATTAAGAGAAATGCTACGTTTACCATCATCCGATATGTTATAATTCAAACGTTATAAAAAGAAAGAGGAATATATGGCAAAGAGGACATTTTCGTTAGATTTTTATGGTAAGAAGCTCGTGGTGGAAACCGGAGAACTTGCCAAACAAGCAGATGGTGCAGTGTTAGTTCGCTTAGATGAAACCGTGATCTTATCCACGGCCGTCGCCAACGACGAAGCCAAGGATACAGATTTCTTTCCATTAACGGTCGTTTATGAAGAAAAACAATATGCTGTGGGTAAAATCCCTGGCTCATTTTTAAGAAGAGAAGGTCGTCCTGGTGAACATGCAACGTTATCAGCCCGATTAATCGATCGCCCTATTCGCCCATTATTTGATGATGGTTTCCGTAATGAAGTTCAAGTCGTCAATACCGTGATGAGTGTGGATATGAATGCCAACCCAGAAATGACTGCTTTGTTTGGTTCTGGATTAGCACTAGGCCTTTCCGATATTCCGTTTGAAGGACCCGTTGCTGGTGTCTTTGTTGGTCGCGTCAATGGTCAATTTATCATCAATCCTACCGTCGAACAAAATAATCTTTCTGATCTAAATTTAGCTGTCGCTGGAACCCTTGAAGCCATTAACATGGTGGAAGCTGGTGCCCAAGAAATCTCAGAAAAAGACATGGTTGAAGCATTGATGTTTGGTCATGAAGCGATTAAAGCTCTATGCACATTCCAACTATCTATCATTAAAGAAATCGGCCAAAAGAAGCGCGTATTCGAATTCTATCGAGTCAATGAAACCGTCAATAAAGAAGTACGTTCATTAGCCGTTAAAAAGATGATCGGTGCGATTGCTACTAAAGATAAACTTCAACGTGAAGGCAAAATTAATGCTGTCAAAGATGAAGTGAAGGCAGTTTTTGAAGCTAAGAAATATGACGACGCGGAAGCAGAAAAAAAATCACTCAAAGAAGTCGAGATGATTTTAGAAACGATTATTTCTGAAGAAGTCAGACGTCTGATCACTGAAGAAAAAATTAGACCAGATGGTCGTAAAGTCGATGAAGTTCGTCCTTTGGATGCTCAACTTGACCTTTTACCTCGAGTCCACGGTTCGGCCTTGTTCACACGTGGTCAAACCCAAGTTTTGTCGATTGCAACTTTAGCCTCATTGAATGATGTTCAAATCATTGATAATCTCACTGATGAAGACAAGAAACGCTTCATGCATCATTACAATTTCCCACCATTCTCTGTTGGTGAAGTTGGACGCATGGGTAGTCCTGGTCGTCGAGAAATTGGCCATGGTGCCCTTGGAGAACGAGCATTAAGTTATGTTATTCCTAAAGAAGATGTTTTCCCATACACCATTCGCCTTGTTTCTGAAGTGTTAGAATCCAATGGATCTTCATCCCAAGCAAGTATTTGTGCTTCATCGATGGCCTTAATGGCTGCTGGGGTTCCGATTTCTGGCATGGTTTCCGGTATTGCCATGGGTCTAATTACCTCTGGTCCACTCGATGGAAAACATCCATACACGATCTTAACGGACATTCAAGGTTTAGAAGACCACTTTGGCGATATGGACTTTAAAGTTGCCGGTACTAAAAAAGGTATCACTGCTTTACAAATGGATATTAAAATTCGCGGTATCAACCGTCAGGTCATTGTTGAAGCATTGGCAGCAGCCTTAAAATCACGCACAGCGATTCGTGAATTTATGGAAAAAACCATTGCGACACCAAGACCCGAAGTTGGCAAATATGCCCCTAAATTACAACAATTACTCATTCCTGTTGATAAGATTCGCGATGTCATTGGTGCTGGTGGTAAAGTCATTAACGAGATCATTGAAAAGTGCAATGGTGTGAAAATTGATATCGAACAAGATGGTCGTGTGATGATTTATCATCAAGACCGAGAACCGATTACCAAAGCTGCAGGCATGATTGAAGCCTTAACTCGCTCCGCTAAAGTTGGGGAAGTCTTTGAAGGTGAAGTCGTCCGAATTGAAGCCTATGGCATCTTCGTCAATCTCTTTGGAGATACCGATGGGATGGTCCACGTCTCCAAATTAGCCAACACTCGGGTTGATCATCCAAAAGATGTCGTCACCCTTGGCCAACGCATCAAAGTTCGCGTCACAGAGATTGATGAAAAAGGTCGCGTTGCCCTTTCTCATAAAGAGTTTGCAAAATAAACATTTGCATTCTCCCCATTGATTTGTATAATTATCACGTATCCATGAATGTCATAACTCATCAGGACGAATATGTCTTTTAAAATCCGCGTTTTCGCACTCGGCGGTTTAGACGAACACGGTAAGTGCATGCTTGGCATTGAATTAGGTCAAGACCTTTTTGTCATTGAAGCTGGTTTAAAATATCCTGATCGTAGCAATCCAGGCATCGACGCGATCATTCCAAGCTTTGAATATTTAATTAAAAATCGTCATCGTTTAAGAGCTTATATCATTAGTCACGGTCATGATGACCAATTTGGGGCTTTACCTTATTTATATAATCAAGCACCTGCGCCCGTGTACGGAACGAAGGCAACGTTAGCTTTACTTCACGAATTTTCTAAACAAAATCGCTTACAAGTTAATTTTCAAACCCAAACCATCTTGGCAACAAGCCAAGTCACGATTGCTGGGTATGCTTTTCACTTCTTTCAAACCGTTCATAGTGTCATGGATTCTTTTGGATTCTCCCTTGATACACCGTATGGCAATATCGTCTATTCAGGAGACTTTATCGTTGAATACAACACCAGTAAGAATTACAAACATGATTTAAATGCCTTGGCAAAAATTGCGGAAAAAGAAACTTTGCTCCTGTTAACCGAATCGGTTTCTGCCGATCGTCCAGGGTATTGTTCCCCAGGTCATCGCTTGCGGGATCATTTAGTCCTACCTTTTCAAACGGCTCAAGGTCGAATTTTTATTGCCTTATATAACCAATCAGTTTATAACCTCGAAGAAGTCGTGAAGTTTGCGATTGAACAAAATAAAAAAATTATTTTCTATGATCAAGAAACAGAAAATTACATTAAGACATTTGTCGATTTAGGAAGTTTACTCTTACCAAAAGAGAAAGTCGTTGCCAGAGAAAACCACCTACGGACTGCCATTCGTGATGAAGTCATCATCATGATGGGTCAAGGTGAAAAAGTTTATAAAAAGATGGACGAACTTGCCAATAACGCCAATGAAGACAAAACCTTTGTCCTTTCTGAACTTGATACTTTTATCGTTGCCTGCCCATCTGCGCCAGCGTTTGAAGTCTTGGCTACCGATGCCGTTGATGGTATATATCAAACCGGGGCAAAAGTCACCAACATCACACGCAAACAAATTCGCAGCATGCATGCTCAAGAGGAAGACATCAAGACTTTCATCAGCTTATTAAAACCTAAATATTATTTACCGATGAAAGGTGAATATGTTCATCTTGTTGCCAATGCAAAATTAGCGATTTCCGCTGGAACTGGCTTGAATCACACGAATACCTTCCTGATGGATAATGGTCAAGTGCTTGAATTTGTTGAAGGTAAACCACGTTTATTAACGCATGAATTAGATAAGGTTCCTACTGGAGACGTTCTCATTGATGGACTAGGCGTAGGCGATGTGAAAAAAGATGTGATTGTCCAACGTCAACGGCTTGCCGAAGATGGCATTGTCATTCTTGGAGCGACCATTTCTAAAAAGAAGAAAATCATTGTCGCAGGGCCAGACATTCAGATGCGGGGCTTTGTCTTTGTCAAAGAATCAGAAAACATCATTCGCGAAATCACCCAATTGTTTACGCAAGAACTAGAAGGTTTTATCCAAACCAAATCGTTCACCTCACTTGAAGATTTTAAAATTCAATTAATTGAAAAAGTTGGCAAGACACTCAAACGTATCAATGGAAAGAATCCTGTCATTCTCCCATTACTTTTTATTTATGATGACCCAGAAATTATTCCCATCCCACCAACTTCATCAACCTAAACATTTTTCCTTGTTATAATAGGATAGATGAAATTAAAGCAAACTTTTGATCCCGCTCGTTTTCCACCATTACCGGACCATCAATTAAAATTAGGCTTAGGTTCTTTTTTAATTTTATTGACCTTGCTTGGATTAATCAATCAAGGGATTGTTGCTGTTATCATCAATGTTTTTTTTGGTTTTCTGATTGGTCAATTGCGTTTTCTTGGCTATCTCTTTTTTATTGGTTATGGTTTGGCATTATTATTTAATCGCCCTTTTCTTAAGTTAAAATGGTCTCTTTCTTTATTGGGAATGACCATTGGATTTTTAAGTTTGTTGGCGATAGCGACGGTGAATGGATTGGCATTAATCGATCCTACACCAAGTTTAGGGTTTGATAATGTTATCACCATCTTTTTAAGTCAATTTCCTCCTTTAGATACGGGCGTTGTCGATATCCCGCAAACCGTTGGTGGCGGGTTTATTGGTTATGGTTTAGTCATGCTTATGCATGTGTTAAATTTAACAATGATTCAATCCATGATTTGGATTATCTCACTAATAGTAGGGATTGCCTTATCCCTTGAAATGATTTGGTTAAACTTGATTCGCTTTGGGGCAAAACAGGTCGATGTTCGTCAAAAAGAAAAATCTTACTTTCAAAAAATTGCTGAAGCAAAACCAAAATCGACAAAAATGGGAGTCTAT
>CAMCVC010000007.1:0-32997 GCA_945879785.1 Staphylococcus epidermidis | reverse complement strand
TAGATGAGCGTATCGCCAACGACTTTGGGTAATAACACCACTTTACCTTGGTTGATTAATGGTCTTAGATCAGGTTCGTTTTTGATGGGAGCATATAAGCCAATCACCCGAGCGCGTTGAAAAGAAGGCAGGGCAATGATTTGCTTGATCAGGGATTGTGAATATGAGAAAACCATCGATGGGGATAAGGCTAATCGTTGCGTTAACAAGGTTTGGCGAAGCATATCTTTCATAGGGATATGGTATCACACCCCTTGTCATTGCCAAGCGTTTACCCTTATAGTGATTTCATGTGGATCAGTATTATCTTTATTGGTTTAGCGATGTTGGTTCTAGGGTTGTTTGTGGTGACATTATCTGGGTCGATGGCTCAAGAAGGAAAAAACAAACGTATGATTAAAGCAGTTGCCGGAAGTACTTATTTTGCCAGAACCAATGAATTCAAAATTTATAATCGGTTTGCCAAACCTGGTGGCATTGTCTTCGTGGGAGATTCCTTAACCCAACGGTATCCGTTGAATGAATTTTATCCAGGATTTCATCTTTATAATCGTGGGATTGATGGGGATACGACCGAGGGTGTTCTCAAGCGTCTTGAGTTATCCATTTTTGATTTAAAACCAACGATGGTGGTTCTTCAAATTGGGACCAATGATTTACAAGTCGCAGGATTAAACAAAGAGAACACCATCCGCAATATTCAACACATTATCAGGACCATTCAAACCACTCAACCTTCAATCAAGATCATTCTTGTGTCGCTTTATCCAGTCAACCTTAGTGTGGATAAACTCGTCAATAAATTTATCGTTGGCCCTCGAAATAATCAAGACATCAAGACCATCAACGAAGCAATTGAAAAGATTCAAGGGGTAACCTTTGTGAATGCGTATCCTCATTTACTCAATGAAGACAACGAACTCAACATGCAGTTTTCAAAAGAAGGCCTGCATTTATCGTTGGCAGGATATGCCACGATCACCCCGTTGATTAGAAACGCAATCGACGCATTACTTTAATTGTTGATTGGCAAATTGAGTTGCGGCTAAAAAAGGATCAATGTCTTTGGTTTTTGCCATTTGATAAATTCGCGTTAAACGTAGACCGATACGTTTGATTTCTTCTTTGACTTCATGTTCTTCATAGTCGGCTTGAAGTTCATGATACACATTGATTAATCCACCAGCGTTGATGATGAAATCAGGGGCAACCAGAATTCCTAACTCTTTTGCTTTTGGCCCATGACGACGGTCATCCAATAAGACGTTATTGGCGCTACCGGCGACAACCTTGGCTTTGATCACGGATAAGGAATCATCATGGATGACACCGCCTAAGGCACATGGAGAAATGACATCGACATCCAAGGAATATAAATCACGTTGATCAACGACTTTCAAGAATGAAAAACGTTGTTTGATCTTGTCTAGATTGGTCGGATTAATATCTGCCACCGTGATGTCGGTGACACCAGCAAGCACCAATTGTTCAATCAGGTGAGAACCAGTTTGACCCACCCCTTGGATGGCAAAGCGTAAGGAAGAAAATTTTTTCTTAGGTAAAGCAAAGGCAACCGACGCTTGAATGCCATAAAAGACACCCAATGCAGTAAACGGAGAAGGATTACCAGATTTACCTTCACGGCCAACCACGTGGTTGGTTTGTTTGGCAATATGGACCATGTCTTGGGTGGTGGTGTTGACATCCTCAGCGGTGATATAACGACCTTTTAATTGTTCAACATAATGACCATAGGCTTCAAAATAAGCAGGACTTTTCAATGTTTTTGCGTCACCTATTAGAACAGCTTTGCCACCGCCTAAAGATAAATCCGCACCGGCAGCTTTAAAGGTCATTCCTTTGGCAAGCCGCAAGACATCAGTCAAGGCTGCTTCCTTATTGGGATATTGCCATAACCGGGTGCCGCCTAAAGCTGGTCCACGTTTGGTGTTGTGAATGGCAATAAACCCATGAAGTTTGGTTGGTTCATCGTTAAACTCCATCACGATTTCATAATCAGCAATGCTGTGATAAATCGGTGGGAGATATGTTTTCATAAAGTCATTATAAATGAAAAGACCTTGGAATCATCCAAGACGAAAATTGCTGATGAATTGACTGGATTTATTTAGCCTGTATGCATCGTTCATCTTGGTTGGAAACTTTGTTCACGTGGGTACTCACTTCGTAATGGGCTAATCCATTAAAATTGGTTGGTTTGAAGAGAAACTTCAATTCATCAATCGGTGTTTTTGGATGAACCCAGTGCTGATACTGATCCCCATTGAGCATGACAGGAATTCGATCGTGAATGGGTTTCATCACCTCATTCGCACTGGTGGTTAGCATGGCACTTTGGACGATTTTTTGATCATTCTTATTTAGGATGGTTTGATAAAGACCTGCAAACACTAAAAAAGGTTTACTTTGATCATAAAACCAACTTGGTTGAGATGGGGTGGTTGTTCGTTGCCATTCGTAAAAACCGGAGGCGACGATTAAACAACGCTTGGTTCGTATCGATTGACGAAATAAGGTGGTTTCAAAGACGGATTCACTCCGGGCGTTGATGACCGGTTTTGAATGGGTTGAACTTAAGGAAAATCCCCAGGTTGATAAGCCGACTCGATAGTGAGCACCATCATGGATCAGAATCAAGACTTCTTGGGTTGGGGCAATATTGTAAAGCGGCAACGATAATTTAGTCTCATCGAATTCAACCTTAAATTGATCAAATAAGAAACTTGAGGTTGTTTGCCAGGCATGATGTAATCCAAAACGTCCACACATAATCATATTTTAATGTTTTTTTTCATCAATTCACCATTTTTTAATAAAAGATTTAGTTATAATAAAAACGAAGACATGCTAACGTATTGAATTAAAAAATGAAGATAAAACTGGCCACTTAATGATGCCCAACCATGTTTTACTGCGATTCTTTCAATCGTTATTAAGTTCTCGACAACGTTCATTGGGGGACACATGAACAATTCCATTGGCGACAAAATTAAAGGACTTCGAAGTCAACGAAACATTAGTCAAGAAGCATTAGCCAAAGCTTTATTTTTTAGCAATCGAACCATCAGCAATTGGGAACAAGGTATTCGCGAAGTCAGTCTAGAGAATTTACAAAAGATCGCTGATTATTTTCAAGTGCCTATGAGCTTTTTCACAAGCAGCAGTCCAACGGAAAAACCTCTAAAAGGCGCATACCAAGAAGTTAAGGTAAAGAAAATTATGCTAAGTGATCGTTTCTTTTATGCGATATTAATTTTCATGGTCATCAATACCTTGATGTTGTGGATTCCATTTGCGAATCGGATCAATGCAGCCTTGGTTTTTCTTCTTTTTTGGATTGGGGTATTGATCGGTACGATCATTCGCTACTCTACCTTGGACCGTCAACGAACCAAAGCGTATTTTGTTCCCCACGATGCCTCGTTGCAGTATGTATCGCCACTAACAGACCGCGCAAGAAGGTTTTTTAAAATGTCTAATTTGGTTCAATATATATTTCTAAGCATTCTCACGACAATCTTTTATGTTGGTATTTTTGGGATGATGAATCTTCAGAGCCTAGATTATATATTTAATGCCTTGGTTGTGATTATCTATTTTTTTATGATGGGATGCCACCTCATCATCATCATTCAATCCTTGTTGTTAGGGATTCCAAAACAACATCTTGCTTATAGCAAAAATCATTATAATTTCAATATGCTTTTTCACCGTCTGATTGTTAGTTTCCATTATGTGATGGTGGTCTTTTTCATCATATACTTGAATGCTTTTGAATACGGAATCTTTCCATTGAACTTAATTTTATTTAATTTAATTAATGGGATGACCATCATCATTTTATCAAGAGTGATTTTAGCTTCAAATGCCAGATTTTACGATACCTATCGATTAATTTGTGAGTACTCTGACCATTCTCGTACCGAAATCCTAGTTTAACCTTATTCCACATGTTGTGGAATCTTTCCACGTATCGACCGAAATCATGACATGGTTTTTTTAATTCTTTATATTGATGGTACTGGGATCCCGTGCCTAAGTGATTGAATGGGGAAACCTGATGATACATGTGGATGTCTGAACCCAGTGATATTCATCCATATTTATCATTAGATATCGATCATTAGGCATGCTGGGTTATGTTAATATTGAAGTGGTGAAAATTTTAAAAGAACCACGTTACATTGATGCGTTAAAGCGAGATGCAAATCTATACATTGGTTTGCCTGATCGCTACGATTCAAAAAAACAATATCCGGTTGTTTATTTTCACGATGGCCATAATTTGTTTTATCAACAAGATTCCTACGCTGGGGAAATTTGGGATGTTCCTCAAGCTTTTCGCGCCAAAGGTATCCCAGATTGCATCGTCGTCGCCTTAAGCTGTGCGACCAAAGGCAATCAACGCATCTCGGAATACAACGTTTTTGACTCACGTTTTCCTAGTCACCCTACCTGGATTGCCCACGGCAAAGGCATGGACTATTTACAGTATCTTTTTTATGATTTAAAACCAGAAATCGATAGGAGATTTTCAACCTTAAAAGGCCCAGATCATACCTACATGTTAGGTAGTTCCATGGGTGGGGTTATTTCGTTAGAAGCCGGTTTACTCTTCCCGGAGATGGTTGGTAATGTCGCTGGCTTATCGAATGCGTTTTATGCATCCACCAAACAAATCATTCAATTGATTGAACAAAAACCGCTCTTGCTAAAGAAACTTTATCTAGACACCGGTGATCAAGAAGCGGGTTTAGAGATTGCCACCGCATACATGCAGTCCAATCGGGCGGTCAATGAAGCAATCCTATTAAAAAAATCTAAAACCGTGACCCGATTTGAGATTATCCCTGGTGGTCAACATAACGAAACCGCTTGGCGATTACGCTTACCTGCTATTTTAAAATTTTTATTCTTAGGAACTTAATAGAGAGAAGGCTGTTTATTTTTCAGAAAATAATGGTTTTTCTTTGAAATCAACCAGTAATTGATCGACCATGATTAAGTCAAACTTGGCCAATTCAAGGCAGTGGCGAATGATCAGATCCCGGTTAGAACTAAGCTTGAAATTAAACCCCGCAGATGCTAAAAAGTTAATGCCTTCCTCAAGATTTAATCGTAAGCCGATGGCAAACTTAAAGACGGTATCTTTATCAGGCTGATAAGTATCACTAGAGCGAATCTTAGAAAAAACTGATCGTGACACCATCACATGTTGATAAAGTTTGACCTCATTAATATGCCTATCATCGATAAATTTAAAAAGTGTCTCACTGAAACTTAAGCCTTTTTTAAATAAGATTTTGTTGTCAACTTTCTTGAATTTAAAACTATTGATGAACGGGGATTCATCACCAATATCTTCGTCTGCCAACAACGGACGAGTGGATTCCGAAAACGTAGGTTCCGGTCGATAATCTCGGCGAACCAAACCTGCGATGACTTCTACCCAATATTTCCGTTCAAAGATGTCCATGTTTTTACCTTATCACATTCGTGAATGACTTGGATAAGTTTGCTATAATTGTCATGAGGTACTTATGGAAAAAATCCTTCTGCAACAACGGGCATTCTTTGCAAGTGATGCGACCAAACCCTATGCGTTTCGTCTTGCCCAATTAAAAAAACTTAAACAATTGATTCAACAACATCAACAAGCCATCACCGATGCTTTGTATGCAGATTTACACAAAGGTGAATTCGAAGCCTATACCACGGAAGTTGGTTTTAATTTACGGTCATTAGGCCACGCGATCAAGGCATTAAAATCTTGGATGAAACCAGTTCGCCACCGTGGGGAAATTTTTCTTCCATTCGCCAAAGCATTTGTCCAACCAGAACCTAAAGGAAATATTTTATTGATTGGTCCATTTAACTATCCATTTCAATTGGTGATTGAACCTCTGATTGGCGCGATTGCTGCTGGGAACACGGCGATCATCAAACCTTCTGAATATACACCAAGAACGGAAGCAATTTTAGAAACCATCATCAACAAACATTTTGATCCAAAGTATCTTTACGTCGTCAAAGGCGATGCCAAGGTAACCACGGAATTATTAACCCTAAGGTTCGATCATATTTTTTTCACCGGGTCCACGCGCGTGGGGCAAATTGTCTATGAAGCTGCCAGTAAACATTTAACCCCAGTTACCCTTGAACTCGGCGGTAAGAGTCCTACCATCATTGATGAAACGGCGAATCTTCGCGTTGCCGCAGAACGAATTGCTTTTGCTAAATTCACCAATGCCGGACAAACCTGCATCGCTCCTGATTATCTATATGTTCAAGAATCCGTTAAAAAAGACTTTATCAAGGCATTAGGTGATGTGATCAAGCATCGCTATTCCAATCTAGAATCGTTTGGGCGAATCGTCAATGATCGACATTATCAACGTCTTCAATTACTGATTGATCCGAAAAAAGTCGTCATTGAATCCAAGGCTAATGCCAAGGATAAATATCTTGGACCGACGGTGATGGATAAAGTTGAATGGAAAGATAAAGTCATGCAAGAAGAAATCTTTGGACCCATCTTACCAATTCTTTCGTTTAAAAAGATTGAAGACGTCATTCAAGTGCTGAAGACCAAAGAAAAACCTCTTGCCTTGTACTTATTTTCGGAAAACAAACAAACTCAACAACGCGTGTGGCAATCCTTATCGTTTGGCAATGGGGCAATCAATGATGCCTTGATGCAAGTCGCCACCACCCATTTACCATTTGGTGGGGTTGGCCAAGCAGGTTTTGGTTCGTATCACGGTAAATATTCCTTTATTACTTTTTCTCACCAAAAATCTTATCTTAAGAAATCAACAAAAATTGATGTTCCGATCGCCTATCCTCCTTTTGATCAAGCGAAATTAAACATCATTAAAAAGCTCATCAAGTAAGTTAGCGTGAGGATGTTGCAACTTATCCTTAAATGGATGACTTTGCTGAATCATTCGTTTACAGTTTGAGTATTCAAAGGAGGATTCATGATGAATCTTAAAACCAGTAGCGTTATCTTCGCTAGTATGGGGATCCTACTCGCCAGTTGTGCAACCAGCAATACCCCAGTGGCCTTGTACGCACAATCGGCAAATGCTTTAGTGTCCATTGAAGAAGGATTGGATCAAGAAGTCGAATATGAATTCATGATGGGTGATGGTCAACTTAAACTTCAGCATCCTCACTTTATGGATATCGCCTCAACGTCAGCGTTACAAAATGATTGGGTTGAAGTCAGTGAACTCTTGGCGACATTAAAAGAAACCCAACGTTTACAAAATCAACAACGTGTCTTGATCAAAATGGAAGCAAGCATTCTTGTGGCCTTGGCCTCGGTCATCGAAACCAATGACATCACCTTACCTGAAGTCGATGCAGCGGCCGTGGTTGAAGCACAAGCAAGTTTAGAAGCAACGAAGTTAGTGCTTCAAACCTTGCGTACTGAAATTCGTGAACTCATGGTTGAACTTCGCCAATTGTTCCGCTCAGTCAATCGTCCCATGATGTGGGACGAAACCTTGGTGGTTGATGTCCAAACCATCTTAACTGAACTCATGCCACTCACGGAAGCCTTTCAAGAAGAATTAGTCACCATCTTACCATCCTTACAATTGATTCGTGGATTGTTCATCACCAGCATTCCTGCTGACTTATCACCACTTACGGAAGATGTGTTAACTTCCTTGGCTTTGTTTGAAACTCAACTTGCAACCCTTTCCTCTCTACAAACGTCAATGATTGGTTCTCGTGCCGAAACCAGAGAAACCATGAAAGAGATTCGTGAACTTGTTTCAGCCTTAAAAGCCAACAACCTAAGCCTTAGCGTTGAACAAAAAGCTGCCTTAACCATCAAACGCTTAGCGATCGCCAATGCGATGAATCAACTGCGAACCCAACAAGAAGACAACATGACATCATTACAATCCTTAAAGGATTTGATTGACATCACTAACCTCGATCAACTCAATACTATCCTTGCAGACTTGATTGCTTCTTTAGACGCTCGCCAAAGTATCATTGACGCCATCAACGTCTTATTTGAAGAAGCAAAAGCTATCCTCAACGCTTAAGTTGAGTTTATCCAAAGAAAAGCAAAGTGAACAACTTTGCTTTTTTGTTGGGTTTAGGAAAATGACACGTTTATAATAAGATTCATGAAGATGCTAAGGACGATGTTTATCGAATTCTTTAAATTAGGAACGATTACATTTGGTGGTGGGATTGCTATGTTGCCAATCATCAAGCGAGTGGCGATTCGTCATCAATGGATTGTTGAATCCGATTGGGAAGAAGTGGTCACCTTATCGCAACTTGCCCCGGGAGCGATTGCGGTTAACTGTGCAAACTTAATAGGTTATCGCGTCAAAGGCCGTCTAGGCAGTGTGGTTGCGATGCTAGGTATGGTCATCCCTCCAATGATCATTATCACCATCCTCGCTCTTGGTTTTGAAACGCTACTCGATCATCCCCAAGTGATTGCCGCCTTAAGGGGGATGTTTATTGTTGTCTTTATGTTGTTCTTTCAAGCAGTCATTAGTTTAGGAAAACTAGCATGGCAGAAGTGGTGGATGGTGCCTTTTTCTTTACTTAGTTTTGGTGTTGTCTATTTTCAAGTGCTCAGTCCTGGTTGGATTTTACTCATCTCCCTTGTGATGATTGTTGCTTATGTGTGGTGGTCAAGGCGGGATCAACGATGACACTCCTTTGGATCATTTTGCAATTCTTATGGGTTGGTAGTCTCACCTTTGGTGGTGGCCTTGTGTCCATTAGTTTATTGTTTGATGTGTTTGTCACTTCCGGATTATTAACCGAGGTATTTTATTATCAAATGATCACGATTTCAGAATCGACTCCAGGACCGATTGCGATTAACCTTGCGACTTATTTAGGGGTTGATCAATTTGGTTTGCTTGGTGGTGTCATCACCACCGTAAGTTTTATTCTTCCGTCGATCATCTTAATTTGGGTTTTGTATCCCATCTATCGCCGCCATGCGAATTCTCCTTATCTGCAAACGGTGATGAAGGGATTACGCGTGATGATTTTTGGGGTGATTTTAATTGCCATGGTGAGAATGGGATTGACCGTCTTGGATGAGATTGTTGTCTTACCCGTTGCGACCCTGTCACTGATGATTTTGGTTGGATTATTATTACCGACATTAAAAAACCGCCCGTACATCTTGTTGATGATTGGGGCGGTGTTTGGTGTCTTATTTTTTTAAGACGTCTTAGTACATGTCGCCTGGATTTGGCATCGCAGGTGCGGAAGGTTTATCTTCTTTGATTTCCGTTACACCGGCTTCTGAGGTGACCAAGAGCGCCGAGATGCTGGTGGCATTGAGCACGGCAGAACGGGTCACTTTGGTAGGATCGATGATGCCTTCTTTGATGAGGTTAACCCAAACCCCACGTTTCGCATCAAAACCAAATTCTGGTTTTTGTTTCTTTTGATTGTCAACGATGTCAGCACCATTAAATCCTGCATTTTCCGCGATGTAGAATAACGGGGCAGATAAACTATCGAGAACCGCTTGAATGCCGCGTTGAACATCAACGTTTTCATCCTTGAAGGTATCTTTGAGTTCGTTATAGATTTCCATTAAGGTTGCACCACCGCCGGCAACAATGCCTTCTAAGACAGCAGCTTTGGTGGCATTCAATGCATCTTCAATATGAAGTTTCTTTTCTTTAAGTTCGGTTTCTGTGGTTGCACCAACTTTAATCACGGCAATCCCACCGGCTAATTTAGCCAAGCGTTCTTGAAGATTCTTCTTGTCATATTCAGACGTTGATTTCTTGATTTGAACTTCAAGTTCTTTGATTCTATTGGTGATTTCTGGATTCTTTTTTGAACCGCCAACCAAGGTGGTTGTATCTTTCTTGATGATGGCCCGACCAATGGTTCCTAAATCATCAATGCTGACTTCTGATAATTTCAACGCTAAATCTTTGGTGACAAATTTACTTTGCGTTAAAATCGCGATATCTTGGAGTTGATCCTTTTGGGCATCGCCAAATCCTGGGGCTTTGGTGACCACCACATTAAAGGTTCCCCGTAATTTATTCACAATCAAGGTATTGGTGACTTCATTTTCAACATCATCAGCGATGATGAGTAAAGGTTTACCAGCTTTAACGACTTGTTCCAACACAGGAAGAATATCTTGAACCGTGGCAATCTTTTGATCAGTCACCAAGACAAGGGGATCTTCAAGTTCAATCGTCATCGTTTCGCGATTGGTGACAAAGTAAGGCGATAAGAAACCCTTGTCGTATTGTAAACCTTCCACGACTTGGAGTTCAGTATCAAATCCTTTGGATTCATCGACATTGATGACCCCATTTTGTGAAACTTTTTCCATCGCGTCCGCAATAATTTTTCCAATCTCAACACTGCCAGCAGAAATGGTGGCAACGTTTTCAATATCCGCTTTGGTTTTTAATGGACGAGACTTTTTCAGTAAACGATCGGCAACTTCTTTACCGGCTTTTTCAATGCCTTGTTTCACCAAGACTGGGTTCGCGCCTTTTTCTAAGGCTTTGAATCCTTGATGAATCATGGCTTGGGCTAAGACGGTGGATGTGGTGGTGCCATCACCAGCCATTTCGTTGGTGTTACTAGCGACTTCGTAGACTAACTTCGCACCCATGTTTTCAAAAGGATCCTTGAGTTCGATTTCTTTGGCGATGCTCACCCCATCGTCAACGATGGAAGGAGAACCATAGCCTTTGTCCAAAACGACGTTACGACCTTTAGGTCCTAATGACACTTTGACCACATCGGCTAAGGTATCAACACCTTTAAGAATTTTTGCTTTAAAATCACGACCAAATAAAATTTGTTTTGCCATAATGACTCCTTTTTATCTTTCTACTTTTGCTAAAATGTTTTCGGCTTTGATCACCAAGTAATCTTTGCCTTCTAATTTGACAGTCGTTCCTGAATAAGTTTGGTAAACCACTTGATCGCCAACCTTGAGTCCTTCAACTTTAGGGCCAACGGCAAGGACCTTACCAAACGCGGGCTTATCCTTTTCATCGGTGCTTAAAATAATCCCCGACGCCGTTTTCTTTTCTTCTTTCTCCAAGGCTAAGACAACATACAGCTCTAATGGTTTTAACATTGCCATTCCTCCATTAGCACTCTTATTGTATAAGTGCTAAAGATAATTTAAACGATTATGAAGGCGGTGTCAAGTGAATCACTAACGAATATAAGACATGTAATTCTTAAATGCGTCTGTTTTGGGCTTTTCTAATAAGATAACGGGACCATGTTCAATGATTTGACCTTGATCCATGAAAATAACATAATCGGCAAAATCACGAACAAAACTTAAGACGTGGGTGACAAAAATAAAGTTTTTCCCCGAGGCTTTGAACTCGTTCACCGCTTGTAAAACTTCGTGAGTTAGCACCGGGTCTAAACTTGCCGTTGGTTCATCTAGGAAAACAATTTCTGGATCTAGTGAGAAGGCACGGGCAATGGACGCACGTTGGGCTTGACCACCGGAAACATTTTTCGGAAGTTTGTGCATTTGATCACTTAATCGTACCCTGGTTAAAAAGTCTCTGGCAATCTCAATGGCTTTCGCTTGTTGATAACCACGAGTTTTTTCTAAGATGAGCGAGATATTACGTTCAAGGGTTAAGTGCGGGAAAAGATTATGGTTTTGAAAGACAAATCCGATCAGCTTTCGATAACTTTCTTCTTTGACATTCGTGTCATTAATTAAAATGCTTCCTTGGCTAGGTTTTTCTAAACCAGAGAGCAAGCGAAGCAACGTGGATTTACCAGAACCTGATGCGCCAATAATTGCAATGGAATGATAACCTTCTAATCGGAAGGTTAATGATTTTAAAACCTCAACATCATAGCGATGGCTGATGTTGGAAATATCGATTTTCATGCTTGTAACCTTTTTTCAATCCATTTGGTGAGTTGGGATAAAGGAATGGTGATCAGCAAGTATAATCCCCATAACAAGACATAACCTTCGACAAATAAAAACGTTCTTGATTGGGCAATATTGATGGCGTAATAAAGTTCACCAAAGGCAAGAACATTCAACAATGCGCTCCCTTTGACAATCAAAGAGAAGTTGTTCATCAATGGTGGCATTAACACTTTGATCACTTGCGGAATAATGATGTATTGGTAACGTTGCCACCCGGTAAATCCAAACAAGTCCATCGCCATGTATTGTTCTTTAGGAATCGAAGAAAAAGAAGATTGGAAGACATTTTTCATGTAAGGAGAAATGTACAAGATTAATCCCACGGTACCTAGGAAGGCCCGGTTAAAATTGCCAAAGGCAGGACCGATTAAAAACGCCATCAAAATAATCATGACCAAAAGTGGCGTGCCATAAATGATTTCCGTAAAAACATCTACCAAAGCTCGAAAGAAATAGGATTTAGAAATTGCCATGAGGTACATGATAAATCCTAGGATTAAACTGCCAATTAAGGCGATGAAAGATACATATAAGGTGTTTAATATTCCTTGGAAAATCAGTCCGCCATAATCTTCATACAAAGGTGCTAACGTGAAGTTAGCATCTCGAACAAAGATGACATAGACAATCAACGCAATAAACAAGCTGATTGCTAACGCGTAGTTAATGACTTTTTTCATTGGCTCCTAAGCTTCGTTAATATAGAAGTCCATGCCATAGCGTTCAAGTTGAGCTAGCACAATCGTGTCCCAATTGGCTCTTAATTGATCGTATAATCCATCTTCATCATTAAAGGTGTCGATGAAATCATTGGCAGAGGCTAGTAATTCCGTGTTGCCTTTATTCACCGCCATGCCGATAGGAGAAGAAACCCAAGGATCCCAGACAACCATGGTTTGTTCAGGGTTTGCTTTGTAGGCATTGACCACCGGTGACGCTGACATGAGTAAAATATCGGCATCTCCTTCAGCAACAGCTTCAATGGCAGTAGCTAAATCAACATACTCAGTGACGGTTTTTCCTAAACCTGTTGGAATCGTGGCAGAAACTTGGGAAGCAATCCCTGCAAACTTGGCATTAGGTAATGCTAATAATTCTTCGGTGGTTGAATCTTCATCTAAACTATTGGCAGTGGCAAACTCTTGGTTCACCAAGGTAATAATCTTAAAGAAGAAATAAGGATCCGTGAAATCGACAACTGCTTTACGGGCATCGGTGATGCTCATGCTGGCGATGACAATGTCAATTTCTCCAGATTGTAAGGCGGGAATTAATCCACCAAATCCTGTGTTAACGATTTCTGTTGGCCGACCTAAAAACGTACCAAAGGCATTGGCAACATCAACCGAAATACCTTCTGGTTGATTGTCGGCGGTGACGGTTTCAAATGGAGGATAACGTAAATCCATCCCAACTCGGATTGGCTCAGCTGCAGGACCACATCCTGCTAACAAACCAATTGTAACCACGGAGGAAACTAAAAGAAATGATTTTTTCATATGCTACTCCTTATGTGCATGTATATTGTTCTATTTTGCCTTAACTCTAAGGCAATTAACAAGTCATATACTCATCAAATTTTTTGACAAGCGTTGGATAAGGGATGCTGAAGGTGGATCGATGATGCCCATCAGCATCGTGAGTAACATTGCTCGTTCCGCAATCGCACCAGTAATGAGGGCATTGCGAAGCCATGCATCGGCTAAGTTTTGGCTGTGATACAGCAAATGAATAATGGTGGGGACACTTTGATTAATGGCACATGCTGTCCCTGCATAGTCTTTAACAAAGGCTTTGGTATCTTTAAGTTCAATCGCTTTTTTCATCTGAATCGCGTAGCGTTTTGGGGCAAGTGCAATCGATTCTTCAATTGCTTGTTTCATGGATTGTTTTGATAATCGGTCGATGATTGCGTCAAACATTTGATAGCAGGCTGGGTATTCTTCTTTGCTTGTAAACAATTGGGCGAGATCCCAAGCTTTGTTCGTGGATAACCCAAGTTGCTTGGTAGCCATGTAAGGAATGAATCCAATCAAATGATCATCATCCATTGGCACCACCGGTAACTTTAAACCCATTTTTTCGTTTAACGAATTGATGATGAGTTTATGGCCATAGGTTTCGATGTAACCTTGATAGTCGCCACCAGGTTTGATTTGGTGAAGGATTAAATCTTTATATTCTTGTTGGGTTAAGTTAGGGTTGGCTTTTAATGCTTTGGTTAACCAGTATAAAAACATGCCTTGGCTAGTCACATCCCCAACGTTGGTGAGGGGATAAGCGTAATACGAAGGTTGGGCAGCGGCAAAAATTTTAGGATCTTGTTTTAGAAATAAAATCGATTGTTTCTTGGCGAGTTCTGCTAAAAATTCTGCGTTGTAAATCCAGTGGATTCCTAAAGTAGCGGCATTGCCTAACAAGGCATGGGTGACATAATGTTTCATAAATTTTTGAATATGCTCATTTTAATGGGTGACAAACGATTTAACAAACGATACACAACATACCAGGCTAACAAAGCAGCAATGTAATTAACCAAGACGATGCCCCACCAAACCCCAGAAATGCCTAATTGAAACACTTCTCCTAATAAAAAGAACACAAAGATTGGGGTTAGTTGACGAAGGACGCCAATGATCAACGCAAAGTAAGGTTTCTTGATTGCTTGCATGACACTACTGGCAATCCCAATCATGGAATAGGTATAAATGGCTAATCCTTCGATGCGTAAGTAATTGGCCCCTTCTTGAATCACCACAGGATCTGCATTAAATAGTCCAACGAGTTGTGGCGCAAAAGGATAAATAATAACCAAGCCAACCGTGAGCAAAATCAATCCATACTTCACGGCCTGCTTGATCGATTGTAAAATCCGGTCCCATTGTTGAGCACCAAAGTTTTGACCGACCAAGGCGACGGTGGCAATGTTTAAACCGATCGTGGGTAGTAAAGCGATTTGTTCAATCCGTACCGCAACCCCATATCCTGCAATCGTTTCTGTGGATCCAAATTGATAGATGTAATATTGAATGATAAAAATACCGATGGAAATCGTGGCATTGTTTAATGAAACCGGAACGCCTTGCTTCAATAATTGGCTCAATGAAATCAAGGAGATCTTTGCTTTTTTAAACATATCTTTCACATATTGACTCGATCTAAAAAAGGCAAAACCTAAATAAATGGTCCCAACCACTTGAACGAGCACCGTGGCAAGGGCAACTCCAGCGGTTCCTAACTCTGGTAAACCAAACCAGCCAAAGATAAACATCGGGTCAAGAATTAAATTAAGGAAGAATCCAATAATTAAAAAATTACGAAATGGTTTGGTATTGCCTTGGGCAGATAATAATCCGTTGAAGGTAAAGTTAAGGATCTGAAAGACTGCCCCAACAATGACCACATTCATGTAAGCCAAACCAGCATCGAAGGCTTCACCTGTTCCTCCGGATACTTGTAATAACCATGGAATGGCAAATGGGGAGATGATGAGAAGCACCACTGCCACCAAAAGGGATAAAAGCAATGCGTTTTTTGCAATTTGATGATATTCTTGATGATTTTTCTTACCCAAGGCGATGGCAGCAAGCGCAGTCGAACCTGTACCAATCCCACTTGCCAAGGCAATGGTGATTAAAAAGATGGGGAAAGAAATCGTTAAACCCGCTAAGGCGGCAACGGAAAGTTGACCAGCAAAGTAGGTGTCTACAACGTTGAAAAGCGTATTAAAAAGAAAACCAATCGAGGCAGGAATGGCTATCTGCCGTAAGGCTTTTTTGATCGAGCCTTCGGTGAGATTTGTTTGTTGCATAACCATTAGCATATCACAAAGATTTTCTCGATGCGGTTCCTAGGGTCTATCGCTTATAATAACCATAAGATGATTCGCTGGTTAAACCCTTTGTGGATGAAACTCAAACCATTCTTACTAGAATGGGTGATTCTTTTATTCATGGTCGGGTTGGCCATCTCCATTCGCTTCTCGTTGGTTGACTGGGTATCTGGAGATTATTCAAATTTTCTCAAACCTTGGTTACAACAAATCGTTGATCAAGGAGGATGGGCGAGTTTAGGTAATGCCATTGGTGACTATACCCCGCCTTATATCTATTTATTAACATTGATTTCATATTTCCCACAAGCCAATTCTTCTGAGCCTTATTTACTCGGCATTAAAATCATTTCCATTGGTTTTGATCTTGTCTTGATGGTTGGGGTGTATTTGAATGCAAAGCTTTGGTTAGCAAAAATTCATCCTTTATTTCCTGCTTCGATTGCCATCATCACTTTATTCTTACCCACGGTGATCATCAACGGATCGTTATGGGGACAAATTGACGCAAGTTATACAGGATTAAGTTTGATTGCGATTTATTATCTACAAAGACAAAAACCATTGACCGCTTCCCTCTGGTATGGGGTTGCTTTTAGCTTTAAGTTACAAGCCATTTTCTTTTTGCCAGTGTTTATCATTTATTTTTGGTTTCATTATCGTCATAAAATCTATTATGTGTTCATCATCCCCATTGTTTATTACCTGTTGGCTTTACCGGCAATCCTCGCTGGGCGAAGTTTAGTCGAGATTACGGAAATCTATTTTTTACAAACCCAAACCTATCAACTCTTAACCCTCAACATGCCAAACCTATACCAATGGTTTCCCAATCAACGATATGAAGACCTTAATCAAATGGCGATCGGGTTGTTTATCGTCTTGATGGCGATTCAATTCTTGATGATGTTATTGACCAAAGTGACCTTAACCATGAAACCCTTAATGCTACTCGCCTATTGGAGTTTATTGATGGCCAACTTTTTCTTACCGGCGATGCATGAGCGATATTTGTTTGCAGCCGATGTCTTGATCTTGGTCATTGTCTTTCAATTCAAATCTAAGTTCTATTTAGTCTTGGCCACCCAAGCGATTTCCTTGCTTGCCTATTCGCCATTTATTTTTAGCATGGAACCTATTCGTCATGAAGATGTGGCACTTGGATTTGCCCTAACCCTGATCTTAACCACCTATTGGTTATGGCAAGCATTATTACAACCTACCAAAGAAGGAGGACTTAGCTAATGGAAAAAGATGAATTGAGAAAAACCCTTGAGTTGATAGCTTTAAAAGGGGATTTGGATGCGCGGTTAACTCAATACGGACGTGAGATTGATGAAGACATGGCGTCTTTTAAGATTGTCAGTGATAAGTTTGAGGGTAAAGTCGTTCAAGATACGCTACGGGATTTAGAAGAAGAAACCAGATACACCCCATTAACACGGAAAGTCACTGTGGAAGTGCAGGCTGGTAATTTTGAGGTTCACCTACCCATCATCATTGATCAGATTCAAGACGAACTGATTCCTGTGATTTATTATCTTAAAAAAGATATTCGCCGTTTAACCTTGATAGGTAGTATCTTGTTTAGCATTGGAAGTTTTGTGCTTATTTTTGGTGGACTATTTGCAGAAACACTTTTTGCCAACGCCATCTCTGCTGGCAGTGCGGAAATCTTTAGTTGGATCTTTATTTGGACTGGGGTCGAAAAATTACTTTTTGATCGAAGAGAAGTTCAATACCGGGTCAAACTACTGAAGCGACTCTTCCACGCGAAATATATTCTTGTTCGGATGACCAATAAGCGAATCCAAGTGAAAGAAACGAGTCCTGAATGATTAAAAAAGGCATATTTTTTATGGGAAATATGTTAAGATGAATTGATTCATTGAGGAAAAATAAATGAAAAGAAATATCTTAAAAGTCTTCTTAATTGCTTCCATCCTCCTATTTGCGATATTGGTGGGAACCTTTGGGTTCTTGAATGATTTCAATTTTGATGCATTGGTCGAGCCTTTAATTTTATTGCCAACGATGTTTCTAGATTATGCTAGAGCATTTTTAACCTCATTTGATTTTAACGGAACCACCAATCTATTGATTCTTGGCGGCACCGCGTTTGGGGTCTTCCTTGGTTTGATTGCGTTGATTCGCGGGTTCATCGTTCGTCGTCCTTTTTCAGGAATTCTTGCCTTGGTTGCATCCACAGGTTTATTCGCCCTTGGTGTGAGTTTAATCATCATCAATCCTGATCTTCCAAGACAACGATTTATCTGGGTTCTTGTCGATGGGTTCAGCACCGATTTAATTGACACTCTATTTTTAGGTGGCGCATTAGGTTTAATCTACCTTGTCTTATTCCTTACTTTTTTATTGGGTTTAACAGCGAAGCGTCGCGTGAAGGTTCAAAAGGTTCAAGCTGCTCCAAAGATTGCCTTAACCCCAACTGTTCAACCTACCCTTCAACCAGCCACGGTGACCCCGAATGCTCCTTCAAGCAGCGATACCTTATCGGAATTAGTCAAAGTGGTCATGCAAGAAGAATTAAATTTAATGAGAAACACCCAACAAATTTATCCAAACCAAGGTTTAAACCAACCTAGCCAAGTCAATCCATATGCGAGCAACATCGATGTCCAATTGGTTCGCCGCATTGTTGCCGAAGAAGTTGCAAAATACCAAGGTCAATTCATCAGTCGCTTGGAAGTTCAAAACTTGATTGCGCAAGAAATCTTGATGATCAAGTCGCAACTAAAAATTAAATAAGTTTATAAATCTAACATCAATTGATCGCCATCAATCACGACCTTATGGGTTGTGATTTTTTCTGGACCAAAATCAAAGTAAAGCATTTTACTAACCTCATCAATCTCACCGGTCACTAAATTGAATTTGGCTTGATGAAGTGGGCAGGTGACAATTTCTCCGTTGATCTTGCCTTGAAATAAGGAAGCATCTTGATGAGGACACGTATCAGGAATGGCATAAACATGTTGACCAATGATGGCAATTAAATAAGGATGGTCGAGTAAAATGACTCGCCATTTCTTATCGATTTTAAGCTTTTGATAAGACCCTAGGACATGGTTCATATCTCAACCTTAGGATTTCTCGTTCGATAAGTCAAATAAAAAACATCCATCATGGGGGATAATGGATGTTCTGTCTTGGCTCACGCCATAACAGCAATGTAATTAGCGCGCCACGAATGATTAGTTCATTTCGTCAAGATATTTTATAATAGCACTATGCCAATGTCAAAATATTTACTAAGGTTAGCCACCCTTTCTCATCGAGATTGGATTCTTCGTCAAATTGATGGATGCCGTAAGCAAATGGCAGCACACGGATCTGGTCAATGGCAAGGCAAAGAACCATCGCTTGCCACGATTGAAGAAGATATTATTCAGCAACGCTATTATCTACTGTTTGAAGATAACCAACCATGTGGTGGTGCTGCCCTCATGACGCATGAACCTGGCTATGATCAATTGCTGAAAGGTCAGTGGTTAAATCAAGATTCTTATATGGTCATTCATCGTTTATTTATTGCCCCTTCGTTTCAAGGTCGCCATTTAAGTAAGATGTTATTAGATCAATTAGAACAGCAAGCTCAACGTCATCACATTCACAACATCCGAATCGACACGCATGCATTGAATCAACCGATGTGTGGCCTATTGAATCGGCAACAATATATAGCAGTGGGAAAAGCGTGGTTACCTCAAGCAGGGGAACGTTTGGTATATCATAAGGTGCTAGGAGAAAAGCATGGAACTCAAGAATAAGGTCATTATCGTCACCGGTGGAAATTCAGGAATCGGGTATTACGGGATTGAATATTTTCTGTCGTTAGGCGCAAAGGTCATCATGGCATCGCGCTCAAAATCAAGAGCAGAAGAAGCCATTCAATCGTTAAAAAAATTAAATTTATCTGGTCAGGTTGAGTTTATGCCACTGGATTTAATGTCACTGGCATCCGTGGATCAATTTGTTCAATTGTTTCAAGCCTCATATAAAAAATTAGATATTCTCATCAACAACGCCGGGATCATGTTTGGTGATTTCCTCCTGACCCAAGATGGATTTGAATCACAAATGGCCACCAATCATTTTGGTCATTTTGCATTAACCGCAAAATTATTTGAGATGTTGATTAAAAGTAAAGGCCGGATTGTTAATATTTCCAGTATCGCTCACCGACGAGGCGATATTGATTTTAAAAATTTAAATTACGAACAACCAAAATCATATTCTCCTTGGGGAGCGTATAGCCGTTCTAAATTAGCCAATCTCTTATTCACGTATGAACTTGCTCGGCGTTTAAAAACCAATAAACTTCCAGTGACGGTGGTTGCCGCCCATCCAGGGGTTTCAAAAACCAATTTATTATTTAAGAATGCAAAGACACAACCAATGTTTAATGTCTTTAAATCGATCATGCCTTTACAATCTGCCAAGCGTGGGGCGATTCCTTTGATTGAAGCCGCCATCAATCCAACGTGTCAAGGTGGAGAATATTTTGGTCCAAGTGGATGGTTTGAATTTGGTGGCAGAAAAGCGAAGTTAGTTCAATCGATTCCATTAAGCCATGACCCAACATTGGCAAAGACATTCTTTGGTGAATCTGAAAGACTAACGAAGACAGAATTTAGCTTCAAAAAGTAGATCACTTCTTGTTAATTTTTTTATTGAATCGCTTACAATAAATGCGATGGAAAAAAAATTTAAGAACAATATTTTAGTGATTGGATTTGGTAGTGTTGCCCAGTGTACTTTACCGATTCTTTTTAAGCATATCAATATTCCTTATGACCATGTCAGCGTGATGGATTTTGAAGACAAACAAGCCCAATTACAGCCTTGGATTGATCGTGGTGTTCAATATATTCGCGATAAATTAAGTCAAGAATCGATGGCAGAACAACTCGAAAAACTTCTTCACGCGGGTGATATTCTCATAGATCTTGCTTGGAATATTGGCGCGGAAGATATTGTTCAATGGTGTCATGACCATGATGTTAATTACCTGAACACGTCCATTGAACTTTGGGATCCGTATACGGAAAGTCATCTAAAGCATCCTCGAGAAAAAACCCTTTATCATCGCCACATGCGCTTAGAAAAGATGATGGCCAAGTGGACTAAAAAAGGCCCGACCATGATTACCGAACACGGGGCAAACCCTGGATTAATTTCTTCTTTTGTCAAACAAGGACTACTCGATATCGCTAAAAAAATGATCAAAGATAAACTGGTCATCAATGAAGATAGAGTCATGCTTCAATCTTTGGTGGATCAAAAGGAATTTGCCCTCCTTGCTCAACGACTCGGTGTCAAAGTCATTCACGTGTCTGAACGAGATACACAAATTTCTCATCATCCTAAACAAGTCAATGAGTTTGTCAATACGTGGTCGGTAGAAGGCTTTCGTGAAGAAGGCACCACCACCGCAGAAATGGGTTGGGGCACCCACGAAAAGACATTGCCTGATTTAGCCTTTCAGCATCTAGAAGGACCAAAAAATCAAATTTGTTTAGCACGGATGGGCATGAACACGTGGGTGTCCACATTTGTGCCTCATTATGAAATTCGCGGAATGGTGGTTCGTCATGGGGAAGCGTTTACCTTATCGAGATTTCTTACTGTCGAAGAAAACAAGAAAGCTGTGTATCGACCGACAGTGCATTATGCATACTGCCCAAGTGATGCCGCGATTGCTTCCTTAAATGAATTACGTGGCAATAATTATCAATTACAAAAGAAAAATCGCATCATGAATGATGACATCATCCATGGTGAGGATATATTAGGGGCATTAATCATGGGTCACCCTTATCAATCCTGGTGGATTGGTTCGATTTTATCGATTCATGAAGCCAGAGCCTTGGTGCCTCATCAAAACGCCACCACGGTTCAAGTTGCCATCAGTGTGGTTGCCGCGATGTTATGGATGATTGCCAACCCCAATGAAGGGTACATGAACCCAGAACATCTTCCGCATGATTTCATCCTTCAAGTTGCTAAACCTTATTTAGGAACGTATATTTCTCAACCTTTCGATTGGAGTCCTTTAAAAAATTACTACAATGAATTTGCCGGGTACAATCGCCCTCGCATTGATCAAGATGATGTTTGGCAATTCACCAATTTCTTAATTACTGATTTTGATTAACAAAAAAACCCAGGTACATGCCTGGGTTTTTGAATAGGATCTTGGTGATTATTTTGAAACTACTTTTCGTGGACACGTGCTCAAACCGAACAAGGCATAAATCCCACAGAATCCGGTAAAAGATGTGATGATCAAAGCCGCGGCAAGGATATAAAATCCCCAATGAAAGACAATGCCAAGGACGATAGACATGAATCCTGCAGCGATGCGAATGACCTTATCAAGATTGCCGACGTTGTTTTTCATGACGTGTTCCTCTTACTTTATTTTAGCTTTTTTTAAGTCTTCCAGACTAGGAAACGATTCAATCGCGCCTGATTTGGTCGTGGATAATGCCGCGACGTCATTGGCGTAGGTTAAGAACTCTTTCATCTTTAGGCCACTGGAAGCGAGTTTTGCTTTGCTGATACCAGCAGCAAGAATCTTCGTTAATAACGCACCGATTAAGGCATCGCCTGCACCCGTGGTATCGACAACTTTGACTTTGACTCCTTTGATGACCATTGGTTTTTGTTTGGCTTGGTAGGCAACCAGTCCTTGGTCACCTTTAGACAAGATTAACCACGTGATTTTTGCTTGAAAAACTTTTTCAATCGCGGCTTCAATGCTCATGTCTGGGAAGATAAAATTTAATTCTTCTTCCGTGACTTTAAAGATATCCACACCGATCATGAATTCTTTCACCGCTTCTCTTAAGGCAAGAGGGTTAGGCCATAAATTAAATCGTAAGTTAGGATCAAAAGATAAGATGACCCCATTCCTTTTGGCTGTATCAATGGCGAATTCATGAGCTTTTCTCGCTAAGGAAGGCACAAGGTTCACACTACCAAAGTGAAGAATATCTCCTTCTTCAAAGAGGGTAGGATCAATGTCTTCTTTGGTTAAAAATAAATCTGCAGCGTTACGGCGATCAAAGATAAAGGTTCGTTGCCCTTTTTTATCGACTTGAACTTTGGCAACGGTGGTGTCGTGAGCATCCGTGACTTTCACATGATTGGTATCCACGCCTAATGTCCGTAAGGTTTCTAAAATCATTTTACCTTCGTCATCATCGCCAATTTTGGTTAATAAGACGCTGGATTGTCCAAGCTTTGCCACCATCGCTGCGACGTTGGTGGGAGCACCACCGGTAAATCGACCAATGAGTTTAACCCCTTGTTTCACTTGATCAATTAATGCTTCGCCGATACTAATGAGTTTTGCCATATTGATTGACGACCTCCTGATAAAAATCTTCCCACTGTTTTAAAATTGCTTCCTTACGGTAATAATTTTTTAACCAACGTGGGTGGTCAAGGGATTGTTGATACATCTCCTTGTTTTCAGACAACTGCTTAATCATTTTAACAAATCCATCGACATCATGGGCACTTAAATAATGGTTAAAGAAGACGGGTTGATAAAGTTCAAGGTCTCTAAGCAGGATAGGTTTATCACACACCGCGGCTTCTAGGACACTCATGGGCATGAGTTCATCAAAGGAAGGAAGAAAGAATAGATCACAACCATGATACAGTTCATTCATTTTTTCTCGCGGGACAATGCCTAGAAAACGCACATTGTTTGGTGGGTTTTCCATGACTTTTTTGAGTTCTTCATAACCCGCGGTCATCGCTTTAAAGGAAAAACCTCCCGCCCAAACAAAGTCCACTGCTGGTAACTTTTTGGCCACCTCAATGAAATCCAAGACGCCTTTACGATGTTGGACCTGGCCAACACCCAAGACGGTAAACCGCTTGAATTGCCATTGTTTTTGAATCGATGCATTGGATACCTTGGTAGCGAACTTCGATTCATCCACATAGTTAGGAATAAAGACAATTCGTTCTTTTTTGATTCCCATCTTGATCAGTGGATCAATAAAAATAGGATTAACCACAACCAAATGACTCGCGGTTTTGTAAAAGACTTTGACATACCATTTGAGGATGCCAAAAAAGAGTCTTGGTAATTTGATGGAACTAGATAAAGTGCTTGGAAGGAAGTGGACATAGACCACCCGGGGAATTTTGATGAAGATCATCGCAAACCAATAGCGAAAATTAATCGTGTGAATATGAACAAGGTCAGGACGAGGTTCGTTGGGTTGCAACACCACAAGACGCTTCGATTGTTGAATAAGGTTGAGTTGCTCCACATAAGCCGCCCCCACGCCTTGACCAGGGACTGTGGTTGCTTTGGAAAACACTCTGATTTTAATTTTCTTAGATTTCATACGTCTTGATTATAAAGGATGAAATGATGATTCGTAAGAATTTTGTATTATAATTTCGTATAATAATCACGTAAAAGGAAATAAAAGCATGAAAAATCTACTGTACTTTCAATCCGGTGGTCCCACGTCCGTCATTAATACCTCATTATATGGGGTGATTAAAGAAGCGAAGCTTCATCCTGAAATTGGTGGCATTTATGCTTCTCTTTACGGTATTGAAGGTGTGCTCAATGATAATTTAATTGACTTAAGAGCCGAATCTGAAGAAACGGTTTCATTACTCCAACAAACCCCAGGAGCCATCCTTGGCACGGCTCGCTATAAGTTAAATAGTGATGTCAATCACCCTGACTATCAAAAAATCCTAGCAACCTTAAAGAAATATAAGATTGGTTATTTACTCGTCAATGGCGGGAATGACTCGATGGATACTTGCCACAAGTTATCGAAGTTAATGAAAGAAGTTGGCTATGACTGCAATGTGATTGGTATTCCCAAGACGATTGATAATGATCTCGCCAACACCGATCACTGCTTAGGATTTCCTTCGGCAGCAAAGTTTGTCATTCAAACCTTACAAGACGTTGCCATTGATAACATGGTTTACAACAAGGGTAAAGTGGCGATTGTTGAAGTCATGGGTCGCAATGCTGGATGGTTAACTGCCGTGGCCACCCTCTTAGAAGGCGATGTCAAAGCCGATCGCATTTATTTACCTGAAGATACCTTTAACTTAGAAACCTTCCTCCAAGAAGTCAAAGACGTTTACGACAAAAAGAAAAAAGCATTGTTTGTGGTCTCGGAAGGGATTCTCACGCAAATGCCTCATCAAGGCAAAGAAGTGGATGGCTTTGGTCACGTGCAAATGGGTGGGGTTGCTTATCAACTTGCCCAACTCGTCAAAGAACGCTGGGGTTTTAGTACCCGTCCGATTGAATTTTCATTGATGCAACGTGCTGCCGCCCAATACATCACCTTGGTGGATTCAAAAGAAGCGATTAAAGTATCGTCCTTAGCTGTCAAAAAAGCAGTTAAAGGAAAGACTGATTCGATGGTGGTCATTACCCGCAAGAGTGATGATCCATACAAAGTCAGTTTTAAATTACAAAAGCTCAATAAAATTGCCAATGTTGAAAAGAAACTTCCCCCAGAATGGGTGGTCGATGTTCATGGCGAAGGAACATTGATGAAACGATATGTTCGGCCTTTACTCAAGGGCAGTCCTAAATTTGTTTATGAAAACGGACTCGTCAAGCGTGCCATCCTTAAAAAAGTTCGCGTTGGTTAATTCTTTCAAGAAATAAACCCCAAGGTCATCCCTCGGGTTTTTCTTTGTATAATGGCATTAATGGTACCGGATAAAATACTTCCTTTGAATCGAAAGACATATCAACGTGAATTTCTAAAAAGTTCATGGGGTGTATTCAAGTGGAAGCTTTTTAGAATCAAAACTTCTACGAATCAATTTCTTCATTTTAAAAACTTAACGTTAAAGCATGGGAATGATGTTTTAAAAGCAGCAATCTTCAAAGAAGAACCATTTGCTGCGGTTCGTATTGGTGCGGTGGAAATGGGTGCCATCCATAATCACGAGAAGATCTTATTAGGACTTAAGACTACCTATAAACCAAGTGTGGTCATGAGCATGAAACAAAATGCAGGTTTTTTCCCGACCATTGATAAACAACTCACGTTTTATGCGAAGCATTTTGTGAAGGAAGCCAAGAAAACAGACATCCTAGGGATTTCCGGCATTCATATGGAATCGTATATGTACCAACGTTACTTTAACGGGGCCAATGTGATTCCATATGAAGCATTTGAACCGTTACGCGGTGATTGGATTCAAGCCTTACAAGGCAAGCGTGTCTTGGTAGTTTCTCCCTTTGCTGAGGATATTCAAAAACAATACGCAAACAGAAAACAATTATTTCCTGCTGGAGTGATGCCAGATTTTACCTTGATCACCGTCAAGGCAGTGCAAACGATTGCCGATGCAACGGATGACCGGTATCCAACTTGGTTTGATGCCTTGGATGCGATGAAGGTTGATGTGATGAAACATGATTTTGATATCGCATTAATCGGCGCAGGCGCGTATGGATCTCACCTTGCTTGGTTTATCAAAACCATGGGTAGACAAGCAATCCAAACCGGTGGGGCGACGCAAACGATGTTTGGGATTCTTGGTAAACGATGGGAACAACGTCAACATGTTGCCCAATACGTCAATGAAGCGTGGATACGCCCTAGCGAGAAACCATTAGGGGCAGAAAAGGTGGAACATGGCGCGTACTGGTAATCCTTTCTTGAATTTATTCAAACAACAGAAGTGGTATCACTTATTGATGGTCCAAGGGTTGTTTATTGTTGGGTTTCAATTGTTTGGGATTCAATCCGTCTATTTATTGATTGCCCTTGCCTTAGGAGTATTTTTCTTCATCAAAGATTATCGCTCTTTTAGTGATTATCAACGAACGGATTTAGGATTGATGGTGACAAGTTTAACCATCTTTACGTTATTCCTGAGTATCTCTCCGCTTTATCTTGAATCAGGGTCGTGGTTAAGAAATGGGTTATTGGCCCTTGGGTTTTCTGCGACTTATTTTTTAGGGTTTATCGCGGTCAAAAAATATCAGATTACTTATGAGGTGATCATCAAAACCTTATTACTAGGATTATCTTTATTTGTCCTTATCAATATTTTTTACACCTTGTTTCGATACCTTCCTTTTTATCGTTTGGTTTTTGCTGGCCAAGTGATTTACGTCAATGGCGAAGTTTATGTCGTCAGTGAAGAAGTGAAATGGTTAGTGGGGTTGGCATTCAAAGAAGTCAGCGTGGACTACATGGCTTTTTATTTGACCCTTTTGTTGACTCCGTGGCTATCACAGATTCATTCCTTAACAACGTTTAAGTTTAAAGATTGGCGTCTTCATGTTTGGTGGTTAATGCCTACTATGGTTGGTCTGATGGGTGTGATTTTTTTACCCATCTTGAGTCCATTACTCATCTCTTTGTTGCTTGCAGGATTGATTTATCTTTCGCCAAAACTTCCTAAGCTATATCAAACCTATCAACGTTGGTTAAAACCAACCTTGTATGGATTGCTAGGATTTGTTGCCTTGATGGTGACGTTATTCTTCATCGATACGTATGATGTGTTTGGCATCGGCACCTTGGTGAAACAATTCGGTCCCTTGGACACCATCTTAGATTTTCCCTTGATTGAAGGGTATCAAGAAGTGTTGCGATCGGTTTTCACGTACCCTTTTGGAGGCTTTGCCCCGATCATCGTTTCTGGTCAATATTTAACAACCACATTTTCATTCTTCTTTGACACGATTCATCAGGCTGGTGTGTTTGCCCTGATTGGCTTGCTCTTGATTGGGGTTTTCTTCACGAATCAACTGATTGAATTTAGCAAAGTCAAATCCGTGAATCCATCGATGCGAATGACGCTTGTCTGGTTGGTGACCGTTTTTATGCTGTATCAAACCTTTCAAACCCAGCTCTATCCATTCATCCGAGAAGACCTAAGATTGAATCCTAGATTAATCCTGGATGAACCGTTATGGATGGTGATGGTGTTGTTGATGGGAACCATCATGATCGATCCCTTTGTTGGATTCTTAACCATGGATAAGTCCAAACAAAAAACCAAGGCTGTATCAACACAAACAAAACAGATTTTATCAGTTAAAAAACTGAAGAAGGCAACAACACTTCGTAAAGAAAAATCCCCGTCAGTGTTTGCAGATCGTTGGAAGGTATTGGATTAACAATCGTATAACGGAACCCAAATCCAATTGTGTTCTCAAGCAATCCTTCAGGTAGGCTGACTTGGTAAAACCCTGGATAAAAACTCGTGACAAGATTATCAATAGGTATATTTAAATCGATTTTCTCATAACCATCCCCATCGATTTGATAAAGAGAAAGATGGACGATGAGCGAGGTAATATGGCTGGCCCCACCATCGGTGTCAGCGCCTGCTTTCATGAACAACCCTAAGGTGTTTTCCTCTGAGCTCAGGATCGGTTTAGAAAAACGATATCCCATGCCTGTGGGTAAAAGTTGTAAACGAGATTTAGATAAACGTTGCGCGTCGGTGCAATATAAAATCCCATCGAATAGTTTGGATTCAATGCCGTAGTTAAGACTTGGTAACGCCAAACTTAATTGGTTATTTAAGGCAAAGGCGTCTCCATTGGCATCATCAATGCTGGTTGGAACCACCTGATTAACCTCGTCCATTTCAAAGGTTATCGCTGAGGTTGTTTGGGTAATGTTATCCGATGCAAAGGTAGACGATAAGACCGTATCGACATAATGATTTTGATTGAAGATGGTGGTGTGATATAAACTTCGCGAATAAACCGAGGCGACATCTGCGCCACAGGCGGTTAATAAAACGGTGGATAAGGTCAAAGGCCATTTAATGTGTTTCGTGTTCATCTAAGATTAACCATTCTCCCATTTGGGCATCCACGAGGGGGTCTGATAGTTTTAATGTACCCTTTGCCGGGGTAAAGGTCAATTCAGAAAAGTAGATCTTTCCTTTGATGGAATATAAGTCCACACGAACAAAGGGGAAGGGTGAACCAAGTTTTTCTGCCAGTTGAACCATGGTTTTAAACTTGTCTGGTTCTACCACTGGATAATCGGCAGATTTCCATCCGTTGAATTGTGCGCCTGGAAATGGTGTCCAATTGATCAACAAGTGGGTATAGCGAATATCCGCGCCTCGTCCGGTGACCACATATAAATATTTTGCTTGGCCATGAAAGACATGGATTTTATATTCAATGGGTAAACTGGTTGCTAACCCTAAATAGGTTTCAATGATGATTTTTCTAGGAATCGGGGAGTAGTGACGTTCTAAGGTTTTTATTCCATAATCTTGTCTCAACCAGCGATTAAATTTTCGTTGAAGCGAAGGTAGATGAACTTGATCTTTATCCAAGACAATATGATTGAACCCAGACGCATGACTGCATTTAAGCACAAATTGCATGGGTAATTGCTTCCAAGGAATATCTTCAAATCGATCATAACTTCCAAAGGTTGGCACCAAGTATTTCTTCAGTCCTTTTTCTTCAAGCATTGCCCGCACCGCAACACGGTCAGTTGCCCGAATCACCAAGGGATCTTGAGGGAAAACAAAATGTCTGAGATATTGAAGTTTTTCGGTGTAAAGCTTTGGTTTTGTTAAATTCAACTTCTTCCCGGTGATGAATCGATATTGCCAATGAAGGTAAGTCACCGGCAGAAAACGAATCATGAACCAACGCATAGGATAAAAAAGGATCCTGATGAATTGGCTGAAGGCGTTCTTCGTGGTCATGCCTCCATTATACCGAATGGGCTATAATGAAGGTTAATATGAGAATTTTAGTGGTATCCCAGTATTATCACCCGGAAAGCTTTGCCATCACCAATTTGTGCGAGGGGCTTGTTCGTTTGGGCCATCATGTCCAAGTGGTGACGAGTAAACCTCAGTATGGATTTGGCCAAATTCCTAAGGATTATCAAAAGATTACCGATGAAATCGTCAGTGGTGTGAACATTCACCGTGTCCATACGTATCCACGTCGGCGTTCTTGGTTAAGCGTCATTCGAAATTATGTGACGTTTTATCGTTCAGCACTAAAAGATATCATGCAGTTAAGTGGTCGCTACGATGTGGTGATGTCCGTTTCTTTATCACCCCTGATGAGCATTGCCCCAGCCATTCGGTATGCCAAAGCACACCAAATTCCTCACTTACTTTATGCGGTTGATGTTTGGCCAGAATCCGTCTTGGTCAGTAAGGTTCTTCGAAAAGATGGGTTCATCTATCGGTGGTTGACGTCATGGAGTCATTCGCTATACCGTCAGGTGGATCAAATCCTTGTGGGATCACCGAGTTATCAACCCCATTTTCGTAAGTTATTGGGTAAAGACCACGTCATTGAAGACGCGATGGTTCAACCAGCGTTAATCGAACAAGCTGGTCAAGAAAGTATTCAATATGGTGAAGGTTTTCATGTGGTTTACGCTGGAAACTTTGGCGTGATACAACAGTTAGATAGTTTAATCAAAGCATGGGCATCGACCCCTGCAAGCATGCATTTGCATTGCATCGGCTCTGGGAATCAGGGCCAACGTCTGCAGCAACTCGTCAAACAATTATCCTTGGCAGACCGGATTCACTTTTATGCCCACCAAACCCCTGAAAATCTTGGGAAATTTCTCATTGATGCCGATGCCTTTTATGTCGGTTTACAAACCCCTGGCATCGTTAGGAAAACCATCCCTCATAAACTCATTCAATATTTACCCTTTGGCCAACCGATCATCGCTTATTTACAAGGCGATGGGCTTGCCTTGGTGAAAGCTTTGCCCCCAACGTTTTTACTCGCTGCTGGGATGAAAAACTTATCTGCCTTACTCATGAAATTAAAAAAACTAACTGACAAAGAACGAGAAAAAATAAAAACCCAACATCAAACGTATTATCAAGAACATTATTCAACGACCATCGCTGCCAAAACCTTGGAACGTCACTTCAAAGCATTGATCCAAGTCACCAAGTCATAACCTATTTTTTCTTTTCCAAACGATGTAAGGGCTAGATTTTTTGCTTTGTTTGCCTTGGTTTGCGCCAAGCCATAATCGGCTGATAAAAATCGTTTCAAGGCAATCCTGATGCCATCGACACTGCTATCGTCAATGTAATGAATATAATCATTGAATTGGGCTTCAATAAACGGATGACGGGTGGTCAGGGTTGGGGCACCGCTACTGATGTAGTCCAATACTTTCGAAGGAATGGCGACGTTATCTAAGGCTTCATCCAAGGGGCGTGGATTGACATTGACGTAGGCTCCCGCTTGGTATTTTCGAGTTAAGGTTGGGTTGAGTAAACCTAGGAATTTAATTTGACGATGCTGTTGACTAAGTTGTTCAATTCGTTGCGAGAATGGACCAAATCCTGCCATCAATAAATCAATATTCTTTGGCTTTAGTTGCAGATAAGCATGAATCAGGGTTTCCACGCCGTAGCGTTCATACAAAGCCCCTGAGAAGAAAACATACGGTCGATCATGCTGTGCTGCACCTTCCATCGCATCGACGATACAAGGTAAGACCCATTGTGGTTTTTTAGATGGATTAAATTCGTTTAATAAAGTTTCCGTGATCCCGATGTAAGCGTGATGTTGACGATGCAGACGATACCAACTCCGGATATGTTGAGGACGAAGGTTGGAAATTTGCTTTGGACTATCGGTGAAGATGCCAATGGTTTGGATGCGCGGATGATGTTGATAACGTGAGGCGATTGACCCTGCTAAGCGGCTATTGCCATCGATGAGCAGCATGATATTCTCCGTGGATTGACGTATCGTCTTTTTCAAGTATCGATGAATTTGAAATGATAAAGACATTGGTCTTAACCACCTTTGATTAAGAAACGGAAACTGAATATACATCGTTTGTCCTAAGCGATAAATGTTTTCTGGCATGAATAATTTCGAACTTGTTTTTTTAACAGGAGGCAAACTTAACACTTGCAAGGTTTGCTCATTGCTAACGCCTTCAATCAAGCGCGTTAAAAACAATTGGTGACTTGGGTTGATGACTTCGCCAGCATCCAACCATTGTTGAAAAATAATTGGTGGTAAGACACTACCAATCAGGATGAGTTTAGCCATGAAGATGTCCTAAGAAAAAATCAACATGGGTCTTGACCATCGCTTCAATGGTTTGACTCTTTGCAATGGTTTGACTCGCGGATGAAGGTTGAATCAAGAGAAGTTGGTGAAGCATTTTAGGTAATCGGTGAATGTCTACAAGTGAAAGTAAATATCCATTCACACCAGACTGAATCAATACCTTGGCAGCGATGACCTTATCAGAGGCAAGCACGGGTATCCCTTGGGATAGTGCTTCATTGACCACATGACCATAGATATCTTCTTTGCTCATTAAAATAAACCCATCACTTGATCGTAGATAAGAAAGAATTAAGTTCTTCGGTTGAAAGGAGGTTAAGTGAATGTTCTTCAATTGATAGCGCTTAATCAATCTACGATAATGCCCCTCTTGCTTCCCTTCACCAATCAACATCAAGTGCATGGACGCAGGCACACTTCGCCACGCTTGGATTAAGGTACTAAAGTTTTTTCGCGGGATAAATTCGCCAATCGCCATGAAGATTTTTCCTTCAAGTGGTAAACCAATCACTCTCCGCAGCGATAACTTGTCTTGAGATGATAAAGGCTGAGTTAAGAGTTCGTTGTCAAACACGGTGCTATAAGGATAGTGGACAATCTTGTCGATGGTGGCCCCATAATAAATCAAGTAATCATCAATCAATTTAGTTGGAGAAAAAAATCCAACCGCTTTGGAAATAAGCCTTTTTTTCAATTGGAATTTTAAGAAAGATTCTTTACGAATCATCCCGCCATTGACATAGATGTAATAAGGAATACGGTGACGTTGCAAGTAGAGGATGGTGATGATTTCGGTCAAGGAGGAATACCCATTCATGACCACATAATCATAGGAGTGAGCTTTTAAATGAGCAATCACCTCAAGGCTAACATGGTTTTCTTTTCCGACCGGAAAACCTTTTAAGAATCGATGTTTAAATTGGTAACGATTTGGATCCACATATTGCATTCGTTGATATCTTCCTAGTTTTCTTTCAAAGAACACGGTTAAATCCACGTGTTGAGAAAGACCATTAAATAGATTAACTTTGTAGGGGGCGGGATGACTAAACAGGAAAAACACCGATTTCATAACCATTAGTA
>CAMCVC010000006.1:0-34425 GCA_945879785.1 Staphylococcus epidermidis | reverse complement strand
AGAAATGATGAAAGTACGCAACCTCGGAAAGAAATCTTTAAAAGAAGTCAAAGAAAAACTTCTTGCTCATGGATTAAAATTCCGGGATGCAGAATAAGGAGTAACATATGCCAACCCAAGGTAGAATTAACGTACATGGTAAAGGTGGGGTTCGCTTTAAAGCCCCGTTTTCCACAAGTAAGTTTAACAATCAACTAAGAAACCTCGTCTCGACATTGATCACCGATGAAAAAGTCATCGTCACTGGTCAAATGGCCCAACCCCTTGTCAGTTTAGCGGCTCGATTAATCACCTATGCTAAAAAAGGTGATTTACACCATCGTCGCTTGGCCGCCAGTGTGGTTCGTCAATACACCGTTGATGAAAAGAATGGTGTCCTTGCATTGGAAAAACTATTCTCTGAACTTGGTCCTCGTTATGCCACCCGTCAAGGTGGTTATACCCGTAAGTTAAAAATGGTTCCTCGCCTCGGCGATAATGCCAAACGCTTACTGGTGGAATTCGTCAAGTAAACAATTAAACCTTGGGCAACCAAGGTTTTTTTAACATGATTAAGCATTACATCTTTGATTTAGATGGGACCCTCCTCGACACGGCCCCAGATTTGGCAAGAGCCATTCAAGACACCTTGATTGCTTTTGGTTTACCGCCAGTGACCTTGCAAGAAACCAAGACATTCATTGGTGGCGGTGCCCGTCAGTTTGTTCATGCCGCGTTAAAAGGAAAAGGCAATGACCCTTTATTTTTTGAAACATTCTTCGCTGCTTACATGATTCGTTATGAAGCGTATCAACTTGAAGTTGCTTCAATTTATCCGGGAATTAATCAAGTCCTCAAGACCATTCAACAACGAGGCCATCACGCCTATATTTTTTCTAACAAACCTCATGATTTAACCGTTAAACTTATTGATCATGTTTTTCCTCAGTTATTTACGGGGGTTCATGGTCATGTTCCAGGAACCTTACCCAAACCTGATCGAACGATGTTTGATCGATTTGCCCTTCGTCACGGCATCCACTTACCAGACAGTGTCTTCATTGGAGATGCTCCCCCGGATGTGCTCATGGGTCAAACCCTGGGTATCCCTACGATTGCGGTCACCTATGGGTATACCGATCGCGCCGTGTTGGCATCGTATCACCCAACCAAAATCGTCAATCACGCAAATGAGATTCTTGAGGCAGTGAAAAGCATTAAGTAAGTTCGTGTTTTATTGATGTCATTCAAGATAACAAAACACCTGACATTGGTCAGGTGTTTTTTTAGTTATAAATTAGGAACTCACTAGGTTATAAAGATTCTTTTTTTAATTGCTTAAGAATCGCCATTTTTTGATCATCTGGGACAAAATGTTTTTTCTTCATCACCGTGTATTGTTGATGACGAATCACTTCTAAAATGGCTCGGTAGACGAGCAATGCACCCTTTAAAGGCCAGCGCGTATCCTCAGGAAAATGGACGAGCATAGGGAGTGCTTGTTGATAATATCGTTCTGCTAAGGAAGCAAGTTCTTCCCACATGGCAATGAAGGATTCATTGACCAAGGATTGTTTTAAATCGGATAAGGAATAATGATGCGCATTCATCATCGACTTGGGTAAATACACGCGGTCACGGCGATAGTCTTCACCGATATCTCGTAAAATATTGGTCAATTGAAATGCTCTTCCTAGCGCGATCGCAAAAGGTTTTAGATCCATGGTTGCTTTCGGTGCGAGAATAGGTAGCAACATCTTCCCAACACTGCTTGCAACCAAATCACAATATTGTAGTAATTGATCGATGGTTTCCATTCGAACAGGATGAGCGTCAAATTCCTGACCTTCGATCATTTCATAATAAGCTTGATAATCATAATCCACAGGATAAAAGCGAGTCGCAGTATCTTTCAGGGTCCGCCAGCGAAACCCACCGACAGGATATCCTTTAACAAAATCATCAAGTTTACTTTTGTAGGCCAATAGTTGATCAAGGTCATTTTTTTCATCGATTAAATCATCAACATAACGGCAATAGGCATAGACAGAAAAAACACCCCTTCGTCGATGTTTATCGCTAATTTTTGAGAATGCAGCATAAAAAGAAGCGGAATTCTTTTTAATAATTTGCTCAGTTAAAAAGTAATCAAGATCGAGACGAAGACTCATAACGTCCAATCCTTGATGATGGTATCAGAAACTATTTTAGCTGACTTCATCACGATGGGAATCCCTGCGCCTGGATGGGTGCTTGTTCCGGCAAAATAAAGCCCTTTGATCTTGAGGACCTTTGCTTGGGGTCTAAAGAAATTACTTTGTAGTAAGACAGGTTTAAAACCAAAGGTAGCGGCAAATTGTAAATTAAATTGTGATTGCCAATCTTTAGGCGTCATCACTCGTTCGACTTCAATGGATGATTCAAAATCTTCAAATCCTGGAATGGAATTTAGCTTTTTCACCATTTTATCTCGATATTGTTTCGTCATGGTTTCATCCCATGAAAACGCATCTTTTTCTCGGTTGGGAACGGGAACAAGAACGTAGATGATTTCTTTACCAACAGGGGCAACGGTTGCATCGATTTGCGAAGGAGAATAAATATAAAAAGAAGGATCTTCTGGAAGGGCAGGTTCAAAAAGGTCATCAATGTTTTTCTTAAAATCTTTTGCATAACGAATTTGATGAACGGTGGTTTTAATTTTTTTGTTTAAGCCAAAGTACATGATAAAACTACTGGAAGAGTATTCCATCTTTTTGATCTTGGCGGGTGTGTACTTTCCTCGATCGTTTGCATCAAGTAATTGTTCCATCGCATAAGGAAAATCAGCATTCACCAGGACAATATCACCTTGTATGGTTTTGCCATTAACCACAATACCAACTGCTTTTTTCTCATGGGTTAAAATTTTTTCAACATTGGCATTGAGATGAATCTTGCCACCTAATTCTAAGAACCTTTTTTCCATCGCTTTCGCCATCGCATACATCCCACCATGGATATACCATATGCCATAAAGTAGTTCAATCATTGGAATGATGGTATAGATTGAAGGACCAACAAAAGGAGAAACCCCAATGTATAAGGTTTGGAAGGATAAGGCTTGCCTTAATTTTTCATTCTTCACAAATTTAGCAATCGATTGATAGGCAGAATTTAACGTTCTTAACCGGAAGGTATTGGTGATATTTTTCCAGTTAAAAATGTCACCTGCGGTATGAAAAGGTTGATCAATGAATCCTTGACGCGCAACATTATAACGCTTATAAATATCCGCTAGGTAAGCCAAATATCCTTGGGTGTCTTCAAACGATACTTTTTCTAAAGCGGGAATAAGTTTGGTTAAATTACTGGAAACAGAAAAGGTTGTTCCGTCTTGATAATGAAGTTGATAAAGCGGATCCAGGAGTTGCATGGATAGATAATCATCAGGATTTGCCCCGCTATATTCAAAAATTTCTCGATAGATTTCTGGCATCATCACAATCGTTGGGCCAACATCAAAACGAAACCCTTTTTCTGAATAAGAATACATACGGCCACCGACTTGGGGATTCTTTTCATAAATGGAAACATCAAAACCTTTGGATTGTAAGCGAATCGCACTTGCTAATCCTGCAGTTCCTGCGCCAATGATTAATACTTTTTTCTTCATATTGAAGTGCTTTTCATTTTATCATAATCAAGTTTTAAATATCGCTTTTATGCTATGATTTTTGTATGCAAACCTTGCCTCAACGTGCTCGTCAATTAAATGAAAAAAGTCATCTCCAAGGACCGATTGTCTATTGGATGAATCGAGACATGCGTCTAGAAGATAATTGGGCGTTAATATATGCCCAAACCTTTGCCAATGACATCAAACAGCCTTGCGTGGTGATTTTTAGCTTATTTGATAGCTTCGGTAGTGCAAAAAACATTGCCGATGATCGTATGTTTAACCAGATGAAATTAGGCTTGAAGTTAGTTGATCAACAAGCCAAGTTACGTGGATTACCGTTTTACATTCTCCATGGACCTACGGTGGCAACGATTGCTCGTTTTCTTCAAGACATTCACGCGGGGATGTTGGTGACTGATTTTTCTCCGTTAAGAGACATGCGGGCATTAAGAACACAATTGGCAAGTAAGATTGCCATCAAAATGGTGGAAGTGGACGCTCACAACGTTGTGCCAATCCATGTTGCTAGTCAAAAACAAGAATGGGGTGCCTATACCCTCAGACCTAAAATTCATCGCTTACTTAAGGAATTTTTACATCCCTTTCCTTCATGGATAAAAACCATGCCTTTTCAATATCAAGGTATGCATGATGCCAGTTTTCTTAAAACCATCAAAGAAACCCTTGACCCAACGAAGGCAATGAATGAATTCATCCTCAAACGATTAGATCATTATGAAGAGAGAAACAATCCGAACATCGAAGCAACGAGTCGGTTATCAAGTTATTTCCATTTCGGTCATCTCAGCAGTCAAACCGTCGCCCTTGCGGTGATCAAGACCGGTCAACCTCATGAGGCATTTCTTGAAGAGCTGATTGTCCGTAAAGAGCTTGCCGATAACTATTGTTTTTATAATCCGCTTTATGATTCATTTTTGGGATTTCCTGATTGGGCCAAAAAGACATTGAATGCCCATCGATCGGATAAACGAGAGTATGTTTATTCATTAGAAACTTTAGCCAAGGGTATCACTCATGACGATGCGTGGAATGCTGCCCAAATCCAAATGGTCAAGACCGGATATATGCATGGATACATGCGGATGTATTGGGCCAAAAAGATTTTAGAATGGACATCAACCCCTGAAGAAGCGCTTCAATTTGCCAATACCTTAAATGACCTATATGAACTTGATGGTCGAGACCCTAATGGTTACACAGGCACGGCTTGGGCGATGGGTGGGGTTCACGATCGACCCTGGCAAGAACGGCCTATTTTTGGCATGATACGTTACATGAATGCGGCAGGATTAAAAAGAAAATTTGATATTGGTGCTTACATTCGTCACTGGTTAAATGTTGAAATCAAGGTAGAATAAAGATGATGGATATTAAATTATTTAATGGTCTGCATGATAAGTTAGAAACCTTTGTCCCGATTCATCAAGGTCAAGTGACCATGTATGTATGTGGACCGACTGTGTATGATTTTGTTCACATTGGTAATCTTCGTCCAGTCGTTGTTTTCGATGTTTTAAAGAAACTCTTGATTGCTTTAGGCTATCAAGTGAAACACGTCTCGAATTACACGGATATTGATGATCGCATCATTGAAAAAGCAAAAAAAGAAAACCTTGATGAAAAAGCCATTGCCAAGAAATTCATCAAAGCCTACCAAGCAGATGTGGCAAAAATGAACGCGTCGTTACCGGATGTTACCCCAACCGTCACTGAACATTTACCGGCGATGATTGCCTTTATACAATCCCTCATCGTCAAAGGTTTTGCTTACAAGACACCAAGTGGTGATGTTTTTTTTCGGGTCAGAAAAATCAAAGATTATGGGCGACTATCTCATGTTGATGTGAATGAAATTAAAGTCGGTGCACGCATTGAAGAGAATCAAAATAAAGAAGATCCATTGGATTTTGCATTATGGAAACATACCACCGAAGGAATTACGTTTCCTGCCCCTTTTGGCAATGGTCGACCTGGATGGCACACGGAATGTGTGGTGATGATTCAGGAAACCTTTCAACAGTCTTTGATTGATATTCATGGCGGTGGCTTTGATTTAAAATTCCCTCATCACGAAAATGAAATTGCTCAGTCACTAGCGATGAACCAAACACATCTTGCAAATTATTGGTTACACAATGGTTTCATCAATCTGAATGCTGAAAAAATGAGTAAATCCACCGGCAATATCTTTTTAGCGAAAGATTTTTTATCGACCTATGAAGGTCCTTTACTTCGTTATTTGTTGTTGGCAACGCATTATCGAATGCCTGTGAATATCACCTCAACCATCATTGAGAACACGCAACAAGAATTATCCAAATTACAAATCGCCGTTCAACAATTAGCAACGTTCATCCAACTTCATGGTGGTCAACTCATCAACAAATCTTTGCCCGCACCCATTGAATTTTTACAAGCATTATCCAACGATATCAACACGGCCAACGCCTTAACTTACTTGCATCAATATGTCAAAATCACCAATGGTTTTCTTCGAGAAAAAGCACCATCAGTCAACGATTTGCTTCATCGTTTCTTTACAATTCAAGCGATGTTGACTATACTTGGTCTATTCATTTCTTTTCCGATATTGACCAAAGAAGATCATCAGCTATATAAGGACTATTTGTCTGCAAAACAAGCTCAGGATTTTCTTAAGTCCGACACGATTAGAGATGCATTAAAGAAACGTTTGATTTTGATTTAAACCATAAGGAGCACCATGATGAACATCTTCACTGTCACAACACTCGACGAATTACTGGTTGATTTTCTCAACGGATTCTTTCCACCTTTTGGAAATTTTTTGTTAAGTATTTTATCCTTAGTCATGGCAACCGTCTTGGCTGGTTTGATTGGTTATGAACGTGAATATCATGGTCACTCAGCAGGATTAAGAACGCACATTCTTGTTGCATTAGGGTCTTCATTAATCATGCTCTTATCCATTTATGGATTTGGTGATTTCAATCTTGATCGAGATCCTGCCCGGTTAGCGGCACAGGTTATCACGGGTGTTGGTTTTATTGGTGCTGGAACCATCATTCAAAATGGTTTTGATATCAAAGGATTAACCACGGCCACCACGTTATGGTTAGCGATGGCGATCGGTTTAGCAGCTGGCGCTGGGCAATTTATTTTGGCAGCCTCAGGCGCGTTGGTTGGTTTATTCACGTTAACGATGTTAAGAAAATTTGAAAGTTACATTAATCGTAAAGCTCCAAAAGTTTTTGTCTTGGTCAAAGATAATACCCCTGTGTTAAAAAACCTTCATGAATCTGCCCGAGAAATGCGAGTAGGAATTCGAAATATTGATTCGCAAATCACCACCTACCAAGGTGCTAAAGTGTTAAGAATTACCGTGACTTATTCGCAAATCAATCATGCGACTGCATTAACCTTAATCGAGGACATTAAACTACGAATTAATCCCATTGAAATCACCACTTCTTTCCATAACGAATAAGTTGAAACAACCTTAGGATTTTTAAACGATTTAGTCATGGAACAATATCGCTACGGGAAACACGCAGTTGAATCAAGTATTCGTTCAGGGAATGTAACGAAAGTTTTTTTAAGTACCAACTTTAAAGACCCAGTCATTCTCGCTTTACTTCAACAAAAAAAATTACCTGTAGAAAGGATAGAGGATGAACGTTTACAAAAACTGGTGGATCGAGCAAATCATCAAGGGATTGTAGCGCAAGTTAAACCTTTTCTATACACCGAATGGCTGCCATTTATCAAACGCTTGGCGACCAAAGAACAACCTTTACTAGTATTGTTAGATGGTATTGAAGATCCGCAAAACCTAGGTGCCATCATTCGCACAGCCGTTGGTTATGGCGTCGATGGTTTGATCATCAAAAAAGATCGCCAAGTTGAAGTCACCTCTACGGTTGCTAAAATTGCCAGTGGGGCACTCGATCATCTACCGATCATTCAAGTGACCAATTTATCGCAAACCATTGCCACATTAAAAGACAATCGATTTTGGGTTGTTGCCACTTCCTTAGCAGAATCTCAAGATTATCGAAGTGTGGATTACCGTGGTCCGATTGCGATTATCATTGGACATGAAGGCCAAGGCATCACAAGATTGGTGTTAGAAAACAGTGACTTTAAAGTTAAAATTCCTATTCAAAACCTTGATTCTTTCAATGCTTCTACCAGCACTGCCATCTTATTAGCAGAAGTGTATCGACAACGTTTTCCTCTAAAGTAATCTTGTATTCATGCTAGCGATATCTGATGATGAAATTGTTTTTTTAGTGCGGGGTAAACAACCAGAAGCCTACTTACTTTTGTTGGAGCGGATGCAATTAAAACAAGATCGGTTGATTCATAAGCTTCTCTACATGCATCGGTATTGTGGATTGGATTATGATGATTTAAAAATTGTTGCTTTGCAAACGTTACTACTTGCGATTGAATCGTATGATCCTCATAAAAATATTTTTGATGCCTATTATCATTTCTTACTGCAAAGAGAATTAATCAACGAATTAAAAAGATTTAGTAGTGACAATCAAAATTTAATTAATACTGCCCTCTCGTTAGATTACGAAATCGAAGACGGGTCGTTCCTTAGTGATCTTGTTGGGCAAAAAGATCAGCAATTAATTGCCATGGTTGAAGATCCTTTTCATCAGTTGCTTGAAGGTGAAGACCATCAACTTAGCGTCAAGGAAAAATCGATTCTTGCGTATTTAAAATTAGGATACAGTTTTACAGAAATCGCAAAGATTCTTGGTGGACATTACCGGCAGATTTCTAAAATTGCCAAAACGTTATTAGCTAAACATCGTGATTAATTCAAATAGATTTCATTGACATTGTAAAGCCCTCTTGTTATATTCAATGTAGCTTAGATGAGAAATAGGAAATCCCGATGCGAAAAAACATTATTTTAATCTGCACTGTATGCTTAGCACGGAATTACCAAACATCAAGTAAAGGTAGTGGCATTGCTGATACACGTTTGGCGTTAAAAAAATATTGCTCAACTTGTAATCGCTCAACGTTACACCAGGAAAGTAAATAAGGAGTGTTATGAACGTCAAGAAATTTTTTCAAGAAGTTGCTCGAGAAGCTAAACGAGTTCGCTGGCCAGAAACCAACACGTTGCTATCCTCGATTTTTATTGTCATTGTGATTACTGTTTTTTCTGCGTTTGCACTCACCCTTGAAGATTTAGCAGTCGCTGAATTACTCGGACAAATTCGTGCTGCGTTTGAAAGTTTGAGATAAGGAGAAACCCATGGAACAACCTAATACAGTTCAACCTACCATCCCGGTGGCGAATGGCGATAAACAATGGTATGTTGTCAGTGCTTACGCCAGTCACGAAAATAAAGTCGCCGATAATTTAAGACGCCGCGTCAATTCGATGACCATGGAAAATTTTATTTTCCGTATTCTTGTGGTCGAACAAGAAGAAGCTGTTTTTAAGAATGGCTCTCCAACTGGTAAAAAGAAATTACGCAACGCCTATCCAGGTTATGTATTCATTGAAATGGTCATGACCGATGATTCTTGGTATGTGGTTCGTAACACCCCAGGGGTTACTGGATTCGTTGGATCTTCCGGTGGTGGGACCAAACCCATTCCGGTCACACCAGAACAAATGGAACCAATCCTTAAACGGATGGGGATGGTGGATGCTGGCATGTATGATCGTTATGCCATCGGCGATCATGTCAAAGTGATTCATGGCCCGCTTGAAGGAACCGAAGGTAAAATTGTCACCATCGATAAGGCCTCAGGTTTGGTTAAAGTGGAAACTGTGTTCTTTGGCCGGGCAACCTCCGTGGAAGTTGATTTCTCTGAAATCGAAAAAATCTAATCTTAACGAGATGGATAACAAAAAAAGTTTGGGGTTTCCCAAACTTTTTTATTGCTTATGATTTATTGATGGAATTGGAGAAGGTAATCACATCTTTATTTTTACCGATGACGTAGATGATGTCTCTTGCTTCAACCGATTCTTGCGCTTTGGGAATTTCAGGGATGATGCCATCGATGTCTTCATGTTTTACTTTACCAGCAGTCTTTTTAATTAAGACGATGTTAATGTTAAATTTATTTCGCCAATCAAGTTCAATTAGTTTTTTAGTTTTGAATCCAACCGGAATCGTCACAGAAGAAACAGAATAGTATTTATCAAATGCAAAGTATTGAGATAAATTGGTTCCGGAAAGTCTAAACGCCAATGAACGACCAGCATCATCGGTTGGATGAATGATTTCATGAGCACCAATTTTTTTTAAGATTGGCGCGTATTCCATGTTATCAACACGAACCACGATGTGGGGAATGTCCATGTCTGATAATAAAGCGGTGGTGATGATGGCGTCATGCAAGTTATCTCCGAAGGTGACAATCGCAACATCCACATTTTGAACACCGACTTCGCTCAAACTATGTTGGTTGGTGCAATCGGTGGTAAACACGGAGGCAAGTTTATCCTCTAACATTTTTACCCGAGACTCATCACGATCAATCCCGATGACTTGTTGGTTGTTCTCAATCAAGGCTTTCGCCACGCTTAAACCATATTGACCTAAACCGATGACTGCAAAAGACTTTTCGTTCGCCATGTGTCAAACCTCCTACCCAATGGGTACGTTTGCTTCCATATATTGGACATCACCTTGCTCAGTCCATGAAAGCTTATCAGAAAAAACAGAGATTGCCGCGATTGGGCCAATCCGACCCAAGAGCATGACAATCAGCAAGATGACTTTTGAAGAATCAGCTAAATAAGGAGTTACCCCTTCAGAAAAACCAACGGTTCCGAAAGCAGAGACGACTTCAAACAATAACGAAGTTCCTGTTTTTAGTCCAAGCGGATAACTGGTATTGAATTGTTCAATGTATTCAATCACCATCACTGTGAACAAGACAAAAACAATCGAAATCACAACCAACGCCATGGATTTGAGAATGGCTTCAATGGAGAAGGTTCGCTTAAAGGCGTGCACACGTTTACCAGAAATTAATGCCCAAATCGATAAAAAGACAATGAAGGTGGTGGTGGTTTTAATCCCACCTCCTGTGGAAATAGGGTTTGCCCCAATAAACATCAATGTCATGATTAAGAATTTACTGGCGTTGGTTAAATCGCGAATACTAAGAATGGTCAAGCCAGCAGTTCGACTTGAGACACTAGTGAAGAGGGCTAGATCAAACCGAAAGAAAGAACCCGAACTAAATTCAGTAATCATCAGTCCAACGGTTCCTAAGGCAATCAAGATAGCGCTCATGATGAGGACAACCTTCACATAAGTTGACAATTTACTAATGCGAAAGCCATGTTTGAACAATTCTACCCATACCAAGAAACCTAAACCACCAGAAATAATCAGAATCATGGTGACACTTTGTATAAGCATATTGTTTTGATAGGATATTAAACTAGAATCTCCTAAGATATCTAACCCAGCATTGTTAAAGGCGGAGATGGCCAAAAAGAACGATTGAAAGATTCCTTCTCCCCATCCAAATTCAGGGATCAAGACAAAACTGTAGAGAAATGCTCCTCCACTGATAAACAAAAACGCAATCAGGATGACACGTTGAACAAACTTTAATGCCCCCTTCATGGTGGTTAAGTTCAACGCTTGTTTGAGCATGTAGCGTTCCATAATCCCTATTTTTTTACCAATAATGATTGTAAAAAAGGTAAAAATGGTGATAATCCCTAATCCACCCATGAGCATCATGATCATAAAGAGCACTTGACCGAAGGTGGTGAATTCTGCGCCAACGTTACCATAGACGGATAAACCGGTTACCGCGATGGCGGAGGTGGCCATGAATAAGCTATCGACAAAAGACCCCCATTCGCCATTTCGATGAGAAATAGGCAAGGTTAATAAACCCGCGCAAACAATGATAGCAACGAGAAAACTAAACAGAATGGCGTAGTAAGGTTTTTTTGTAAAAAAGTTCATAAGTTTTTTGAATACGGCGTCTATTATAGGACTAACTTCCTCAAATGTATAATACCCTATGAATAATAGGGTAAAAAGTAAGGAAAAATACTTGCAATTGGCAATTTCTAGTTATATAATTCTCGAGCATGGACTTTTGTCTCTGCATTTGCTCTGCGTGGAAGGACTGATTCATCCGTCGACCACCGCACGAAAGATCATGGATCCATAAGGAGGATTGTCACGTGGCTAAACGAATCGCTAAAGTCGTCAAAATGGAATTACCTGGAGGCGAAGCTAAACCAGGCCCAAAACTCGCATCTGCGGGGATTGTCATGCCTAAGTTCTGTACTGATTTCAATGCTAAAACTGCTGATAAAAAAGGGGAAATTATTCCCGTCATTATTACTGCCTATGAAGATAAATCGTTTGAGTTTATCATCAAAACTTCGCCTGTGACTGGCTTAATTAAAAAAGCCGCAGGGGTTGAAAGTGGTTCCAGCAATCCAAAAACCACTAAGGTAGGTAAGATTTCTCGCGCTGCTTTAAAGAAAATTGCTGAATATAAGCTTCCTGATTTGAATGCTTATGACATTGATAATGCCATGAAAATCATCGAAGGTTCTGCTCGTAACATGGGCATCACCATCGAAGAAGACAAGAAATAAGTGGAAGAGCTTTGCTCGTTAACACCACAGAAAGAATAACATCATGAAACACGGAAAGAAGTATGAGGCTGCATTAAAGCTTATTGATATCAATAAGTTATACACCATCCAAGAAGCCACGACCTTAGTGAAGAAAACATCGACGGTTAAATTTGATGCAACGGTGGATGTCTCCTATCGCTTAAACGTGGATACCACTCAAGCAGACCAACAAATTCGCGGAACGATCGTCTTACCACATGGTAACGGTAAAACCAAAAAAGTGTTGGCAGTCACCACAAGTAAAACGGCCGACGCAAAAGCTGCTGGTGCAGATTTTGTTGGCGGTAAAGAACTCTTAGAAAAGATTAACAAAGAAAACTGGTTTGATTTTGATGTCATCGTGGCCACCCCAGAAATGATGGGTGAAATCGGTAAGTTAGGGAAAGTATTAGGACCTAAAGGTTTAATGCCAAATCCTAAAACTGGTACAGTTGCCGTGGATATCGGTAAAGCGATTAAAGACATCAAAGCTGGTAAAGTTGAATATCGTTTAGATAAAGAAGCCAATGTTGCTGTCTCCATTGGTCGTGTCAGCTTTACTGATCAACAACTTGCAGACAATTTACAAGCGTTAACAGAAGCACTCGTCCGTGCTCGTCCTTCCTCCGTCAAAGGTAATTTCTTCAAAGCGGCTGCCATCCATACCACCATGGGTCCAGCGATTAAGTTCACGTTCGACGGTCGTTAGTCTAGTCGTCTTCCCTTTGTTTGAGTGTTTTAGAACCATAGACAGCAACGGCCCCGGGGGCTTAATCATGTTGCCGAGGATCTCAGCATACTGAATCTCTTGGATCTACAACTCAAAAATATAAAACGGTAATCCAAGGAGGTGAACCAATGAACAAAACGATTCTCAAAGAAAAAGAAGCGTTAGTCAACGAAATTGAAACGTTGGCGAAGAAGAGCGCGTCTGTGCTTATTGTCGGTTATCAAAAGATGACCGTCGCTGAATTATCGACTTTACGTCGAAATTTACGTAAGAGCAACTCGCAATTCGGCGTATATAAAAATACGCTTGTCCGTCGCGCTGCTACGAATTTAGGGGTTAAAGATGATGCATTAACCACTATCTTAAATGGTGCAAACGGATTTATTTTTACCAGCGACGCCCTTGAAGTGAGCAAAACAGTGGTCAAGTTTACAAAGGCCAACGAAAAGCTCATCTTAAAAGGTGCCATTCAAGATGGTAAATTTATGGATGCTGCTCAAGTCAAAGTGTTAGCGTCTTTACCCGGAAGACAACAACTCTTATCGATGCTTGCCTCAGCGTTACAAGGACCGATCCGCAAATTGGCAGTGGCAGTGAAAGCTGTTGCTGACAAGCCACAAGCCGCTGCTTAATACTGCCATAGGAGGAAATAAACATGGCCAAATTAACAAAAGTCGAAATGATTGCTGCCGTTAAAGAAATGACTGTCGTTGAATTAAACGACTTAGTCAAAGCGATTGAAACCGAATTCGGTGTCACCGCTGCTGCTGTTGCTGCTGCCCCAGTTGCTGCTGAAGAAGCAAGCACCAAGAAGGGCCCATCCGAAGTCACCTTAACCTTAAAGAGTGCTGGTGCACAAAAAGTTGCGGTCATCAAAGCAGTTCAAGCCATCACTGGTTTGGGTTTAATGGATGCCAAGAAATTGGTTGACGGCGCCCCAAGCAAGATCAAAGAAAAAATCTCACCAGTTGAAGCAGAAGAACACAAGAAAGCTCTTGTCGCTGCTGGCGCTGAAGTCGACATCAAGTAACGCCTTTACTCATACATTGAAAACCTGCCTTTTCACTAAGGCAGGTTTTACCACTTTATAGGAGGGCAACCGATGGGCCATTATTTCGAAAATAATCCGCCCGAAACCATCAAGGAATATACGGTCACGTATACCCTTCAGGGTCGGTCATTCTCCTTGATCGCAAGCAGCGGGATCTTTGCTAAGAAAGATCTTGATGTTGGCAGTCGATTGCTGATCAACGTGTTGTTGCAAGATACGTTAAGCGGCACATGCTTAGACCTTGGCTGTGGATACGGCCCAGTTGGATTAACGTTAGCAAGTCTTAATCCAAAACTGACACTCACCCTTGCCGACGTCAATGAACGGGCAGTCATTGATGCCAGACATAACGCCCAACGTCTTGGCTTGACGAATCTCCAGATATTGACGAGTGATGGTTTTCAAGAATTGACGCAGAATTTCGATGTGATTGCCTTTAATCCACCGATTCGCGCCGGAAAAAAAACGATCTATCGCCTTTATCAAGAAGCCAAACAGCACCTGAATCCGAATGGCAATTTATACATTGTGATTCGTAAGGATAAAGGCGCTGAATCCCATGAGACCTACCTGCTAACGTTGTTTAGCAAGGTCCTGCGCAGAGACCGAGATAAAGGCTATCTCGTGTTGATCGCAAAACCATAAGGAGAACACTATGGCAAAGAAACCAACGACGAAGAAAAAAGTTAAAATTGGCCGCGATACCGTTGCTTTAACTGGCCCATTAAAAATTGGGACTGGTGGTGCTCGTCACTATCAAAACATGGATAACAACCGTGTCAATTATTCGAAGATTTCTGGGGTATTGGCGCTACCAAACTTGGTGGAAGTTCAAACCGAGAATTATCAATGGCTTTTAGAAAAAGGTCTTGATGAGGCTTTAAAGGATATCTTTCCCATTGAAAATTATGCAGGCACACTCAAACTCGAATATTTAGGATTTCGCTTTGATGCGTCCAGCTATTCATATTTAGAATGTAAAGATCGGGATATGACCTATTCCGTCCCCTTACGTGCCAACTTACGTTTAATCTTTAAAGAAGATGGCAATATCAAGGAATCGGAAGTCTTCCTTGGTGATTTCCCATTGATGACCAACTCCGGTACCTTCATTATTAATGGGGTTGAAAAAGTCATCGTCTCACAAATTCGTCGTTCACCTGGTGCTTATTTATCCAAGGCGATGGACAAGACAGGCAAATTCCTTTTCAAATCAGATTTAATTCCAATGCGTGGAACCTGGTTAGAATTTGAATCGGATTCCAAAGACATTTTATCGGTGCGGATTGACCGTCAACGAAAAATGTATGCCTCCATCCTTTTGAAAGCATTACTTGCCTTTGATGAATCCACCTTAGAAGGTAAAAATAAAGAATTACGCGCAGTTGAATATGCGAAGAAACTAGATGAAACCATCATTGGTTTATTTGGTGATAAAGACATTCTTCGTAACACCTTAGGTAAAGACTCGGATACGGTCTCTACTCATTACGCCTTAAGCCAAATTTTTTCCAAGATGAAACCTGGCGAACCAAGAACCGATGATGGAATTAATAATTTCATCATTCAAAAATTCTTTGACGCCAAACGTTATAACTTAGGCATGGCTGGTCGTTATAAGTATGCGAAAAAATTAGGCGTCTATAACCGTTTAGGTGGTCGCGTCTTAGCCGAAGACCTCATTGATGCCGATGGTGAAGTTCGTTTTGACAAAGGAACGTTATTGACCAAAGACATGGTGGAAGCTCTTCGTGTTGAAAAATTCTTTGAAAAAGGTGCCCATGTCGTGAAGCTACCAATCAATACCGATTTAAACAATCGTAATCTTGTGAACGTCGTCAAAGTTTATCCAAATGCGAAAAAAGAAACGATTGCCCATATCGTCGGTACCGACATCAATTTAAAAGATGAAGTCGTCACCATCCCTGATATTTTGGCAACCTTCTCTTATTTCTTAAACCTGATGGATGGCTTCGGAGATACCGATGATATCGATCACTTGGCCAATCGCCGGATTCACTCCGTGGGTGAATTGATTCAAAATCGTTTCCGTTTAGGTTTATCGAAGATGGCGAAATCCATCCGGGAAAAAATGTCTATTTCCGATATCACCAACGTTGCTCCACAAACCTTGGTCAACATCAAACCATTAACGGCCCAAGTCAAAGAATTCTTTTCTACCGATCCACTGTCACAATTCATGGATCAAACCAACCCACTTGCAGAATTAGCAAACAAACGCCGTATTTCCGCCTTAGGTAGTGGCGGGATTAAGCGTGACCGGGCATCGTTTGATGTTCGTGACGTTCACTATTCTCACTATGGTCGGATTTGTCCAATTGAAACCCCAGAAGGTCAAAACATTGGTTTAATCACCAATTTAGCAACCTATGCCAAAGTGAATCATTATGGTTTCATCGAAACCCCTTATCGTAAAGTCGATAAGAAACATGGTCGCGTCTTACAAGAAACGGAATACTTATCCGCCGAACAAGAACGCCCATTCATTATTGCCCAAGCCTCTGCAAAACTTGGCAAAGATGGCAAGTTCTTAGAAGACAAAATCATCGCCCGTTTCAATGGTGATAACATCATGGCGCCCGTGGAAGATGTCGACTATATGGACGTCTCTCCTAAGCAAGTTGTCTCGATTGCTTCCGCGTGTATTCCTTTTTTAGAAAACGATGACACCACCCGAGCCTTGATGGGTGCGAACATGCAACGTCAAGCCTTACCTTTATTAAGACCCCAAGCGCCATTTGTTGGCACAGGGATTGAACACGCGATTGCCCGTGACTCCGGGTTAGCCGTGGTCGCGCAACAAGATGGTGAAGTGACGTATATCGATTCACGTCATATCATCGTCAAAACCAAAGGCTCTAGTGAAGAAGTCACGTATCCATTACAAAAATTTAATCGCTCCAACCAAGGCACTTGCATTAACCAAGTCGCGATTGTTAAACCTGGTCAAAAAGTCTTAGCCGGACAAATTCTTGCCGATGGTCCAGCGATGGACAATGGGGATTTAGCCTTAGGTCAAAACGTGACGATTGCGTTTATGACTTGGAATGGTTATAACTTTGAAGACGCGGTCATCATGTCGGAACGTTTAGTCAAGGAAGATGTGTATACCTCGATTCATATTGAAGAACACACCCTAGAATGCCGTGCAACCAAATTAGGCAACGAAGAAATCACCCGTGATATTCCTTCCACGAATGAAGAAGCAAAAGCTTACTTAGATGAACGTGGGATCATCATCCCAGGTGCGGAAGTCAAAGAAGGCGATATTCTTGTTGGTAAAGTCACCCCAAAAGGCGTCACCGAACCAACCAGTGAAGAAAAATTATTACGCGCCATCTTTAGTGAAAAAACCAAAGAAGGTAAAGATTCCTCGCTCCGTGTTTCTCATGGTGGTGCAGGGATTGTCTTGGATGTGAAAATCTTCTCACGTGAACGTGGGGATGAATTAGCGCCAGGCGTCAATGAAGTGGTTCGTGTTTACATCGTTCAAAAGAGAAAAATCTCCGAAGGGGATAAGATGTCAGGTCGTCACGGGAACAAAGGGGTTATCTCTCGAATTCTTCCTGTGGAAGACATGCCATTCTTACCAGACGGTACGCCAGTGGACATCATGCTCAACCCATTAGGGGTTCCAAGCCGGATGAACATCGGGCAAATTTTAGAAATTCATTTAGGGATGGCTGCCAAAAAGCTTGGCATGAAAATCGCCACCCCAGTCTTCGATGGTATTTCCAATCAAGAAATCATGGACCTGATGAAAAAAGCAGGACTTGATGAAGATGGTAAATCCGTCTTGATCGATGGTCGCACCGGCGATTCCTTTGATGAACGCATTTCTGTTGGCGTCATGTACATGATTAAACTCGTGCACATGGTCGACGATAAATTACACGCTCGGGCGACGGGTCCTTACTCCTTGGTCACGCAACAACCGCTTGGTGGTAAAGCACAAAACGGTGGTCAACGTTTCGGGGAAATGGAAGTGTGGGCACTGGAAGCTTATGGTGCTGCCAATACATTACAAGAAATTCTCACGATCAAATCCGATGACCGTGTCGGTCGTCGTAAAGCCTATGAAGCCATCATCAAAGATCGCGACATTCCACGTCCAGGCATTCCTGAATCGTTCAAGGTTCTCCAAAAAGAATTACAAGCCTTGGCCATTGATGTCCGCTTGTTTGATGAAACCAACCAAGAAATGGACATGGAACAACTTTCCAAAGATGCGCTAGCAGAAGAACGTAAGATCAACTCTTCAATTCGCGCGTATACATCAGAATCATTTGATGCTGATGAAAACGAAATGGCGATTAATGAAAGCTTTATCATCGAAGATGAAAAAGGCGAAGTGGTCACGACTGCCAAAGTCGATGACGAAGAATAGGAAGGGAGCACACCATGGTTGAAATTAATAAAATTAGTAAAATCCGCGTCGGTTTAGCTTCACCGGAAACCATTCGTAAATGGTCTCATGGAGAAGTGATGAAACCAGAAACGATTAACTATCGTTCGCAAAAACCAGAAATGCAAGGTTTGTTCTGTGAAAAGATTTTTGGTCCTTCCAAAGATTATGAATGCCACTGCGGTAAGTATAAAAAGCAACGTTATGTTGGGGTTGTTTGTGAAAAATGTGGCGTTGAAGTCATGACCAAAGATGCTCGAAGAGAACGCATGGGTCATATCGAATTAGCCACCCCTTGTGCACATATTTGGTATGTCAAAGGCATTCCTTCCCGTATCGCTTTAATTTTAGACATCAATGCAAAGCAATTAGAAGAACTCGTTTACTTAGTGGGTTCAACACTAATTTGCTTAAATGCTGGTCAATCCAAGATTTTAAAATACCGTCAAGTCATTGATGAAAAAACCGGTCGCGTAGACTTTGTGTCTGTGATCAAAGAATTCCAAGGACGTTTAGAAGGTTATGAAGCGGCCCGTGCGGAAGAACTTGTTAACCGTTTAGAAAACCGCAGCGAACCGATTAACTTCGAAGTCGTCACCGCCTTTATTCAAAAACATTTAGGTTCAGAATTTGGTGAAGGTGCCGAAGCGATTAAACGTTTGTTAAAAGAAATTGATTTAGAAAAAGAATTCCAAGCCATCAACAAAGAAATGGTCAATGCCCCGACTCAACGTCGTAACAAGTTGATCAAGCGTTTAGAACTTGTGGATAGTTTCCGCTTATCCAACAACCGTCCTGAATGGATGATTTTGGATGTCTTACCAGTCATCCCACCTGATTTACGTCCGATGCTTCAACTCGATGGCGGTCGGTTTGCGACTTCCGATTTAAACGATTTATACCGTCGTTTAATCGCTCGTAATCGTCGTTTAAAGAATTTAATTAACATGAATGCTCCTAGCACCATGTTACGTAACGAAAAGCGGATGTTACAAGAAGCTGTTGACGCGTTAATTGACAACGGCCGTCGTGGTAAACCAGTCTTATCTTCCGGTGGTTCGGGTCGGGAACTCAAGTCCTTATCCTCTGCCTTAAAAGGTAAACAAGGTCGCTTCCGTCAAAACTTACTCGGTAAACGGGTTGACTATTCTGGTCGTTCCGTCATCGCCGTTGGCCCAGACTTAAAGATGTACCAATGTGGATTACCTCGAGAAATGGCGATCCAATTACTGAAACCATTCATTGCTTCTTTGTTGATTGATCGTGGGTATGCAAACTCCCATAAACAAGCAGAAAAGAAAGTCGAAAATTACGACGAAATTGTCTTTGATATCGTTGAAGAAATCATTTCCTTCCACCCTGTGTTACTCAACCGTGCGCCAACCCTTCACCGATTAGGGATTCAAGCATTCCAACCTAAACTAGTGGAAGGTCGCGCCATCCGTTTACACCCCCTTGTCACGACTGGATTTAACGCTGACTTCGACGGTGACCAAATGGCCGTACACGTCCCATTAAGCAAAGCTGCCCAAGAAGAAGCCGTGAATTTAATGTTAGCCTCCAACAACATCTTAGGCCCAAAAGATGGATTACCGATTGCGACGCCATCCCAAGACATGGTTATTGGTAATTTCTATTTAACGATGGAAAACACCAAAGCTTACTACGAAGCGAAAGCGGCAAAAGCGAAAAAAGCCGGGGATGAAATCAACGCAGAAATGTATGAAGCATTTGCCAACGGCGAAGGAAAAGTCTTTAAAGATCTTTCTGAAGTCTTGGTCGCTTATCAAACCAAACAAATCCACTTGCATAACCGGATTGCGGTCCCTGGATCGGCGTTAAAGAAAACAAACTTTACCCCCGCGATGAATGAAGGTTATCTTTTAACCACCGTTGGTAAAATGATTTTCAATAGCATTTTCCCAAGTGACTTCCCTTATATCAACAACAAGAGTACCGCCAATATCAAAGGTGATCTTGAAGAATATTTTGTTCCTAAAGGAACGGATTTCCCTAAAGTCATCGCTAAGAAGCCATTGATGACACCATTAGGTTCAAAAGACTTATCGGCCATCATTAAAGAAGTCTTCGCTCGTTATGGCACCAGTCGTACCAGCGTCATCCTCGACAAGATGAAAGACCAAGGCTTTAAGTACGCCACAGTTTCTGGTTTAACGGTTGCCTTAAGCGACATCGTGAAATTAGAAAACAAACAAGAAATTATTGATGAAGGTGATCGCCGTGTTGAAGAAATCACCGATCAATTTAATCAAGGGTTACTCACCGATGAAGAACGATATAATCTTGTGGTTCAAATTTGGAAAGAAGATGTTCAAAAGAAAATTGCAAGCAGTGTTCTTGCCCTCATGGCCAACAAGAATGACAACCCACTCAACATCATTTTCAACTCAGGGGCACGTGGGAAGGCCTCTAACTTTAACCAATTGATTGGTTATCGTGGATTGATGTCAAAACCAAATGGTAAGTATATTGAACTTCCTATCCGTTCTTCCTTCCGTGAAGGTTTATCAATCTCTGAATTCTTCATCGCCACCCACGGTGCGCGTAAGGTCGGTGCTGATACCGCGTTAAAGACAGCTGACTCTGGGTATTTAACCCGTAAACTTTGTGACGTTTCTCAAGACGTGATCATTCGTGAAGCCGACTGCGGTACCGATCATGGCACCAATGTCTATGACATTAAAGATACTGCACGTGATACGATCATCACACCATTATTAAGTCGATTAGTCGGTCGCTTTAACATCCGCGATGTCATTCATCCAAAAACCAAAGCGGTGATTGTTGAAGGTGATCGTATGATGGATGAACGCGATGCCAAGTTGATTGTTGATGCCGGGATTACCGATGTAGAAATTCGCTCGGTTATCGGTTGTGAATCCAAAGGTGGGATTTGCCAAAAATGTTATGGTCGTCACTTGGCCACAGGCAAACTTGTAGAAATTGGTGATGCCGTTGGCATCATGGCCGCCCAATCGATTGGGGAACCAGGAACGCAGTTAACGATGAGAACATTCCACGAAGGTGGTGTTGCTGGTCGTAACATTACCGACGGGTTGCCACGCGTTGGAGAAATTTTTGAAGCTCGCCGTCCAAAAGGTGAAGCAGTGATTTCCTCGATTAGCGGAAAAGTCGTGAACATCGAAGACAACAATGGTCGTTATAAAGTTACCGTCAAGAATGATTTAGATACCCTAGATTTTGATACCCCATTTGGTTCACGCTTGCGTGTCAAAGTTGGTGATAAGATCGTCTCAGGAACTAAAATTTCTGAAGGGGCTGTGTATCCAAAAGATTTGTTAAAGTATGCCGATATGACGGCTGTTCAAAAGTACATCATCAAAGAAGTTCAAAAGGTTTATCAATCCAACGGGGCAAGCATTGCCGATAAGCATATTGAAGTCATCATTCGTCAAATGACCCGCAAAGTGCTCATCATTGATGGTGGAGATACCGATATGTTAACCGGTTCGAAAGTGGACACAACCACCTTCACGGAAAAGAATGAAATTGCTTTGTTATCTGGTAAAAATCCAGCGGTTGCGATGCCACGTTTATTAGGGATCACCAAAGCATCCTTAGAAACCGAATCCTTCCTCTCGGCAGCATCTTTCCAAGAAACCACCAAGGTGTTAACCGATGCGGCCATCAAAGGAAAAACCGATGTTCTTCATGGTCTAAAAGAAAATGTGATCACTGGGAAATTAATTCCAGCAGGTCGTGGTTTATTCACGGACGCGATGAAGAAAACAACGGCAGATAACTTTACCGTTGAGCAATCCATGCGCCAAATCAAAGCCAACTATCGTTCCAATGATGAACAATACTTGGAAAAGTTTGAAGACTTTTTAGAAGATTAATCGTTTAGAGTCAACTTACTAAAAGAGGATGCCAACAGCATCCTCTTTTTATTTTTGTTATGATGATGACAAGATGAAACGCTTCCTAACTCTCACCTTATTAATTGGATTCCAACTCCTTCAATCTTCTTCATTTCCCCTTACATCGACCTTGAGTGGTGTTATCTATCGTGATGTCAGAATCAACGAAGGATATGCCACCGCGATGCCCAGTACAGGGCTCGTCAATATGTTGGTAATTCCTATTCAATTCACCGATGCGACATGTGCGGAGATTCTTGAAGGATGCCAACAAACCAAGGACAACATCGACACTGCTTTTTTTGGTTCTCCATCTGAATTGCCTTGGCATTCCGTTGCTTCTTATTATCACGCTTCGAGTTATGGACAATTAACCATTGAAGGCATGGTGACCGATTGGTTTACTCCATCCATCACGGCTGTTGATTTATCCAACAACCGCGGTCTACTTGGTGGAGACGTCATTCAACCAGCACTCACCTATTTTAAAGAAACCTATCCTAATCGGGTCTTGGATTTTGATCAAGATCAAGATGGTTATTTGGACGCGGTTTATTTTATTTATTCATTACCCTTTGATCCTCAAGGGGAACAATATGGCGAAGACAAGGATGTGTTCTGGGCGTTTGTTGCCTATCAAGGTGGCGCGGCTAATGTATTAAGTCCTACGTTATTTCATTATGGTTGGAGTAGTTATCAATTCATGTATGAAGATGGCTACTATCAACGTAGTGCCAATGGCAAAGCAGAATGGAATGAAAACAATGAACCGATCTTTTTTCCATGGATTGATAATCAAGGTCGACGGACGGTTGATGCGCATGTTTATATTCACGAAGTTGGCCATTTGCTAGGATTGCTTGATTATTATTCTTATGATCGAAGTGCTGGGGATTGGGGTCCTTCAGGGGCATTAGACATGATGGATTACAACATCGGTGATCATAATGGATTTTCAAAAATGGCATTAGGATGGATTCCTCCGACATTTATTAGTCAACCAGGAACCGTGGTCTTACCTTCGATTGCCACCCAACCCTCGATGTTGATGTTAACCAAACCTAATCCCACGACGATGATGGATGAATATCTCTTGCTTGAATTTTATCAACCGATTGGCTTGAATCAAAAAGATAGCCAAGCTTCTTTTGCCGGAAGGTACCCGCGCATGTTTACATCCTCGGGATTAAAGATTTATCATATCGATGCAAGAATTGCTCAGTTGATGGTCACAAGTCAAGGATTAACCTTTGATGCTTATGTGAAGGACATGGTTTATACCAGTGGATATCGTTATCAACTTGCGCATAGTAACACGGTGAGTCGTAACGCGGTGGGGACCAATCCTAACTTTAAACTCATTCACTTACTGGAATCCTCTGGCGTCAATACCTTCAAACACCAAGGCTTTGCAACCAATGCCACCTTGTTTCAAACGGGGATGTTCTTTAACCACCCAGACAATCCATTTTATTTTAATGATGGAACCAGGTTACCATGGCAACTTACCATTGGGGAAATCACCTCCTTAGGGATCGAATTAGAGCTGACAAAGATTCCCACATAAACTCCTTGCAAATCGTTGATGAGGTTTATATAATCTATTCGTGCCTATGGATTGACCTGAAAAGGTCTTTTTTAAAGTAGGTGCTTGATACACCCGGTATTGTGGAACAATACCTTAAAAGGAGAACATATGCCAACCATTCGTCAATTAGTTCGTAAAGGTCGTCAAAATCCTCTCTATAAGTCCAAGTCACCAGCCTTAGGAAAACGTTGGAATTCATTAACCAAACGTACGGTTGTTCAAGCGTCTGCGCAAAAGCGTGGGGTTTGCACACGTGTTGGAACCATGACCCCAAAGAAACCAAACTCGGCATTAAGAAAATATGCTCGTGTTCGTTTATCCAACGGTTATGAAGTCACTGCTTATATTGGTGGTGAAGGTCACAACTTACAAGAACACAGCACCGTGTTAATTCGTGGTGGTCGTGTCCCAGATTTACCAGGTGTTCGTTATCATATCGTGCGCGGAACTTTAGATACCGCTGGGATTGAAAAACGTCGCCAAGGCCGTAGTCAATATGGTACCAAGAGACCTAAAGCAGGTGGAAGTAGTGCAGCTCCTGCTGCCAAACCAGCTTCCGCTCCTGCTAAATAAGAAAGCGAAGGAATAAATTATGCCACGTAAAGGTCAAGTCGCTAAACGCGACGTTCTCCCAGATCCAATTCACAATTCAAAATTAGTGACCCGCTTGATCAACAAGATCATGATCGATGGTAAACGCGGAATCGCACAAAATATTTTATATAAAGCTTTCCAACGAATCGAAGAAAAATCCGGCAAGCCATCGATGGATGTCTTCGCAACCGCGATGGACAACATCATGCCTGAAGTTGAATTAAAGACCCGCCGTGTTGGTGCTTCCAACTATCAAGTTCCTGTGGAAGTCAGTGGCTTACGTAAAACCACATTAGGCTTACGTTGGTTAGTGTCTTATGCAAGATTACGCAATGAAAAAACCATGGAAGATAAACTCGCTGGGGAAATCATTGACGCTGCCAATAATTCAGGTGCTTCCGTGAAGAAGCGTGAAGATGTCATTAAAATGGCGGAAGCAAACAAAGCTTACGCTCATTATAAGTGGTAGGAGAAAACTATGTCTAAACGCGAATACGACTTTAAACATACGCGCAATATTGGCATCATGGCCCATATTGACGCTGGTAAAACCACAACCACAGAACGTATTTTATATTTCACCGGTAAGATTCACAAAATCGGAGAAGTCCATGAAGGTGCTGCGACGATGGACTGGATGGTTCAAGAACAAGAACGTGGGATTACCATTACCTCTGCTGCCACCACCGCCTTTTGGAAAGGTTACCGCATTAACGTTATCGATACCCCAGGACACGTTGACTTCACGATTGAAGTTGAACGTTCACTTCGGGTCCTAGATGGCGCGGTCACTTTGTTAGATGGAAAAAACGGCGTTGAACCACAAACCGAAACCGTCTGGCGTCAAGGAACCAAGTACGGCGTTCCTCGCATTGTTTTCGCAAACAAGATGGATGCCATCGGTGCTGATTTCGATATGTGTATTGAAACCCTTCATTCCCGGTTAGCGGCGAATGCAGAAGCCATTCAATATCCGATTGGTTTAGAAAATAATTTCAAAGGGATCATTGACATCATTGAGCAAAAAGCTTGGATGTATACGGAAAATAAGGATGACGCCCCCGTGGCAGCACCTATCCCAGAACAATATAAAGATAAGGTCAAAGTCTTAAGACAAAAACTTCTTGAAGCGATTGCGGGATTTGATGATGCCTTGATGGTCAAGGTCTTGGATGGCCAAGATCCAACGGTTGAAGAAATCAAAGAAGTCATTCGTAAAGGGGTTTTAAAAGGCGAATTCTTCCCAGTCTTATGTGGTGCATCTTATAAAAATAAAGGGATTCATCAACTCTTAGACGCGGTTGTTGCTTTCTTACCTTCCCCAACCGATATTGAAAATGCCGAAGCAACCTTACCAAACGGAGACAAGTTTAATGTGGTCCCTGATGATGAAAAGCCAGTGGCAGCGTTAGCATTTAAAATTGCCACCGATCCATTCGTTGGTCGTTTATCTTATGTCCGTGTTTATACGGGAACCTTAAAGGCCGGTTCGTATTTAATTAACACCACCAAAGGTGTCAAAGAACGTATCGGACGTGTCGTGTTAATGCACGCTAACCACCGTCAAGAAGTCGACGAATTACACGCCGGTGATATTGGTGCGGTTGTTGGATTAAAAGGCACGACCACTGGGGATACCTTGTGTGACGAAAAGTTTGAATTACTTTTAGAAAAAATGGAATTCCCTGCACCAGTCATTGAACAAGCCGTCGAACCAAAGACCAAAGCTGACCAAGAAAAAATGTCGATTTCATTAATGAAACTTGCTGAAGAAGATCCAACCTTCCGTGTCTCCAGTAATCAAGAAACGGGACAAACGATTATCGCTGGGGTTGGTGAACTTCACCTCGATATCATTGTTGACCGCTTACGTCGTGAATTTGGTGTCAACGTCAACGTCGGTGCCCCACAAGTGGGTTATCGTGAAACCATTCGTGGTACGGCTGAATGTGAAGGAAAATATATTCGTCAATCCGGTGGACGTGGTCAATATGGACACGTTTGGATCCGCTTCGAACCAAATCCTGGTAAAGGATTTGAATTCGTCGACGCGGTTGTCGGTGGAACCGTTCCTCGTGAATTTATCAAACCAACCATGGAAGGTTTAAAGGAAGCTCTCCATCGTGGGCTTGTCGCTGGCTATCAAGTCATCGATGTCAAAGCTACCTTGTTTGACGGATCTTACCATGATGTCGACTCTGCGGAAGGTGCTTACCGTATCGCCGCGAGTATGGCCTTAAAAGCTGCTGCTAAACTTTGTCTGCCAGTGATTCTTGAACCGATCATGAAAATTGAAGTTACGGTTCCTGAACAATATTATGGTGATGTCGTTGGCGATATTGCTCGCCGTCGTGGACAAATGACCGGTGACTCTCAACGTGGCAATGCCAAAGTGGTTGAAGCCGAAGTCCCACTTGCACAAATGTTTGGTTACGTCACCGACTTACGCTCCTTTACCCAAGGACGTGGAAACTACACGATGCAATTTGATCATTATGGAGAAACCCCACGATTTGTCGCGGAAGAAATCATTAAAAAGGCTGGCGCAAAAGCTGACAAATAGATAGCAATTAGCATTGATTTTCTAAAAGAAGTGCGTTAATATATTAAAGTTGAATAACTAAAAAAGTTATAAAAAAAGGAGAATGCTTATGGCAAAAGAAAAGTTTGATCGGAGTAAAGTACACGTTAATATCGGGACCATTGGTCACGTTGACCATGGTAAGACCACGCTCACTGCGGCCATCACAACCGTGTTGGCAAAACAAGGTGGTGCAACTGCAAAGAGATATGATGAAATCGACGCAGCCCCAGAAGAAAAGGCTCGTGGTATCACCATTAATACCTCGCACATTGAATATGCAACAAAGAATCGTCACTATGCTCACGTCGACTGCCCAGGACACGCTGACTATGTGAAAAACATGATCACCGGTGCTGCACAAATGGACGGTGGGATCTTAGTTGTTGCTGCCAATGACGGTGTCATGGCGCAAACCAAAGAACACATCCTTCTTGCTCGTCAAGTTGGTGTCCCATTCATCGTTGTCTTTTTAAACAAAGTCGACTTAGTCGATGATAAGGAATTAATCGATATCGTTGAAATGGATATCCGTGATACCTTAAGCAAGTATGGATTCCCAGGTGATAAGATTCCTGTCATCCGCGGGGCTGCCGTCAAAGCTTTAAATGGCGATGAAGCAGAACAAAAAAATATCTTAGCCTTAATGGAAGCTGTCGATACGTATATCCCTACGCCAAAACGTGAAGTGGATAAACCATTCTTAATCCCAGTTGAAGACGTCCTCACCATCACTGGTCGTGGCACCGTTGTCACTGGACGTGTGGAACGTGGAACTTTAAAGCTTAACGATGAAGTTGAAATCGTTGGGATTCGTGACACCATCAAGTCAGTTGTGACTGGAATCGAAATGTTCCGTAAACTTCTTGACGAAGCGCAAGCTGGTGATAACGTTGGTGTTCTCTTACGTGGGATCGTTCGTGAACAAGTGGACCGTGGTCAAGTCGTTGCAAAACCAGGTTCAGTGACCCCACACACCAAGTTCTCTGCCACCGCTTATATCTTAACCAAAGAAGAAGGTGGCCGTCATACTTCATTCTTATCCAACTATCGTCCACAATTCTACTTCCGCACCACCGACATTACCGGTGTGATCGAATTAGCAGCCGATGTGAAGATGGTTATGCCAGGCGATAACGTCACGTTCAATGTTGAACTCATTCACCCAGTCGCGATTGAAAAGGGAACCAAGTTCTCAATTCGTGAAGGTGGTCGCACCGTCGGTGCGGGTACTGTTAACGAAATCATCAAGTAAATTCTCTTCAAGATTCTATTTAAGAAAAGACCGATTCGTCGGTCTTTTTTTCTTGCATTCTTTGCATATTTTCTTGATAATAAAAGAATGAAAACAAACCCATTTGCTGTCAATGCTAATTTATTAAAACGAACTGGCGCTGCTGTTCTCGATTTATTTTTATGGTTAATGGCATCGTTATTATTGTTAAGTTATCTATTTGGTCCACTTTATGATGGCCAATATGGCACAAGTCAACTCTCGCGAGAATTTGTTGCTTATCAAGAAGCGAGTTATTTGTATGGTACCGACGAAGCGACCAATCAATTGGTGAACATCGATTTGGATGAAGTACCTACGGCGATCTACTCGTATTACTCAATGTTTAAAGATGGTAAAGTTTACGCTGCAAGTGAACCTGCGTTTGACTTTAGCGTTGCTTGGTTTAATGAGAATGTACTAAAAGTGACTGAAACAGACTCTCTATTCACCTTGGTGAATGGGGATGACAATGTCCTTGCGGTGGTTAAAGCAGGCATTGAAGAGATTGATTTGGATGAATTTTACACAGAAGCGTATCGCCAAGCATTGATTGACTTTAATACGTATCCTCCATTTTCTTCCTTGGTGAATTTAATCAACGGATACTTTCTTGAAATCATCGGCTATAGTGCCTTGGTTTCTTTCATCATTTTTTATATCCTTGTTCCACTCGCCGCCAAACAAGGCCAAACCTTAGGTAAACGCGCGAGTCAATTGATTGTCGTCAATGACAAAGGTTATTTCGTCCAATGGTGGCAATTGCCATTACGTAGTGTGGTCTTGGCGGCCACCTTATTCACTGCTCTTTATACCATTTTTGGATCCCTACTTTTGTCTTATACCTTGATGGTGTTTACCAAACAATATCGATCGGCGAATGATTTTATTGCCCTCACTCGCGTGGTGGATAAAAAAGCTTCGGTGATTTTTGTCGACGAACAAAGCATGCTCGCGTATGAACATCAGTTAACCAAAGATCAACCATCATCACTAGATGCTAAACCTAGTCCGTATTTAAAGTAATTTAAGCGAATTCAGACTAGAATTTTCGTTGAATTCAACGTGTAATTATTGTAAGATAATTTGGCAATGCACCATTAGCTCAGCCGGTAGAGCAGCTGACTCTTAATCAGCGGGTCATAGGTTCGAATCCTATATGGTGTACCATTGAACCTCATCACATCATGCTTGTCATGATGTTTTTTTATGGATGACTATCTTTCATTCATAAAAATGTCCGATAAAATCAAGCTATTTTTAAATGATGACAAACAATCCTTCATCCCCGTGAACGAATAGGCTGATTATTCGCTACAATAGAAGTATGGTCAAACGTCCAATCTATCAAAAAATATATCAAGCATTATCGACAACCTCACATAAATATGTGACCTCAGAGATGCTTGCCCAATCCATTGGGATCTATCCTGATGTCATTAATGATGCTTTGTCTTTATTTAATCCTGTGGTCACGTTGGATGTGACCTTTAATTTATTAGAACTATTGCCTTTGTTAGCAACCCATTTAGGCTCAAACAAAAGCGTCAGACAAAAAAGTCATCGGCCTGGTTCAACGATTTTACCTTATGAGAATTTTTCAGATTTTGTTTACCAAAAAATGACGATGGCTGGTATTGTTGATAAAAGTTTACAACTCTCGGACAAAGATTTAAAGATGGCGAAGAAATTAATTGTTAACGAACTGAAAAGCAGGAAGAAATAAAAAATGGTCGGAACGATGAGATTCGAACTCACGACCTCTACCACCCCAAGGTAGCGCACTACCAAGCTGTGCTACGTCCCGCCAACCATGATTTTATATGAGAAACCACTTGGATTCAATCCTTCGACCAATGATGAGAAAAAAACAAGCCTTTCTCTTGTCTATAAAGTATACGGGCAAGAACCGGTAACCCATGCAAACCATTGAATGGCACACGTTTCAAGCTTTAAAAAGAGGTAATCACGAAGCATTTCATGAGGTTTATCAGCAATTTCGTAGTCTTCTGTATGTCATCATTCTCTCGATTGTAAAACATGAACCGACGGCCGAAGACCTTTTACAAGATACCTTTCTTAAGATTTATCAGAAAGTATCCACGTTAAAGGATCCTGACAAGTTTCAAGCTTGGGCGTCGATGATTGCTAAACACACTGCCTTGAACGAACTCAAGAAAAACAAAGAAGAAGTTTGGCAAGAACAGTATGATCAAACCAGCAGTGGAGAAGATGGGAAAAGTTTATTCCAAACGTGGCATAAGCATCTCAGTGATCAAGAGAATCTGGTGATTGCATACAAGATTGTCTACGAGTTAGGATTTGAAGATATTAGTAAGTTGATGGATATCTCGTTGTCTAATGTTCATCATCTCTACGAACAAGCCCTTGATAAATTAAAAGTGATGTATCGGAAAAAAACATGAAACAAACCAAATTAGAAAAACAAATCAAACAATCTGGGCAAGCTTATTTTGACAAGCGTACGGCTCATTTGAATTTTCAGGGTGTCCTCAGTCAACCAAAACCTTGGTGGATGACCTTGGCCATGTGGGGAACCCCCGCGGCAGCCGTAGCGACCACCGTGACGGTCTTGGTTGCTGTGCTCATTGGGGCGATTGATCCCAATGGTTCGGTGCCACAAACCTTACGATCTCTTCAAGCTTTAAACGCGGTTAGTTTTCCTTCTTTTGATCAACGAGACCAAGCGGAAGATTTTTTAGAAGGGCAACCTCGCTACGAAACCTATCAGTCGCAAGTCAGTCAGTATTTTGCTCGCACTGCCCCGGACTTATTTTCAACCTCTAACAATCTTGCATATTCTCCACTTTCTGCTTTCATGGCCTTAACGTTACTGTTGGAAGCAGCGGATGGGCAAACCCGAGAAGCCCTTGCATCTATCCTCGCGGTTGAAGACATGGATCAACTTCGTGAAGAAACCAGTCAAGTTTTCATTGATACTTATTTAGAAGATAAAGAAACATTGAATCAACAAGAAACGCTCGTCGCCAAATCTTTACTCGGCAATGGGGTGTTTGTTCGCGAAGACATCGAGGTCAATCCAACGTATCTAAATCGTTTAAGTAGTGACTATTTCACGGAAGTTTTTCATACCGACTTTCAACCCGATGGTTTAGAAGACATGGCCAATTGGTTAAATCAAAAAACCTTTAATTTTTTAGACATGAAACCTTCGGATCTTGGATTAAATCAAGACACAGCGATGGCGTTATTCAATACGTTTTATCTCAAAGCCAATTGGCTTGAAGCGTTTGATATCTTAACCACCCAAGGGACATTCACCAATTCAAGCAATCAAAGCAATGTCCGTGGTGTCACGTACATGCAAAAAGAAACCCGTTCCACTTTATATTTAGATCAATCAGGATTCACCTTAGGCGTGGATCAAGCATATGGTGATCATCGCATCGTTTATGTCTTACCCAAAGGAAATTTAACCCCTGTTGATTTACTATCAGAAACGTATTTACCGTCCATTCAAGCAGCCTTCACTTCACCTGCCACCAATGAACGCATTTTATTAACGGTGCCCGCGTCGAGTACCCAAGGTAAAATCGATTTGAAAGCAAACTTATTGTCTGTGTATCCTGAGATTGCATCCTTGTTTGATCCTCAACAAGCGGATTTATCGAAAGCATTGCCTGGGGCATACGTCCAAAGCTTAAATCAACATCTTCGGGTTGACCTTCTTCAAGATGGTCTTGAAGCTGCCGCAATCACGGAAGCCAACGTTGGGGTGACGTCTTTCCCAACTCCTCCTCGCGTCAGTTTAAATCTCGATCGCTCATTTTTATATTTTGTGATTAATCATCAGGGATTGATGCTATTTTCTGGCGTCGTTCACCAACCCAATATCTAAATAGAGGCGTAGGCGCTTTTGCCCCATTCTGCTTTTTTCGGTCTATAATGAATGGTTGAGGAATTCAGCGATGGACCGTAAACACATCATCATTAAAGAAGCGCGAGAAAATAATTTAAAATCCGTCAGTTTAACGCTTCCAAAAGAAGAACTCATTGTTTTTACTGGGGTATCAGGCAGTGGCAAAACCACCCTTGCCTTTGACACGATTTACATGGAAGGTCAACGCCGTTATGTCGAATCCTTGTCGAGTTATGCTCGACAGTTTTTAGGCAATATTGAAAAGCCAGATGTAGAATCGATTGAAGGTTTATCGCCAGCGATTTCCATTGATCAAAAATCCACCTCACATAATCCTCGCTCTACCGTCGGAACGGTCACCGAAATTTATGATTATCTTCGGTTACTTTATGCCCGGGTTGGGGTGCCTTATTGCCCGACGCATCATGAACCAATTTTGTCGTTTACCGTCTCGCAGATCGTTCAAGTCATCTCGCAATTGCCTTTGCAAACGAAATTGCACATCCTTGCCCCGTTGGTTCAAAATGAAAAAGGAACCCATAAAGATACCTTCACCAAAATCAAAACTTCAGGATTTGAACGAGTCAGGGTCAATGGTGCTTTCTTTCGCTTGGATGAAGTTCCAGTCCTTGATAAAAATAAAAAACATGTCATCGATATTGTCATCGATCGTTTGATTATCAACCCTGAATCAAGAACACGTTTATTTGATGCGGTCACCTTAGCCCTTGATTGGTCCAAAGGGTATGTGGTGGCGTTTGACGGAAACAAAGATCATCTATTTTCTAGCCATCACGCGTGTAAGTATTGTGGATTTTCTGTTCCTCAATTAGAACCACGCCTTTTTAGTTTTAATGCTCCATCAGGCAGTTGCCCCGATTGCCATGGCCTAGGCATCAAGCGTGAAGCTGACGTTCAACGCATCATCCCAGATATGAGTTTATCGATTCAACAAGGTGGAATTAACTTTTATAAAAACATGATTGGGACCACCAACTTATATTGGCAAGAATTTAAAAAACTTTGTGAGTTATATCAAATTCCTCTGGATATGCCTTTAGCAAAACTAACTAAGGAACAACTGAAAGTTATTTTATTTGGTTCCCCAAAAATGCATCAATACCAACTCCAATCCGCCTCTGGCAACATCATGAATCGCTTTGACTTTATTGAAGGCATCAAAATTAAACTTGAACGGTTGTATCACGAAACCCAATCGGAAGGCATGCGCGAAATGTATGAACGATATTTTACGGACCGCGAATGCACCACATGCAAAGGGGCGAGATTAAATCCCCAAGTGCTGAGTGTGCAAGTCGGCAAAAAAAACATTGATGAATCCACAAGAATGTCGATGCTTGAATTCATCGATTGGATGAAAACCACGGACGCATCGATGTCAGAATCCCACCGCACGATTGCACGGTTGGTCATCAAAGAAATTTTATCGCGGGCAGGATTCTTGATGAATGTGGGGTTAGATTATTTAACCTTATCGCGTATGGCAATGACGTTATCAGGTGGGGAAGCTCAACGCATTCGGTTGGCCACCCAAATTGGATCGCAATTAACTGGGGTGTTATACGTCTTGGATGAACCAAGCATTGGTCTTCATCAACGAGATAATCGCCGATTGATCAACACCTTAAAAACCATGAGAGATTTAGGCAACACGGTGATCGTCGTCGAACACGATGAAGAAACGATGCGTGAGGCAGACTTTATTGTCGACATTGGTCCGGGCGCAGGGGCCCAAGGTGGAGAAGTCGTCGCCCAAGGCAGCATTGAAGACATCATTGCCAGTCCAAGGTCCATCACCGGTCAGTATTTGTCTGGGAAGAAAAGTATTCCTTTACCTAAACATCATCAACCAGGCAACGGTAAATTCATCAACATCATTGGGGCGCAGGCCAACAACTTAAAGAAGATTAATGTCAAAATTCCATTAGCGAAATTGGTGGTTGTCACCGGGGTTTCCGGTAGCGGTAAATCCACCTTAATCAACGATATTCTTTATGAGCAAATTTTAAAAGAACTTAATGATGCCGATGTCAATCCAGGAAAACATACTCGCATTGAAGGGTTACAACATTTA
>CAMCVC010000005.1:0-36014 GCA_945879785.1 Staphylococcus epidermidis | reverse complement strand
CCCAATGATATGAAGTTTGGACTCCGTTGCCATCGCTGTCCGCATGATGTTTCCGGTGTTTTGAGGAATTTCAGGATGGAATAAGACGATGTGATTCATCGAAATTAACCTTCGAAATGTTCCTCATAAGATTTGATGCTACTTTTAATAATATCAATCGCAACATCTTTGCCTTCAACTTGAGAGACAAAAGTATCCTTACCTTCAAGCATTTTATACACTTGAAAAAAATGTCTCATTTCATTAAAAACATGGTCGGGAATATCTTTAAGATCTTTATACGAGCTAAACACTGGATCAGAAACTGAGATGGCAATGATTTTTTCATCCACAGTGCCATTATCAATCATCTTAAACACGCCAATGGGATAGCACTCAACCAACGCGAGAGGTTGAATAGATTCTGAGCATAAGACCAGGACATCCAAAGGATCTAAATCACCCGCATAGGTCTTAGGGATAAACCCATAATTTTGTGGGTAATGAGTTGAGGTGAATAACACTCGATCAAGGATAAGGGCTCCGGTTTCTTTGTCCATCTCATACTTGTTTTTTGAACCTTTGGAAATTTCAATACAAGCTAAAAATTTTTCAGGATTGATTCTTTTTTTTGATACATCGTGCCATACATTCATTTGATAAGTACCTCTTTTCCATTATAAACAAATAACGTATAAATCCAATCGCCAATGATATAATTTTGTTATGACTTTAACATTACGAAGAACTATTTTAATGGTCTTATCCACTGTCCTTGTTGGTTGCCAAATCAATGCTAATGCAACCATTATTGCGATGAATCCACTCCTGCTCACATCCCCACCAACCACTGTTTCAATGGAGGCATTGACCACCCGTATTGATTTAGATGATTTGATTGAATTATCTAATGAGAATGATCCATATTTGTTATACGTAGGAAATCCGACTTGTTCAAGTTGCTTACAATTTCAACCAGTATTATTAGATTGGATCGCGACATCAAAAGCGATGGTTTACTATTTAGATACCCTTGAGCATTTGCATCATTTATCGATGTTTCAAGAGGAATTTCCAAATTATTTTCCTGAAGGTTTTTCAACTCCAACGCTATTTATTTTGAATGGTGAGGAAAGAATTCATCGGATTTCCTCTAATCAAGCTTTTTATAATATTCAACGTTTCCGAGCCTTGATGGTCGATTATGTCTCCGTCTCATCCGAGGTCAATTAACTTAAATCGATGAAGATAGCTTAAGGTTAAAAACCCATTCGTCGTTTTTTGATCATAATCGTTTATAATTGAATGTTTACCTCATCAAGTAAACAAGGGGTCATCATGGCTTTCAAACTTCACTATCTGAATCAAGAAAAAACCTTTGAAGAAAAGGTTTCTTTAAAGTCATTGCTTTCCAAGAACCATCAATTTTTATGTGCAAAAGTAAATCATCGAATTCGTGACTTAAATTATGAAGTTTATTTTGACGCGACCATTGAATTTTTAACCATTCTTCAACAAGATGCGGTTAGGACCTACGAAACAACATTACGTTATCTTCTTGCCATGGCTGTTCATCAACTCAATCCTTTATATCGTTTTCGTTTTTCTTATCACATTTCACGTTCAATATTCATGGAATTTATCAATCCGAAAAAAATCGATCCTTCTTTTGTTCAAAAGCTAGAAGCTCAATTAAAAAGTTTAGTTCAATTGAATTTACCTTTTGAAAGAACCATCGTCAATAAAGATGAAGCAATTGCAAACTATCAAAAACTTGATTTTAAGGATAAATTAGAGATTCTTCAATATCGACCTGAAAAAACTGTTCATTTTTATCGTAGCGGTGATTACATCAATTACATGCACGGAATGATGGCTCTTTCTAGTGGATTTATTAAAGATTGGAAATTAATTTATTACCCTCCTGGCATCATCATTCAGTACCCTCGCTCTGAGACAAAGGGACAAATCCCCCCCTTTGAAGATGCCCCGATTTTCGGCCAAACATTAAAGGAAGCTCATGCATGGTCGGCGATTACCCAAGCAGACTCGGTTGCTCGTATCAATAAATTTGTGACGGAAGATCGGGTGGTTGATTTCATCAACTTATGTGAGGCAAAGCATTCCCGAATGTTAGTGGAATTAGGTGAAGCCATTGAACATCGACGAGATAACCTACGCCTTATTTGTATTGCAGGGCCGTCCTCTTCAGGTAAAACCACGTTTGCCAATCGGTTAAGAATTGAACTCATGTCACGCGGCTTTCAACCGATTCGTATTTCAATCGACGATTATTATTTACCCAAAGATCAAGCACCAAAAGATAGCGACGGAAAACCAGACCTTGAAAGCATCCATGCGTTAAATCTTTCACTGTTTAATGAACACCTTGCCCAATTAATCAATGGGGAAGAAGTCCAATTACCAAATAGCAAATTTGATTCAGCATTGGAAAAACCTAAAAAGTTAAAAATCCAAGAAGATACATTAATCATTATTGAAGGTATCCACGCGCTCAATGATGCCTTAACCTCCGTGGTGCCAAAAACTCAAAAATATAAAATTTATATCTCTCCACAATCCCAAATTAATTACGATGATCATAATCCCATGAGTTTAACGGATTTACGATTATTAAGGCGCATGGTCAGAGATAAAAAATATCGCGGATCTCCAGCAGAGCAAACCATTGACATGTGGCCTTCTGTACGACGCGGAGAATTTACTTGGATTTATAAAACCCAAGAAGAAGCTGATTATGTTTATAACTCTTTTTTGCCTTATGAATTATGTGTGATGAAACGATATGCGATTCCAGTCTTGAGTTCAATTGATAAAGAGTCAATTTATTTTCCAACTGCAGAACGATTAATCAGAATGCTCAAATACTTTGTTGATATAGATGAAAAATGGATTCCATCTAACTCATTGATTCGCGAATTTATTGGCGGGTCTTGTTTCCGCGAAGTTGAAGGTTAATTTTCGATTTCTTCAATGGTTTTAGGAATATCGACCGAGAGATTTTCACAACCTTTATCCGTGATTAAAATGTTATCTTCAATGCGAATACCAATCCCTAATTCTTTGATGTATAAGCCTGGTTCAACCGTGATCACACACCCTGGTTCTAAAGGAATATCACGCGCAATTGGATCGTGAGTATCTAATCCTAAATGGTGACCGACGTTGTGATAGTAAATTTTACCTATGTCTTCCGCCGTTTTAATCCAACCCTCTTTGACAGCAGCATCTGCTAAAAACTTTAAGCACGCTTGTTGTAAATCAACAATTTTTAATCCTGGTTTTGCCATTTGAATAATCAATTGATTAGCTTTTAACACGGTTTCATAGATTTGTTTTTGTAACGGATTAAATTTTCGGTTCGCTGGATACGTCCTGGTAATATCACCTCTGTACTGACCATTGGTCGCGCCTAGATCACAAAGGACCAAAGCACCATCTGCGATTTTATCTTTGGGGTTTGGGTAGTGAAGAATGATGGCATTTTTACCACTGGCAATAATGGTTTCAAACGCCAAACCCATATTCCCGTACTCTTTAATCGCGTATTGGAATAAACCCTCGATTTGATGTTCGAACAATCCTGGTTTTAAATGTTTACGGATACTTTGTAACCCATACGCAGTTCCCTTGATGGCAACACGAATGGCCTCAACTTCTTTTGGCGATTTAATCATACGAAGTTTCGTTAACATGGGATAAGCATTTTCAATCGTTAATGCTGGATATTGTTTCTTTAAGTCTTCGGCAGAACGTTCCGTTGTTTTTAAATGACCATCCATCACGTTATTCTTTTCCAAGTCGAGGTAGGCGTGAGTCACTTTGCCGTATCCGTTGGTATCCAATAACATTTCTTTAAGTCTGGTATCAACCATGGACATCATGAAAATATCATGAACGCCACTGGTCTTCGTGGCAGTTTCGACATCAAGTTTCTTGCCAACCCACCGTGTTTTTGTTTCATCAATTTCATCAATAAATAAATATGTTTTGACGGTGGTTGGGGTTTTTAACATTACCAAAATACTATTTTCTTGCTCAATGCCTGTTAAGTAAAAGAAGTTTTTATTCACAACAAATGGGAACGTAGCATCCGCGCTTGATTTGATAAGCCCACCTGAATATAAGATAACAATGGATTGCTCCATAATCTGTTGAAATAATTTTTCTCTTCTTGTGATGTATTCTTTTGAATCCATAATCAATCCTTCCAATGTTGAAGCATTGCTTCAATGTCAATCATTGATACTTGTTCAATTTTACCATTATCAATCAAACTAGGTAAATCTGATTGCAGGGGTAATCTTGCCAACAGAGGAATCTTATATTTTTCCCAGATTGGCAAATCCGATGATGTTTGAAAAAATGAATGCTTCTTATCACATTGATCACAGACAAAATAACTGTAGTTTTCGATGATGCCTTTGATTGGTTTTTTGACAATATCGGCCATTTGGATGCCTTTACTGACAATACTTTGAACAATTTCTTGTGGGGTGGTCACCATGATGATTTCATCGACGTGAAGACTTTCTAACACTGTCATTGCTACATCTCCTGTTCCAGGTGGTAAATCAATCAATAAATAGTCAAGTTCTCCCCAAATCACATCAACATAAAATTGCCGAATCAAATCAAGGACAAGCGGAGAACGCCAGACGATGGGTTCATCTTGTGTTGATAATAAAAGCTGTGAAGATATTAACTTAATCCCTAATGAGGTGACCACAGGTAAGATCAAACCATCTTGGCCAACGATTTTATCTGTGATGGCAAATAACTTTGAGATGGTAGGGCCAATGATATCAGCATCTAAAATGCCAACTCTATTTCCTAGTCGAGTTAGATGGGTTGCAAGCAAAGCGGTGACTGTGCTTTTGCCCACCCCACCTTTACTAGACATAATCGCAATCGTTTTTTTTAACGTTGAGCGCGAATTAACTTCAAAGGTTTTCATCGCCTTTAGGCACCAAAAGCGTAAGTGATTTTTTCCGCCTCAATTTCAAAGACAAAATCATCTTCATATGGTTGTTGACTTAGAATGGTTAGAATGCCGCTTGGATTGGTAATTGGGTTTGGGGTCGTCACGGTGATGATCAATGCCGACAAACCGTCAAAACCTGTATTAGTTACAATTCTAGCCCCGTAAAATAACTGAGCAATTTGACTAATTTTTGCATCAGACCAAGTCGTGAAGTCAGTCGCAATAGGATAAGGACCTCCAGGAACAAGGAGGTTGGCTCGTGAACCCATCTTGATCAACGCTGATTCCATGGCAGTCAAGTCGGTTGAACTTGGTGGGTTTGAAATTCCTTTGATCGCTGATAAAAATTCCAAAGCCCCTTCAATGCCATCTGCCTCAATTGGATTTAAGAGTTGGAAATCATTGGTTAAATCAAAATTAGCATCATAGAAATTTAATTGTTTTAATGGATTACTGGCGTCACCAAAGTATGGAGCTTCAGTATCTTCAACCAAGACATATTCATTCTTAAAAATATCAGTAAAGAATCCTGCCGATAACTCAGAAACCATGAAGGCGCGATCGGTAATCGTGTGACCGGTTGCCGTATACGTTAATTCAATCAACGCACGCATTTCCGCGCTAAATTCATCGAGGTTGGCAGCATTAGAAACATTAGTGAATCCAGAAATCGTCGCAATAAATGAGTCTAAGCGATTGGCTTCAAATGGTTCATCAAAATCGCCAGCAAAAATATCTTCAACCCGGATCACTTTGGCTTCTTTGTCAGTTGGTAAGGTGGTTAAATAATTAAAATACTTTCCAACATTCGCTGTATTTAAAAAATTATAGAATGTGAGGGCCCGGGTTTTAAAACTACCTGGGGTCGTGACATTAAAAGGAGTCAGTCCTGTTTGACTTGCAGATGGGTTAAGAATATTGGTTGCATGATTACCAAATATGTTTGATTTTGATAGCAAATTAACCAAGGGGAACAGAGATCCTCCATCATTTAAGAAACTTGTGACATTAAAGCCACCACTAATTGAAATGTATGCTTCATCCCCTTCATCGTAAAAACCAACCAATAAACCACGAATCAACCCAACTCGGGTGGCAGTTCCAGGGAGGACGCTATAATCCATGACATCGATATCTTCAAGTAAAAACTCAACTGGGGTCAATTCATAGGTTTCGTTATCTTCTGTATAGGTACCAAACTCAATACTTTCAAAGGCGTCTTGAACCATCTTTTTAACCGCATCGGAAGTTAAGGAAGAATAATTTAAGGCCGCCATGATTCGCCCAATTGAAGTAGGTGATAATGCGCCTGGATCAATCGAGGATGCGCTTTCTAGATTTGGCAAAGCAACTTTAAATTCTTTGAAAATTCTAAAGAACGCTGTAATTTCACCAACTTGAGCCCCATCATTCAACCACCCATCGGTTAAATGCGTGGTGTTGTTGACAGGGAATAAGGTGGAGAAGTTTAACACCAAGTGGTCCGCTTTGGCATTTGCATTACCAAATGGCGCATCCGCCAAACGATTGGCATCATAAGCAAGCGCAGCCATTCCAGTGTCTTTAAACATCTTGGCCATCATTTGTTCAAAAATGGTTAAATCCGTGGCCAATGCCGTCGCTGGTCCAGTTTGGTGAAACACTTGAGACTCATATAAATCCGTGACCAAGTTAGCCATGTCATCAATGCCTTCATCAGATAAATCCTTAATCGATCCGTAACTTCGATTACCCACTACTTTCACGTCGGAGAAAATTGATAAAATTGCCGAAATTTCTGTCGGTTCATAAGGAAGATAAATGTCATCAACTAATGGACTAATCGGATTGTTTCTATTCCCACGATAACGAAAGTTTGCCATTGCGAAATTCACACCAATGGAAGAAAAATCCCCACCGGCTAACATGTTAGAAAATAAATTAGGAATGGCGGGATAAACGATGAGCGAATCGTTCATCGCCAAAAGCAAGTTTTCAATTTTTGTTAAACCAGCAGGGGTATCAATTAAACTTGCTAAACTTTCTGAAGACCCCGGTCCAGAGAATGAACTAAAATCAAGATCGAGATTTTTAAACGCTGATAAGATTGCAACAATCTTAGAAATTTCGCCTGTTTCACCAGCCCAATCATCGGTGATACTGAGATTTCCAAAGTTGTTGACCATTACACTCATGTCCTCTTGAAGAAAGCCTAATCGAGCAGAATTAATTTCTCCATCGTATACAAAGGTGTCAATGGTGGATGTATTTAAGATCATTCTCACGGTTTGTTCAAAGATGGTTAAATCTTCGCTGACATAGCTGTTTCCTTGTTTAAAGGAATTAAAGACATTGGATGAATGCATTTTCGTCAGAAGATCATCAAAGAGAATCGGATTGATTAAATCGGATGAAAAAGCAGCGCCACCAGACAAGCCAATTGAATTGATGTCCGTGTAAATATCTAAGATTAAACTAATTTCCACTCCTCGTGTTTCACGATTGGTTTCTTCATCAAAGAAAGGCGTATTGGCATCACTCATCGTTAAGCCATTGATGTTGAATGAGTCAGAATCAAAGATGTTACCAAAAAGGTTACCAATGGAAGGAGCAACTAACGTTGAATCATTCATCGATAATAATAAATTTTCAACTTTATTCAAACCAACTTCTGTATTCAATAAGTCGCCAATCGCATCCCCACCAAAGTTCGTGAAATCGATATCGGTTTCTTTAAAGGACTCAAGAATCCCAATAATGTTATTGATTTCACCATTGACACCAGTCCAATCATCATCCGTTAAACCAACACCAAAATTATTCTCTAAAGCAGCAATGTCATCTTGAAGTAAAAGTAATCGATTCGCACTGATCGGTTCATCATAGATAAACGTATCAAGGGTAGATGAATTTAAGATCATTCTCACGGTTTGTTCAAAGATGGTTAAATCATCCAATACGTAACTATTTCCAGTTTTAAACGAATTAAAGACATTGGAATCATGCATTTTATTGAGCAAGGCATCAAACAACACTGGATCAATAAGATCGGCAGAAAAAGCAGCACCACCGGTGATACCGATATTGTTAATGTCCCAATAAATATCGAGAATTAAACTAATTTCTGTTGCTCGCGCTGATTTGAGAGGTTGTTGGTTGAAGTAATTCGTGTTGGCATCACTCATGGTTAAGCCGCCGATATCAAAGGCATCTGAGCCAAATACATTGCCAAACAAGTTGCCAATGGCCGGTGAAATAATTATGGATTCATTCATGGATAGTAATAGATCTTCCACTTTACCCAAACCAACTTCTGTATTCAATAAATCACCAATCGCATCGCCACCAAAGTTCGTGAAGTCGATACCAGTGTTTACAAACGACACCATGATATCCACAAAGCGTTGAATTTCGCCATCGAGTCCATCCCAGTCATCGGGGTTATCGGTGCCAAAATTATTATCAAGCGCAGTCATATCTTGATACAGTGCGATCTCTCTTTGCGCCTCATTCAGTCCATCATAAATAAAGGTGTCTAATGTCGCCGTCGTCAATAAAAATTGATAGGCTTGTTCAAAGACGGTTAAGTCACCATTAAGACGTGAACGACCTAATTTGAACGAGTTAAATAAAGCTGCATCATGAAGAATGGTCAATAAATCACCCACGACAAGGATGGTAGATTCATCAAAACCAGCAATGTCAAATGAACCACCGCCATCAAGTCCCATGTCGCTAATCGTATCTAACAAATCTGCGGTTGCTTGAATTTGTTGGGCTCGACCAGCTTGATTTAATTCTAAGAATACAAAGGTATTTGTATCTGATAAAGATAATGAACCTATATCGAAATTCGAACCACCAAAGATTGAATCATAGACGTTATACACAAGCACACGTAATGAGGATGCATTATTAAGTGCGAGCAAGACATCAGAAATCGTTTCACCGCTTAATCCAGTACCAGACGTCAGATCAGCAATCGAAACGGATTGTAATTCTGCAATAAATCCAACGATGTTTTCTAATTCACCACCAACAAATTCATATTGGAGATCTCCATTGACATTAAGAATCGGATCACCATCTCCATCGGTAATCATCGTTTTCACACCATACCAATTGGCTCGGGTTGACACTTGATTACTGATGGCGTAAAAATCTTCAGTAACAATATTAAAATTATCTGCAGGATTGTCATCCCAAGTCGATTGATAAGGAGAAGGATCTTCAAAATAGGTGGCAAGATCAGCAATACCGGTAAGTTGGTCTAACAAGAAATCTGGAAAAACATAGTCTCCGTTAGGTTTGATGAAGATTTGTGATGCGGCTAATCCTTGTAAAAGTTCTTCAATCATCGATACATCTGAATTGAGGAAATCAATGTTCTCTAAACCATCAGCAAAATTAGTCAACTGTTTGACTAAGTACATCAAATTAGAGCCTTCTTCTGTCCAAGACGTCACATTTCTAAATGAGGTTCCTAAATCTGAATCGAGCAATCCACCGGTTGCCCCAAACAAACTATCAAGAATACCGCCAAAGGATGCGGCAATAATCTCAGAGCGATCGGCATAGGCGAAAATTTTATATAAAGTGGCCACGTTAGGATCATCAATATCTTCACTGCCCGTAGTTAAGTCATCAAGGGCGGCAAAGATATCCCCAGAAATATCCAATAATCCAGATTCTAAAGCGGTCTTTAAAAAGTTGACCAGGTGATAATTTTCCCCGGCATAGGATACCGTGTCAAGCGCATCAAGTTTGTCATTGTTGTTGGTGTCAATAAAGGTTGTTGTCCATCCATTTTCTTGCCCGACTGGAACGACCTGATTAAAGCCAACATCGATATCGTCTTCATCAATACCGATACCTTCAACAAGGGTAAAAATCCCTTTGATCATTTGATTATAGTTCGTGGTTTTATTATTCGTGATTGGATTTTTATTGATGATGTCAGACAAGTAGATGTTGTCCAATAAGCCTATAAGGTCATACGCGATGGTTGGAAATTGATTCAATAAATCACTACTTGCGTCAAGCACATTAAAAGCATAACCAAGCATATCGATAACAATAATCAACTCTCTAGATAAGCTTGTAAATTCAAAATTCAAATCGGCACTTGTCAGGGAGAGTAAGCCGAGGAAATCATCTAATCCTGCTCCCGTGAGCGTTGATTCTAAAATGCCTGGAACGACAGCAAAAATGATTTGCGAGCGATCAAGGGTAGGAATCAAATCGGTTTTTAATCCTTTGCGAAATTCACCATCTTCGATTAAGCCTAAAATGTCTAGCGTCTCACCTGGTTCCGGTTCAAGCAGACCAATTAATGTTTCATTGCTAATGACAGCGTCAAGAATACTAAAAATCCCACCAAATTCACCTTTATAATCAAGTCGAACATCTCCTACATCTCCGCTGTTAAAATCTTCAATTAATTGATTTAAACTCGTATCATCAAAGCTTTCTCCGGCAACACTGGTTAAGGTTGGTAACAATAAATTTTCCACAATTGCAGGAAGCGCATTCATGATCAAATCAGAATCTAACAACGATTGGCGATTGATGGATTTACCTGTGGTTGGGTTGTTATTGATTGGTTCACCAACGGTATTGACTTCACCGATTAGGACTTCAACAAACAAATCTAAATGCTCACTTAATAAATCAATAATGGATGGTGTTGCTGGTTCATCCACTTGTTTACGACCCAGAGGCTGTGGAGAATCTTGAGCTGGAAGGAGGAGGTCAAATAGTCCATCCACTTGGGATGTTAATTCATAAACCAAGTCATAAATTAAATTTAATTCTGATCCAAATTGAATGGATTCGTATTCTTCCCATTCCGTAGGTAAGAATGTAGATAGCCCAACGCCTCCAACTGGACCACCAGCAGCAAGTTCATCCTCTACAAGTTTGAACAATACAGCAGGAATCACTTGTGATAGGAATGGTGACTCGTCGATTGTTTCTAAAATTTGATTAATTTCTGGTTGCGATGTTGGTGAGAAAATCGTATCAATTAAAAACGCAGTATCCGTATTGCCATTTAGAATTGGCGTTAATATGCCAGAGCGAATCACTCCATTAAAAATATCACCTAGATAGCCAAGTTCATCTTCCCAAACCAAATCATCAAGATCAATTAATGAAGGATCTAAGTAACTGGAAACTTCATCAAGATTTAATCCAATTGTGACGGCAATCGGTAAAATCTTCATGATTAAAACCGACCCAGTTAATGAGGTGATGAGATTGGTCACTAAATCTTCTGAAAGTAATAATGATGTGTCAATGGTGGTAAAGGTACTGTCTATGGCACCGCTTCCTAACAAGGTTGCAGCAATATCAACCACCGATCCCAATTCATTTGCTAACGTCAATCGATAGGCATCTAAATCCTGACCAGAAACAAAATCCATTAACGCAGAATCAATACTCAACCCATCATCAGTTAATGACCAAGAAAAAAGTGTTTGGGCAAACGTTGAATCATTATACGTGTCAACAAAAGACATGATTTCTTGATAAAGCTCGGCATCAATTTGGTCACCATATTGCTCATCGAAGTCTCTAAACGATGTTGTTACAGAATTGATTAAGGATGTAAATGGTGATAAAAACATCGTTAACACAAGCACCATTTTCAAGGCCCCAGCAACGCCACCAAGTAATCGCAACTTAACTTTTTTTCGAAAATGACGGGGAATAAAAAACCGAAAAGGGAGAAAGTATAAAACCGCAGCGACGGATTCACCCAATAAAAAGATGATGATTGCTAAGACAATAAAGAGCACATATCTTAAGATGACTAACGTTAATCCGATGACCAAGTCAGCAATCGCGGGGGTAATAAAAAAGCCAAAAGCGAGTAAGGATTGTTCAAGTAAATTATAAATTGTTTCGTATGGTGTCGTCACCGAGACAATGATTGGGGATGCATTTATGTTTAAGGAAATGGAAGCAAATCCGGCGCTTGCAGTTAGCGAGGAAACATCAAAATCCATGAAGAGATCGACCAGCTGACGGGTGAATAAGACAGAAAAGACCACCAATCCACCAACAAATATTAAGCGAAATCCTTCTCTCCAAACTCCACGAATGAAACCAAAAACAAATCCTAAAGCGACCATGCCGAAGATGCCATACAATGCGTAATCTAAATATTGGGCAATTTGTGTTGGATTGATTCCAAAACTAAATGTTGTTAACATAGCTAACCTCCTAATGGGGTTTCCTTTATCATTTTATATGATATTGATATGCTATCATAATAAAAAGATATATTTATACATGAATTTGGATATACAACCGCAACCCTTTCAAATCGATAAAAACAAGCAATTATTGTTGTTTTTTTTGGGTTGGATTGGGCTACTTGTTTTCGCCATTTTTTTTAGTGCTCTTTTTGGATTCATCGTACCTCTTATTCTACCCCTTGAAGAAATTGACATTTTCTTAAATAGTGATCTATTTTTTAGTTATGTAAATTCACTGACATATCTCACTTTGTTCATGATCGGTATGATCTTAATTTGGCCTTATTTACGAACCACCTTCATTCCTGCGTTATTTTCAGGACAATGGTGGTTAGGTTTGCCTTTTACCTTTGCAATTCTTTTGACATCTTTTGGGTTGGTATCGCTTTACGATGCCTTAGGCATTCAACTGGAAGATAACCAAAATCAGGCCGCCATCGTTAGGCTCGTCAAAGATTCTCCCATCATTTCATTAATGACGTTTGGGTTTCTTGGCCCCATCGTGGAAGAATGGACTTATCGATTAGGATTGTTTCAGTATTTAAAAGGACGAAACAAATGGGTTGCCTATCTTGCGACATTGACTATTTTTGGATTCATCCATTTTGATTTTACCGCGACGAATTTAACCAATGAGTTATTCAATTTACCTATCTATTTAGTCGCTGGAGCTTGGTTTTGTTTTCTCTACGATCGCTTTGGACTTCAGGTGGCCATGGCAACGCATATCTTTAATAACCTTTTATCTGTCATGAGTATTCTAATATCCCCTGAATTGAGTTCGAGTCTTTAACCATGATGAGAAGAAATTTCACTGCTTATCAATTAAAATGGATTGCTTTAATCACGATGACCATCGATCATTTTGGCGTGCTGGTTCTTTATCCTTACACGAATAACAACACGATTGATACGTTATATATTATTGCTAGATTAATTGGTAGACTTGCATTCCCTTTGTTTGCTTTTATGATTGCTGAAGGAATTTATCGAACCAAACATCGTTACCGTTACTTTTCAAAACTTTTTGCGATGGCATGGTTGATTGGCCTATCGATGTTTGTCTTAGAACAAGTAAACATCAATGCTTTGGCAGGAAACATATTTGTCGACTTATCCTTGGCCGCCTTGGCGATGATTTTATTGAAAGAAAAATCATGGTTAATCAAACCGCTTGGATTCTTACCCATTGCTTATGTCATATGGACAAGTTTTGAGTCAAGCGTACCTAACTTTTTAAGAGCAGATTATGGTCTTTATGGACTAATCATGATGTTGGTCTTCTTCTTTACTTATTCAAAAGGAATTCAGCAAAAATTGACGACGCTTTTACGGTTGAATCATGGTGCTGAACATAACTATGTATTGACGAGTGTTGCATTAATAATGATGCATGTGGTTTGGTATATAATGGAGTTACTAGTAAGTCAAGGAATGCCAAGTGGTGATTTATTAGCAAACTATCTAACGCGCTTTGTCGGAGCTCAAACTTACGCGGTGTTTGCAGGTTACTTCATCTATTATTATCGAGGTGACAAGGGCAATCCACCTAGCTGGTTTCAATTGTTTAGTTACGCTTACTATCCACTTCATTTCATTGGATTGTATGGAATTTACTTATTGACCACATGGATTCAATAATGTCATCAAGGGAGGAAACAAGATGATCAAGAATATTACCACCGTGAAGGAATTTAATGATGTTATTCAAACTTCAAAAGGAAAAGTGATTGTCGATTTTTATGCGGATTGGTGTGGGCCATGCAAAATGCAAGCACCGGTGCTTGATGATTTTTCTAAAAAGCAACCGGATTCAATCATTTTAAAAGTCAATGTTGACCAAAATGTAGATTTAGCAGAAGCGCATGGAATTATGTCTATCCCTACCATGATGGTTTTTTCTGCAGGAAAACAAACTTATAAAAAGCCCGGATTTCATGCTTTAACCGCTTTAGAAAACTTACTAAAATCCTAGTTTAAATAAACGAGATTTTCTTACAATCACAACTATGGTAAGATAATTTCGTTGCCTTTTGCAGGTGTAGTTCAGTGGTAGAACATTAGCCTTCCAAGCTAATTACGCGGGTTCGATTCCCGTCACCTGCTCCAAAAATTTAAAATTACCCTTATGATTGATGAATTAATTCATGAAAGATAAGGGTTTTTTATTTCTTATCCATTCAATGGGTTACTCAAGGAAAGTAAGACTATATCGTGAAAATATTTCTTATTTTAGGAAAAACTTGATAAGATGAGATTGATGAACTACGAAATAGTCCTAGCAACCAATAATCAATCGAAAATCAATGAAATCAAAGCTTTCTTTAAAGATTACACCGTGACGTTTTTAACGTTGGAAGATTTAAAACTTAAATTAAATCCAAAAGAAACAGGCCATACTTTTTTAGAAAACGCTTTACTCAAAGCCAAAGCGGTTGCAAAACATGTCAATAAAACTGTGGTTGCCGATGATTCAGGATTGCAAATTGATGCCTTGAAAGGTTTTCCTGGTGTGTACTCTTCTCGATGGATGAATGAAAAAAGCTATGATGAAAAAAACCAAGAAATTATTCGATTGATGGCGTCTCATAAAAACAGAAAAGCTCAATTTACATCTGCTTTTGTCATTCTTTATCCTCACAAAGAAATGCGATTTTTTATTGGGACAACCATTGGCAAAATCTCAAGAGAAATTCAACAAGGTACTGAAGGGTTTGGTTATGATCCAATATTTTATAGTGATGACCTTGGAAAGAATTTTTCGGTGGCAACGATTGAAGAGAAAAATACAGTGTCCCATCGTGGCAAAGCTTCAGAAAAACTACTTCAATGTTTACTTGATAAAAAATTAATCACTAAGATAAAACGCAGATCATGAATCGAACAACGCAGTGGTTTAAAATCGACAATGCCGGTAAACTTTTCCCTATCATTACCGGAAAATTAAGAGCCTCTTATTTTCGCTTAAGTATTGTTCTCAAGGAAACCATTGATCCGGTTGTTCTTCAACTTGCTGCAGAAAAAACATTGTTTCGTTTTCCAAATTTTAATACCCGCTTAAGAAAAGGATTATTTTGGTACTATCTAGAAAATCAGTCTAAACTTTTTAAAGTCCAGCCTGATCCAAATATATTTGGAACGAACCCAAGACCCAATGACCGTTTTAAACATTTGATTGAAATTTATTATCACCGCCAACGTATTTCTATTGAGATATTTCATGCAATCACCGATGGAAGAGGTGGCATGGAGTTTTTAAAAACCCTCACATTAGCTTATTTAAGAGAAAAAGGTTATACCGTGGATGCAGAGGGCATCATGTTTGACGCCAATGATCAAGTGACATATGCGGAACTTGAAGATAGCTTTGCAACGAAAGTGACCAAAGGAAACGGTATTTTTCTGCCAACAGAAAATGCTTTCCATTTAAAAGGAAATTATTTTGAGCACACTGGTCACTACTTTACCCATTTGCATTTAAGCACAAATGAATTGATTACGGTTGCCAAAGCAAAACAAACCACAATTACAGGTTTATTTGCAACCATGTTAATTTTAATTTTGGTTAAAAAACAAGAAGCTCTTCATCCAAAAAAGAGAAAGAAAATCATTCTCTCTATTCCAGTCGATATGCGTAAGTACATACCCTCAAAAACGATGAAAAACTTTGTGATGACGATCAACATCGGTGGTTTTTTTAAACCCAATGCTACCTTTCAAGAGGTTTTAGATGTTGTTAATCAACAGTTAAAAGAGGGTCAGCAACTTGAGATTCTTGCCCCTCAAATCAGGGCAAATTTAAAAGTTGAACGAATGCTTTTATTAAGATTTATTCCTTTGTTCATGAAACGATGGATTATTAAATTTGTGTTTAATCGTGTTGGGGAAACCGCTTTAAGCATCGTGATGTCTAATTTAGGGAAAGTTGAGATGCCACAGTCCACACAATCATTTATTGATCATTTTGAATTTATGCTTTGTGCAACTTCTATCCTACCCATCAATGTCGCGATTGCAACTTTTTTAGATCAACTGGTGATAACCTTTTCTCGAATCATTGATGATCGCTCATTTATTCAAGCATTTGTCGACATTCTTGTTAAGGATTTAAACGTGAAAGTCAAAGCCAGCGGCAATCGATGGGAGGAGGGTCAGTAAGTGGAAACATGTAAACGATGTCATATTCAAGTCGACAGCAGTTTGACCCACTGCCCTGTTTGCGGTGGTTTTGTCCATCAAGTATCAGAAAATGATAAAGAAATCCTTTATCCAACTCCGAATTATAATCAAATCGAAAAACAAACCGCATCCACCATGCATGCTTTTTTTGCCTTTCCTTTGTTACTAGCTTTGTTATTGACCTTGATCATTGATCTAGCCTTGATTGCCTCTGAATTAGGAACGACTTTCCTGATGACATTTATTGTTTTTTATATGTGGATTCTCATTTACAAAACGATTTATAACCGGAATGGCATTGGATATGTGATCTTATGGCAGTTATTTGGCTTGTCGATCATTACGACTTTATTGGCGTTTGTCAACCAACAAACCTTCGATGCATGGCCCCTACAATATGTGGTACCTATTCTCATATCAACGAGCAATTTACTCTTTTTTATTCTTGCAACCATCATGAGAAAAACAGATGTCATTCTCTTTCAAATGTTGGTAAGCTCCATCGTAGGAATAGTGCAGTTTTCATTGATGGTTTGGTTGTTTGCATCATCTGTTTTTGTTCCGTCGTTGATTGCCTTAATTACTTCATTGATTTCCTTGACGGCATTATTAACTTACTTAAGACCAAAATTCTGGTATTACTTACAACGCTGGTTACATATTTAATAGAAAAAACCCACCATCAAAAGTGGGTTTTTAAATGATAAAAAGAATTTAACTTAAGCTTTTACTTTCAAAGAATCAAGGCCACGGAAAACACTTTTGTTCCCAAGTTGGTCTTCAATTCTGAGGAGTTGATTGTATTTTGCAACCCGATCAGTTCTTGACATTGAACCTGTCTTGATTTGACCTGCATTGGTTGCAACTGCTAAATCGGCGATGGTGGTATCTTCTGATTCACCAGAACGATGCGAGATGACCGCAGTGTATCCATTAGCAGCAGCTAATTTCATCGCTTGTAAGGTTTCAGTTAAGGTGCCAATTTGGTTAACTTTGATAAGAATTGAATTTGCAATCTTACGGTTGATACCTTCTTGTAAAATTTTGGGATTGGTGACAAACAAATCATCACCAACGATTTGAACTTTGCCACCAAGTTTTGCGGTTAAAAGTTTCCAACCATCCCAATCTTTTTCTGAAAGACCATCTTCAATGGAAACAATCGGGTACTTGGCAATCAGTGATTCATACCAGGCAATCATTTCTGCAGTGGTTTTCTTCCCTTCGCCACTCTTCTTGAGTTCATAAACCTTAGTTTCTTCATTGTAGAATTCGGAGGCAGCAACATCCATCGCTAAGAAAATATCTTTACCTGGAACGTATCCAGCTTGTTTGATTGCTTCCATGATGACATCCAACGCTTCTTGGTTGCTCTTTAAATTAGGGGCAAAACCGCCTTCATCACCAACTGCTGTAATATGTTTTTTACTCTTTAAGACTTTTTTGAGGGTATGGAAAACTTCAGCACCCCAGCGAACTGCTTCTTTTAATGAAGGTGCACCTAAAGGCATGATCATAAATTCTTGAAAATCAACCGAGCTATCAGCATGGGCACCACCGTTGATCACATTCATCATCGGCGCAGGTAATACTTTAGCTTCTGTACCGTATAAAGTGGCAAGGTATTGATAGACGGGTAACTTCAACTCTTCACTGGCAGCCCGAGCAACTGCTAAGGAAACCGCAAGAATAGCATTAGCCCCTAAATTCGTCTTAAAATCGGTGCCATCCATCGTGAGCATGAGTTGATCGATTTCCCCTTGGTGGGTAACATCTAAACCAATGACTTTGTTGGCAATAAGCTTATTCACGTTATTGACTGCTTGGCTAACGCCCTTACCCATGTAACGCTTTGGGTCGTTATCACGTAATTCCATGGCTTCCCGTTCACCGGTAGAAGCGCCTGATGGGACAATTGCTCTCCCAAAAGAACCCTTTTCTGTGGTGACTTCAACTTCAACGGTAGGATTGCCACGGGAATCGATGACTTCACGAGCGTAAACTGACTTAATTTTGGACATAACAAAGTCCTCCTATTAAACATAGGTATTATAAAAGATTTAACAATGAAAGTGTGAAAAGATTACTGAAGATTTTGTTTCTTCTTTGATTTGCTTAAAATTAGATGATAAACCGTAAAAATTAATGACAAAATAACCAAAACAATGAACAAAGATACCCACCCTTGACTCACAACCCCAACAAATAAGAGCAAAGGAAAACCTAAAGGAATAGCCATCGATGAGCCATAGACAATGTCATTGGCAGCAGGAGTTTCAAAATAAGGGTCTTTTTCTCTTAATAAGGCGATCCCAGTGGAGGCGGTGCCGGTCATGGTGCCATAAAAAACCAACCATGCTTCATGAGGGTAGCTTGGATAGACAATCTTGGTGAGATAACCTAGATAGAAGTAAGTGATCAAGCCACCACCTATCACTAAAACAAGTAACGTTACCAAGAACCCTAAATCACCAACCAAGGTCATATCGATAGCCATAATCGAGGCAATCATCATGATGTCGAATGCTAATCCAGCAATCCGGTTGAGTAAAAAATCATTCGTGTAAATTCTTTTCATGATCTTGGATTGAATGAGTTTGCGGGTGATCACTTTATATAATAATGCTGCAAAAACAACAATAATAAAGTTAAAACCATATAAAAGTGGGATTAAATTCCTAATTAAAAAATCTACACCGCTTTGTCGCATCAATTGTTCAAGAACATAAATAAATAACCATGATAAACCATAAATAAAGAATAAAATGGCAACTTGAATGGTTAACTTATCCACGGCATCGACAAGAGGGATTTGGCCGTTGCCTTCTAAGATGGTGGATTCTTCTTTTGATTCCATCGAGGTATCTTCTACTGTCTTTAATAAGCCCTTGTTTTTTAATTTCCGTAGATAAATGACGCCGCCTAATGACGCTGCAAGAAAACCAATTGAAGCAATAGAAAGACCAAAATCACGCCCATAGACAAAATCTAGACGTTGAAAGATATCACCAACATTCAGAGCTTGACCAGGTCCTTGACCGTAACCCATCGGTAATAAAAACCCAGCATAATTAGGAATGTTTACAAAGAAGAAAGTAAGAATACTTGTGACAACTAGACCAAAAATACCCTGGATTAGATAAGAATTAACGATGACCATCCCACTCTTCACGGCGAGTGGTTTTTTCCTCATTGGTCCTTGATTCATCTGATCGATACCTTTAAGGGTTAAGGCACCAAAACCTATGGCAATCGCGTGGTAGGTAAACGAACTTAATATGTCCACATTAAATAAGCTCGTCTCTTCTATCATTAGATTAGCAATAGAGATTGGGCTACCATTAAAAAGATACTTGATCAATAAGCCTAAGAAACCACCAATGACTGCCACTGGCAATAAAGAAGCTTTTAACCAAAGAACTTTTCTTCTTAATACATTGGCCAATAACAAAATGGCCATAATGATCGAAAATTGGATGATCTGACTCCAGTAAAAATCAAAGGCCCAAAAAGGTTGTGGCGAGGCGCTTAGTAAATTCATGTTTATTTTCCTCCATTAAATGAGTCTTATACCATTTGATCACGTTGAACAAAGCGTATGGGGAGTCCTTTTTGTCAAACCTTAGCAACATCATTTGACCTTGGTTAGGATAAATGAGAAGTTTCGTTCGAACTTGAATCGCTTGAGAATAGATGTCATCAAAGGAATAGTGGATTTCCTTGTCCTTGAGTAGTAATTTTACTCCTTTTTCTGAAATTTCAAAATTTGTATCTTCAAAAGCAGATCGTCTTTTATTTCCACCTTCCCAAAATGCAACCTCACATTGGCGGTGAATAGCAACCTTGTTTCCATGAACAAGCATGTATTCGTGGAAGCGCTGAAGATTCATCGCATCATGGTTGATTAAATTATCTTTGTGACCGTTAATGGTTAAATAGCCATGTTGATCATAAGTCCCTTTAAAGTCACATTGGTCACAAAATAACTCATCATGCCTACTGTCTGTGGTGAACAACCCACGACATTGAGGGCAGGTAAAAATTAATTTATGTAATCCTTCAGCCATCCGCTTTCCTCGATAGGAGAACTGGTTGTGATCATAGGCGGAAATATTGAGTGTCTCTTTCACTAGGGTTTCTAATGATTCCGGTGCCATGGAATGAAATTGATCGGGGGTGATGGTTTTTATCTGTTTCATGGTTGAAGGCCCAAATTTTCGATGATACGACCAGCGAGGGGACGATAAATATAATCCTTGAATAGAGATAAACTTGACGGGAACATTTAAAAATTTTATTAAACGACCCATCCCTTCAGGAATTTTAGAAGGCCCACCATGAATGGATGAATTACCTTCTGGAAAAATTGCTACGTTACCACCTTCTTGTATGACTGACTTCATTCTTTTAACCACGGCCAAATCCGCTACCGATTTACTCTTTGGAATTGGATTAAAAAGTGTTCTTAAAACCCAGCTACCTTTTCCAGAGTTTAACAGTTGATCACTTGCCACAAAGTACAAAGGGGCATCAAACAACATCCCTAAGAAAATAATATCGAATTCTGCCGTGTGATTGGCAAGGATTAAATAAGGACCGGTCTTTTTAATCTTGATTGAACGAGCCCTAAAACGGTAATAGAGTTTAAAAAAAGGTCCAACAAAAAAACGAATGATCTTGACATAAACCCCATGCTGCCAAAACGTATATTTCTTGGTTGCCATTTATTGAATATCTTTCACAAAAGCACTTCTTGTTTTATGGTGACGAGAATCAAAGTTTTTCCATAACGATTGAACGTGTTGATTGTTTTCTAATTCTGGTCCTGTTTCAGCGTGCTCAATGCCGTTTTTTATTGCATTACGAATGGCTTCGGTAAAGACAAGGGCTAAAACACCGGAATTTTTTAAGGATGGTTCAACTGCAATTAAAAGCATATCCAAAACTTTACTATGCTTTAATTGCTTGAAAAAATTAATAAATCCAAAGGGAAACAAATGTCCCTTTGAACGTTTTAAAGCATCAACGGGTGAAGGAATCATCAATCCAAATGCGACCAAAGTATCATTCGCATCACAGATCAGTTGAATATAATCTAGATTGACCAACGGAATATATTGTTTCACCAACATATCCATCAAATCTTCTTTGACAGGAACATATCCATAAAGATGATCATACGTCTTATTCATCAATTGAAAGATTTGTTTGATATATGGGGCTAAATATCGATACTTTTTGGACTTAATGCGAACCACGTGTAGATGATTTCTTTCCATGACCCGTTGGGAAATTTTATCTAAAATAGGGGGTATCGATTTAGGGACTTTAATTTGGTATTCCTTCCAAGTGGCATCGATTTGAAATCCATACCGTTGAAAATGGTCAACATAATAGGGAGCAGTATAAAAAGTAACAAACATATTTTTCTCTTCAAAACCAAAGGTAAGTAAGCCTTCTTTGTCTTGATCTGAATATCCTAATGGCCCTGCCATTTGGGTCATGCCATGCTCTTTACCATACTGACTAACTGCACCAATCAAGGCGTCAAAGACCTCTTGGTTATCAATAAAATCAATTCGGTTAAAACGAACTCGTTTTTCATGATACTTCTCATTTGAAAACCGATTAATGATGGCAGCAACTCGACCAACAATCTTGCCATCTTTTTTAGCTAGAAATAACTTAAAATCACAATAAGAACTCGCTGGATTCTTTTTTGGATTAAGATTACTTAATTCATCCTCAAAGATATAAGGGGTAAAAAAAGGATTTCCTTCATATAAATTGGATGGAAAATCAATAAATTTTTTAAGTTCGTTTCGAGTCTTAACAGTTTCTATAATCACCATAATCGTTGTTATCTGTAATTTTATAACTTTTTCGCCTAATCTCAAAATAAAAAAACCCATAAATGAATATGGGTTATGGCGGAGTAGGAGGGATTTGAACCCTCGCACCGGATTACTCCGATCTAACGGTTTAGCAAACCGTCCCCTTCAGCCTCTTGGGTACTACTCCAACGCTAAAACATAGTAGCATAGGTTTTGACGACGATTCAAGGTTAATTAATAGGCTCGCGCAAAATAAACGATTCGTTTGGCTGGTTTGCCGGTGATGGCACATCTTGCTTGTAATCCAACTTGATCAAAAGGAATAACCCGCGCGGTTGCCTGAGCTTTTTCCTTGACGATGCGTTCAACGTCTTCACTATCATCAACGGAAGCTTTGGCGTATCCACCAAACTGATTAAGGGTTTCAATCAACTGGTCTAAAGATGACACTTCTCGAATATTCATCGATAAATGTTCTTTGGCCTTCAATAACATTTCTTGTTGGATGGTTACCATTAATCCTTTTGCTTCAGATACTAAATCAGCAAATTTAATGATTTTTTTAACTTTATCATTACGCTTCACAATCACAATTTGTTGTTGTTCTAAGTCTCTAGGGCCTATTTCAACACGTAATGGAATGCCCTTCATTTCCGCTTCTGCAAATTTCCAACCAGGTGAATTGTCCGTTGCGTCCATGGTTGCTCTTATTCCTGAAGCTTTTAAGGTGTCTAGAAGTGCTTTTGCAGCCGTTATTACGCCTGGTTTTTGTTGCATGATAGGAACGATGATCACTTGAATTGGAGCAACTTGAGGTGGTAATACAAGACCATTATCATCGCCATGAACCATAATCAAACTTCCAATTAAGCGAGTTGAAACTCCCCAAGACGTTTGATGAACGGGTTGTAAGGTGTTTAGCCGGTCTTGAAATTGAATGCCGAAAGCTTTGGCAAATCCAGTGCCGAAATAATGACTTGTTCCAGATTGTAACGATTTACCATCATGCATCAAAGCTTCTATTGCATAGGTTTCCATTGCCCCTGCAAACTTTTCTTTCTCAGTTTTCTTACCCGTTAAGAAGGGGATCGCTAATAATTGTTCACCCATGTCTTGATAAATTTTTAGCATTTGTAAGGTTTCAAAGCGTGCTTCTTGTTCTGTTTCATGGACTGTATGACCTTCTTGCCATAAAAATTCAGCACCACGTAAAAATGGTCTTGTGGTTTTTTCCCATCTCACCACCGAGCACCATTGGTTATATTTTTTGGGTAAATCACGATAAGAATTGACGATTTTTGCATAATGTTCACAGAATAAAACTTCTGAGGTGGGTCGAATGATGAGCGGGTCGTCGAGTTTTTCTTTTCCTCCAAGCGTAGCAACTAAGGTTTCAGGGGCGAATCCTTCTACGTGCTCTTTTTCTTTATTAAAAAGACTTTGAGGAATCACCATAGGCATGTAAACATTCTCATGACCTGTTTCTTTAAATTCTAAATCAAGATACTTTTGAATTTGTTCCCAAATTGCATACCCATATGGTCGATAGATAATAAATCCTTTGGTGGATGAATAATCCATTAATTCAGCTTTTTTACAAACATCGGTGTACCATTGCGCGAAGTCTTGTGTACGTGATGTGATGGCCTCGTTTTTAATTTGTTTTTCCATGATACTGCTCCTGTTTGTTAATAAGATTCTTGATTTTGCTAACTTGCCTTTTTGTTAACTGATCGGCTTTGGTTTGAAAACCCATAATCCAATCAGCACCTAGAATTTTAACATGCTTTAATGGTAACAATTCTAGACTTGCCTCTGAGAGCATATCAATCACAACAAAAGGCTTTTCAAATCGACTGTAGTTTTGAAAGATTGATTTAAGTTGAATGGATGTCTTTTGATTGTTTTCAACGTTAATCATTCGTTTATAGTCGATGACCAAGTAGTCAAAAAACTGATAAATAGGATCTTCCATATTGGGGGTCATATTATCAATGGTAATTGCAAAATGAACTCCCAATCTTTTTAATGGGTCGGCCCATGTTTTAAGGGATATTTCTGTTGTAGCAATTTCATTGATTTCACTTTCATCAAGTAAAACGACCAACTGGGAAGCTGAGGTAAGATTCTTTATTTCAGGTAGTAACTCTTGTAATTTCATGGTTAAAGAAAAAGGTGTGAGTAAAATACCTTGTTGAAGGGTCAATGATTGTTGAATGAGTGAGAGGTATCGACGATAGAACTCTTTCGTATATTCCATCATGATGGGCACTTCTTTCAGTAATTCAAATGTATTTAAAGTAGAGGGCGTTTGGGGTTGAATGACAATTTGTTGCCCAACGACGTCAATATCGGGTTGATTAACAAGAGGGCGGTAAAGAAAGTTAAATTTGAGTTGGCGATAAAAATCATCAGCAAATAGCGTCTCATTTTTTTCTAACGTTTGAGCGACAGGTTGATGTTTTTCATAAGCTAATACGTTAAGTTTTTTCTTCATCATAAGTTGATTAAGTTCCTTACTTTTACGACGTAAAGTTCCTAGATCATTAGGGAAATGTTTGTGTTCAATAATGGCTAAATTAAATTTAATTAATGATTCTAATGCATTTACCTCTACATATTGAGAAATCACGCGATACAAACTTTGAGCAATTTGCATATACTCATGAGATTCAAGAGACTTTGTTGCCAAGACTAAAATATCGTTTGCAGTATCAATTAACAGTAATTGAGATGACAAATAAGGAATAAGTTTTTCTTTACATTGAGACAAATAAAAATATTTAAATTGCTCATCTAATCCAGCACGCGGAAACATCATAAAAATGGAAATAAAAGCTCCTTGTTTAACTGGTAATTTTTTTACAATATCAAATGCTTGCTGTGAACTAATCACAAGTTGTTTTGTCGCTAATTTTTTAGGATTTGGTTTTAAATATTTCAAACCATATTGATGAAAATGAATGGTTTGCTTAGCTTCATCTATTTTGATAATTTCAAAAATTAATTGCCTGTGGCTATCTTGTTTTTTCTTCATGGACTTCGTGGTCAGGATCCAAGGCGTATCAAGTTTTGACTGGAGTAATTTTTCCCACCATTGATATATTTTTTCTGCATCAGAGGGTTGAAACTTCTTTAAAAATTGGCTTACGGGAATTAACTTATCATGTCCAGGATATTTGGGTTTAAATTCATAGACTACATCGAGTTTAAGATTGATTCGATAAACCAAGTAATGATGAATGCGTTGTTTGATTGCCACTTGGTGCTTTCTTTGCTGGGCAAGAAAGGTGAAATACGTAATTAAAATGATCAAGAAAATAACCATTAATACAATACCGATTACAAAAATCAATAATGGATTTTCAAGAGTCGTTAACCAAGGAAATTCAAACCATTGCATCCTTAAAATTATACCTTTTAGAATCATCACTAACAATATCAATATATGCATACTAATCGACGATGAAATCGAAAGTTAATTCGTGTATAATTGCTCACAAGGAGAAATACCCAAGTGGCTGAAGGGGTCAGTTTCGAAAACTGATAGGAGGCGCAAGTCTCGCGGGGGTTCAAATCCCTCTTTCTCCGCCAAGAAAAAAATATGAAAAAAATCAAAAAAAGACAAATCTTCCTAAGTATTCTTATTGTTTATGGTTTAATCGCACTTTTTCCTAGACCACAAAATTTTCAGGGTTCAAATCCACTTCGGGTTGAGAAAGGTGATTTACCTCTCATCATTGCTCACGGTGGTGGTAATTTAGAGTTTCCTGATAATACTTTGGAAGCCTATTATCATGCTTTTAGCATTGATGAAAATGTCATGTTAGAAACTGATGTTAACCTTACTCAAGATGGGGTCGTTATTCTTTCTCACGACCGTAGTTTAGATCAAAAGACTAACCTCATTAATGCTGATGTTATCAATACGAATTATTCCGACCTTGTTGCCAATGAAGTGGACTTTGGTTATCAAAACAATATCTCTGGAGCGAATGGTTACAATACAAGCGGCGAATTCTTTAAGTATAAAAACTATGCCAATCAAGAGGTGACTCCGGAAGATGTGACTTATCCACAAGGGATTAGCCCACGACATCCAACCAAGTTTTTAGTCACTACGTTAGAGGAGTTAATTACTCTTTTTCCCAATAATTTAATCAACGTCGAGATCAAACAAACTGGAGAAGTTGGTTTGTTAGCATTAGACAAAGTGATTGAAATTATGGATGATTTAAATACAACTCATCAAACATACCAGCGAATTGTGCTTGCGACTTTTCACGAAGAAGTGTTTCAATCCATGGAATCCTTACAAAAAACTTCACACCCGCAACTCATGTTCTCACCAGAATTTAATGGGGTACTTAGTTTTTTCATTTTACAAACAACACTTATGAGCGTTTTTTATCGTCAACCTATTGCCGTTTTTCAACTTCCAACAGAGCAACTTGGTCTGTCTTTGACAACCAATCTATTGATCAATACAGCCCATATGCACAACATTGCTGTCCACTACTGGACAATCAATGACGAAGAAACCATGCGAAGTCTTATTGAAAAAGGAGTTGATGGGATTATGACCGATCGACCCACCTTGCTATCTAACGTTCTTTCCGAATACCGATAATTACTTGATTGGTTTGATGAAAAACTTCCCATAGACTTGATGGGATGGCGATTCATCGATAAAGGATTCTGGATCAACCGTTCGAATATGTTTAACCACGCTTGGCACTTCTCTACTAGATACAACCATGTAAACAATGTATTTTACTGAATTGGTGTAGCCGCCTTTTGCTTGAACCACGGTGCACCCATGCAAGAACTTTTCCATCAAAATTTTAGGTAAATCCGTTCTTGATGTGACAATTTGTAATTGGGTTTTCTTATTTCTAATGTTAATGGCATCAACCACTTGAGAAGTTGTAAATGAATAGATAACTGAGAAAATAACCGCATTCAATGCCCCAGTCATGGAATCAGTATTTAATAAATAAAGAATAGTAAATAAAAAGTAAATCACAACATTAATAGCAAAGGCATATTTGCCTACCGATGTAGATTTGACGTTAGCAAAATATACGGTAATCACATCCATGCCGCCACTAGAAATATCCATTAGATATGCTAAAGAGCTAGCAAAACCTTGAATGAATCCTGCAATGATTGCTCTCGACAATAAATCTTCAGAAATGGTGACTAATTGTGTCCATTCAAAAGGGATGACTTCAATAAAAAATGAGGTTGTAATAACATTAATAAAAGAAAAAATAGCAAATCGTTTACCGATCTTCGTATAGGCGAGTATAAAAATTGGGATATTGAAAATTAAATAAAAGATTGCTTGTAAAGTTCGATTTTCTACTTGATTTAATAAATTTAAGACATCGAATAAGCGATTGGTAATTTGGGAAATACCGGAGACACCACCCGTAATTAATGGGGTTGGAACAGGATCACCACCTGGAACAATAAACGAGCGAAAGACATATGCAGCAAGGAATGATGAAAGAGCAGACACGAAAAAGATTGCAATGTTTTCTAAAATGTTTTTCAAATGAGGTTTTTTTGAGAGCCAAGATTGGAATTGTGTATAGTAATGATGCATTGGGATTATCCACCTTTAAATCGATAGAATTATACCTTATTTCAAACCTTTTAGATGAAGGGAGTAATTTTTATTGAAGTACTCATTAGTCTTTGGTAAACTTAACGTGCTATACGAGATTAGCTGGAGGTTTTCAAATGAAACCAATTGGATTGTTTTTCGGAAAAATATTTGGTGGTCTATGGAATTGGATTAAAGAAACAGCATGGGTACAACCTTTGTTGATTGTTGGTTCCATTTTCGCAATCATCTTCTCTATCCCTACCATCACTGAATGGGTTAATGGCATAGCTGAAAGCATCAATAGCCCTGAAAGTTACTACCGTAGCTTTGAAAAGAAACTTGAAGGTGAAGAAGATTCTGATGCACAAAAATTAATCGACGCAATGATGGAGAACTCCGATGAATTTGGAGAAAAGTTCATGGTTGTGTTTGTCCAAGTCAATTGTCAGTTTTGCAAAGATGCCCAACCTGCACTTAAAGAATTAGTCGAAAACACCTCTCGTTATTATGGTACTCAGGAAAGTGACAGCATCAGCGAAGTCACCAAAGAACAATTTGGAACCTTTAAGTTTTATACCATCTTCACCGATGAAAGCTACGATTTCCCAGAAGACACAACCACCACACCATTTGAAAGATTTTTACAAAGAAATACTGATTTCTTAGAAAGAACTGCAGATGTTGCTCGAAATTCACCTTACAAAGTAAACAATCAACTAACCGATGTTCTAATTGATACATTAGAAAGTGCAGAATCAAACTCCATTCCAACCCCAACCGTGATCATGTATGATTTATCTACAAACAGTCCAGAGGAAGGTATTTCAGAATTACTTATTTCTGTACCAGGCGCTAATTTTTACGATAAAGCTGTGACACTATCAGATGCCTGGATGCACCGTAACTTATTTGAACTAAGATAATCTAAAATTTTTCAATAACAGCAAACGCTTCCTCACTGGAAGCGTTTTTTTGTATAATGAACCTAACATGAATGATCAACTTATATGGTACGCCGTTAACGATAGTCGCTTGCTTGCTGGAACAACCAAACGCCATGGCGGAAGCTCTCTTCCACCTTTTGATTCTTTAAATATGGCCTATCATACAGGGGATGATGTAGAATCCGTTCGCAAAAATAGGCAAATTTTCTCAAGACATATTCAAGTTGACCTAAATAAAATGATTTTGACGAATCAATCCCATTCAACCGTTCTTAAAAAAGTCACGTCGAAGGATGCGGGAAAAGGTAGCAAGGCTTATGAAGAAGGTGTGGTTGCAGATGCTTTATACACTACCCAATCTAATTTATTGCTTGGCGTTTTTCATGCCGATTGTGTTCCAGTATTTATATACCATCCAAGCCTACCCTTGATTGCAATTATTCATGCGGGAACCATTGGAAGTTTAAAAGGCATAACTAAAATTTCGATTGATCAATTGGTCAAAGAAACCAACATTCAGCCAGCTCAATTGATTGCCCACCTTGGACCATCCATCGATTTTGCCCATCATCCGATTACAGAACATCGAAAAGCTGAACTCTTGAAAGCAAATCCAAATCATGGAGCAATCATCAAAACAATAGGTGGGACTTCTTATCTAGATATTCCGCTCTTAAATTATATGCAGCTTGTGGATGCAGGATTGAAACCTAATCACATCCATGTCAGTAATCTCGATACATTTTCAAATCCAACGGATTACTTCTCATTTGATCGCGATCAAAAAACAGGCAGACACGTGTCATTTATTTACTTAAAGTGATGTTACTTTTTCTTAAGAAGTGGTAAAACAACCTTAGGAACAAGAGCCGATATATCAACATCACTTTGATGCAGTTGTTTAATTAATGTAGAAGAAATCATTTCATGATTATTCTTTGCCATAAAGAACACCATTTCAATGTTTGAATTGATGATTTGATTACCAGCGTAAATTTCATGTTCATATTCAAAATCAGGAACTGCTCTTAGTCCACGAACTAATGCAATAGCCCCTTTGGATTCAGCGTATCGAACGGTTAAACCATTGGTATGATCAACGGTAACTTTTCCAGAAGGAAATGTATTGGCTACTGATCGAAGCATGGCAAGACGATCATTGACTGCGTAGCTCGATTGTTTGTTAGGGTTGACTGCCAACAAGAGGATGACATGATCAAAAATGGTTAATGCTCTTTGTAAGATATCAACATGGCCATTGGTAATTGGATCAAAGCTTCCTGGATAAATTGCAATTTTCATATTTGTTTCCATCCAATTTGAATATGAGTTCTACCATAATTATATGCTTTCACCATGAAAATGTCTTTTGGAAACAAAGCTGTTTCCTTTTCTTGTTCAGTAATAATAACACCCTTACTATTCAATAGTCCCTTATCAATGATCGATACAATGATTTGGTGTAAACGTTCATCGGTATAAGGTGGATCTAAAAATATCATGTCAAAGGATTGCTTATTCTTCTTAAGAAAATCTAAACAAACCATCGCTTCCAAATCCAAAAGCGTTGCATCTTTTATCCCTAATGTATCAAGATTTTTCTTGATGGTACTTTGGGCCATCGGATGTTGATCATTTAAAACTATTTTTGATGCACCACGGGAATATGCCTCAATGGCATAGGCTCCAGATCCTGAAAATAAATCTAACACAACTGCACCATTTATTTTTTGATTGATTGAAGAAAACACACCTTCTCTGACGCGATCTTTGGTGGCTCGGGTAATGGTAAAAGGCGGTTGTTCAAGTTTTCTAGAACGAAACTGACCAGCGATAATTCTTAACATTAATCACAACCTGGAGGGTGAGACTTAAAGGGGGCAAACACTTCTTGTTGAATTTTTGAATAAAGTTCTCTAACTTGTCCATAAGCTTTTAAATAATCTCTGACAAGCGGATGACTGTCCACTTGAATCTTCACTTGGTGTAGTTCTGCTCTCGCTCTTAACAATTGCGGACTATCATCGCCAAAACTTTCCCACATCGATTGATAGTTGATTTGAGCTCGCTGGTAAGTTTCCGTAAGCAATAGTAATGTTTGATTCTGATTTAATGCTTGGTCTAGTTGGTTTAATAACGAAACACGTTCATCGGACTCAAGATAATCCTTAAGGTTTTGGGCGAGGGTGATAATCTCTGCATAACTCATAGGGATACTTTACCACAATCAATCGTCTAGACGAACCGTTTAAAACTATGATAAAGTGAAAAACATGAAGCGCCTTCAAGTTGTCCAAGATCCGAACCCTACTTTAAGAAAAAGGGCGATGGCAGTTGCCATTCCTTTATCCAATGAAGATGAAAGTATTTTGCTATCTTTATTAAAATATGTTCATTTATCCCAAGATAAACCTTATGCAGAAAAACATAAGATACGTGAAGGAATCGGTCTTGCTGCTCCGCAAATTGGCATTAGCAAAAGGATGACTGCAATTAGTTACATAAGGGAAGAAAAAAAGGTAGAATACGCATTGGCTAATCCTATCATTGTCAAACAATCGGTAAAACAAATAGCACTGCAATCAGGTGAAGGTTGTTTATCAGTGGATAAAGAATTTCCTGGTTACGTTTATCGTGCAAATAAGATTACCGTCAAAGCTTACGATCTATTGCAAAAAAAAGAAATTTTAATAGACGCTGAAGGCTTTGATGCCATCGTTCTACAGCATGAAATCGACCACTTGAATGGGGTTCTCTTCTACGACCACTTAGACAAGCGTGATCCGTTTAAAGAAAAGCAAAATGCAGAGTTACTTTAATTTCTTTACTTATTGACAGCGTTTATATACAATTAAGTTAATTAAGACGATGCATATAATCATGTATTTAATTAAAGGAGTCTTTTATGGCGTTTAATCCTGGTCAAAGTGGTGTTTCCGTTTTTGCGCTTGGTGGTTTAGGTGAAGTAGGTAAAAACACTTATTGTGTTGAATCCGAAAAAACATTGATTGTGATTGATGCTGGTGTTCGTTTTCCTGAAGAGGATTTACCCGGTGTGGATTATGTCATTCCTGACTACACCCATTTAAAAACAAACCAACGAAAATTTCGAGCACTGATCATCACCCATGGTCATGAAGATCATATTGGTGGGATTCCTTTTTTAGTTCAACATGTACTTGTTCCTGTTATCTATGCACCTAGATTGGCTGCGGCTTTTATTCGCCACAAACTCCAAGATCAAAGAATCAAAGAACCTGTAAAAATTGTTGAGTATGACGAAGATACTGTGATTAACATCAACGAATTTAAGATTTCATTCTTTAGCATGACTCACTCCATTCCAGATTGCTTTGGTATATGCGTGGACACACCTGAAGGTCGAGTCGTTACCACCGGTGATTTCAAAATTGACTTAACCCCCGTTGGTGCTGAAATAAACCTTGGCAAGATTGCTCGTTTAGGAACTGAAGGTGTGGATTTGTTGCTTTCGGATTCAACCAATGCGGAAATTGAAGGATACACGCCATCTGAACGTAGTGTTATTTCTGCCATCAATGATATTTTTGAAAATGCTCCAGGACGTTTGATTGTTTCTACTTTCTCAAGTAATATTTCTCGAATTCAACAAATTGTTGAAGCGGCGGTATCTCATAAAAAGAAACTCGTCATCATCGGGCGATCCATGGAAAATGCTGTCAGCATGTCTAGACAGTTAGGTTACATCAAAATTCCAGATTCTTCGATTGTTGCATCGGAAGATATTCGCAGCTTACGTTTAGAAGAAACTGTCATCATTTGTACTGGTTCTCAAGGAGAACCGATGGCTGCGCTATCACGTATTGCAAAAGGTGATCATCGTCAAGTGAAGGTGGTACCAGGTGATACCGTTGTCTTTTCTTCTAGCCCAATTCCTGGAAATGGCTTAAGCATTAATCGAGTGGTGAATCAATTAACTCGTGCCGGTGCAAATGTCTTAACAAATTCTATTTTATTTAATGTCCACTCTTCCGGTCACCCTGCTCGCCAAGAATTACGCTTAATGCTTAAACTCTTTAAACCAAATTTCTTTATGCCAATGCATGGAGAATATCGGATGTTAAAGTTACATACAGAAATTGCTGAAACCCTTGGCATCCCAAAACAAAACTCATTTATTTGCCGAAATGGTGACACACTTGTTTTAAAAAATAGACAAGTGACCCGTGGACCTTCAGTCCCTGCGGAAGCCGTCTATATTGATGGAAAAGATATCAATGGATTATCCACCGCTGTGATTCGCGACCGTAAGATATTGGCAGACGATGGCGTTGTCTCTGTTTCTGTTGTCATTGATGCTAAAAATAATCAATTGTTACTCAAACCCACGATTACTGCACTAGGTTTTGTCTTTCAATCTTCTAATGACATGCTTAAGAACGCAGAAAGCAAACTTGAAGAACGTTTATCATTAATGATGAAAAGCCGAATTTCGTTTTCCGAACTCAAAAATACCATCAAAGAAGTCGTTGGAAAATACTTATTTATCAAGACTCAACGCAATCCCATGATCATCCCTGTGATCATGAATCGCGGTTAATTCACATTTTTAACAAAGGTTTTCTTTAAGGTATCAAAATATGCGGTTTGTTTTTGGTGATAAAGTTTAAACGTCTTTTGACTTAAACGGACCGTCACTTCGTTAATACTTTCATCTACATTGGCTAGTAAGTAATCATAACCAAACATGGCTTTTTTGAAATCACCTTTGAAGCTGATGATTCGTTTTGAATCCAAAACCAAAGAACTTCCTAAGGACCGATACGCATTGTTTTGAATGGTGGCCATTTCTGTAAGTTGCAACGTTGGATTGGTCACGTCAACCAAAGCCCCACCTAAACTTTTATTGTATGCACTACTGCCTAGGGTCGAAGCAACAATCAATCCAGTCCCTCGAAAAGTTTGTAATGCTTGATTGTCAATAAATACATCGGTTACAAACGTTTGAAAAGGATTCTCAACTCGAACTTCATTGACTGCATAAAATGAATGTTTTTGGTTACCGATGAGTGTCAATTCCACCAAAGCATACTCTTCACTCGTTCGTTTCATGGTTGGAATGGCTTTGATAAGGTCATTAATCTGGGTATCATGAAATTCACAAAAAAAACCTAAGGTTCCCGTATGAATGCCTACGAAAATCATCGAATGAAGTAAATGAAGATAGGTTTGAATCGATCTTAAAAAAGTTCCATCTCCACCAACAAAAATTAACAATTCGGGCTTTTCAGTATTCAAAACATGACCAGCTGAATTTAGCTTAGTTTCAAGTTTAGTTTTGATCGATCGTGATTGTTGATCATCACGTGTCATGAATGCATATTTCATAAAGATTTGGTATATTGCTGTAAATTATTTTATCATATTCATTGAAAGACCTACGAAGAGGAAACCTATATGTCAACCAACATTGAAATTGAGGCTAAAATTCTTGTTAATGAAAAAGAATTTAACTTACTTAAATCGCTTTTGAAAATTGAGGAAAAATTAAAAGTTGTTCAAACCAACTACTATATTGATGATCCGATGGGTTCATTGAGAAAATATGGTTTTGCTTTAAGAATTCGTGAATTAAACCAAACCTTTACGCTTACTTTAAAATCACCCATGGCAGAGGGAACCTTGGAAAAAAATCAAACCCTGACCGAACAAGCTTATTTAGTCTATAAAACAAAAAAAGTTTTCCCACTTGGTTTAATTAAAAACTTTTTAGAAATGTTTGGTTTTGATACAACAAAGCTTCAAATTATTACTCAGTTGACGACTGAACGATATGAAACCACGTTTGAAAATCGCCATGTTTGTCTGGATAAAAATTTATACCATGGATTAATTGATTTCGAGGTAGAAAGTGAAGAATCTTCACTCAAGCATGCGGCAGAAACATTAAAATTATTATGTGAAAAAGCCAATATTGATTACAAAGCCAATCACGTCTCAAAATATGCGCGCGCGATTAAAACGATGAAATAATTACTTCTCTTCAGAACGATTTGGATTTCTTGTTTTTTTAACTTTGTTTAAATCAGGTGATTTATCCTTATAGGATGCTTGGCGTTTTTCCACTGGAATAAAAGTACGAATTTCTTCTTCGTTATAGCCCACTTGAATACGGCGATTATCAACCATAATCGGTCTTTTAAGAACCGATGGATTTTCTCTAATAAATTGAACCAATTGAGAGATACTCATGTTTTCTACATCAAGGTTTTGTTCCTTGATGATTTTACTTCGTGTTGAAATAATGTCTTCGGTCCCATTCTCAGTCTTAGCCAACATCTCTTTGAGTTCATTTTCATTTAACGTAGCGGAAAAAATATTGCGTTCTTCGTATGCAATACCTTGTAATTCAAACCATTTTTTAACTTTCCGGCAACTTGAGCAGCTCGGAGATGTGTAAATAGTAACCATCAAAATACCTATGTTTAGTATACCCCTTATGGTACGGTTTACCTAATGTTTATCGTATCTTTACAAAAGATTTGTTAAAATGATTTAGAAAGCAATAAAAATTAAAATTATGACAAGAATGATTAGTGGTATTAAGCCTACTGGCGGCCTTACGTTAGGTAATTATTTAGGGGCACTCAAACGTTTCCCAACCTATCAAAAAGACTATCAAACCTTTTTATTTATCGCTGATTTACATGCCCTTACTTTACCCATCGAACCACAAACATTAAAAGATAACACCAAGGACATTGCTGCTTTTTATTTAGCAGCAGGCTTAGATCCAAATCAAAGCACTATTTTTCTTCAATCACAAGTTTCTGCTCACGCTGAACTCAATACCATCCTTCAAAATTTTATTTACATGGGTGAGTTGTCGAGAATGACTCAATTCAAAGAAAAATCACAACAAATGAAGGAAGCAGCCATCGGCCTTGGTTTGTTTGCTTATCCAGTCTTAATGGCAAGCGATATTCTTCTATATGATGCACAAATGGTTCCCGTTGGCGAAGACCAAGTGCAACATTTAGAATTAACCAGAGATCTCGTTCAACGATTTAACAATCGATTTGGTGATGTGTTGGTCATGCCTAAAGCGCAGTTAGGTTCTTTGGGTACTCGAATCATGTCCCTTGCAGATCCAAGCAAAAAAATGTCTAAATCTGAACCTAAAGGAAATATTGAGCTCAAAGAAGACTTAGTGTCCATTCGAAAAAAAATTATGAGCGC
>CAMCVC010000004.1:0-40795 GCA_945879785.1 Staphylococcus epidermidis | reverse complement strand
ACTTCACTTTCTAGTTGTTCCGGGGTGCAATAAATATGAGCATCATCTTGGGTGAAATTACGGACGCGGAATAATCCAGATAAAGCTCCACTGGCCTCATGACGATGGACACTGCCTAATTCACCCATGCGAATCGGTAAGTCTTTATAGGAGTAAAATTCATTTTTATACACCAACATACTTCCAGGACAATTCATTGGTTTAATCGCATATTCTTTGTCGTCGACTTCGGAAACATACATGTTATCGCGGTAGTTGACCCAGTGGCCAGAGGTTTCCCAAAGTTCTTTGGATAACATCGTTGGGGTTTGCACGAGTTGATAGCCTGCAGCCCGGTGAATATCGATCCAGAAATTTTCTAACGTCTTTCTAAGAATCATCCCTTTATTTAACCAAAAAGGAAATCCAGGGCCGTAGTCAGAAAGCATAAACAAGCCAAGTTCTTTGCCGAGTTTTCTGTGGTCACGTTTTTTTCTTTCTTCAATCATCAAGACGTGCGCGTCTAAATCTTTTTTGGAGAAGAACGCCGTGCCATAAATTCGGGTTAACTGTTTATTTTTACTATCACCACGCCAATAAGCACCAGCGGTGGTTAAGAGTTTAAAATTTTGGTTATAACTTGTGTTGACAAAGTGAGGACCCAAACATAAATCGGTGAAGTCACCTTGGGCATAAGTTGAGATGACACCTGTTAACGCTTGAATCATTTCTGTCTTGTAAGGATCATCTTTAAATACTTTCAAGGCATCTTGTTGACTTAATTCTTTTCGTTGAATCGGGAAAGCTTTTTTGGCTAATTCTGCCATCTTTGCTTCAATTTTAGGGAAGTCTTCTTCGCTGATTGGTTGAGGTAAGTCCATGTCATAATAGAACCCTTCATCAATGGCAGGACCAACCCCAAATTTGGTGCCTGGATAAAGAGCAATGATGGCCTGGGCTAACAAGTGAGACGCGTCATGTCTCAGCATCGTCAGTGCTTCAGGATCTTTGTCAGTGATGAGTTTAAATTTTCCATCTTTTGGGATTGGCCAGTATAAATCAAAAAGTTGATCATCAAGCATATAGGCAAGCACTCTTTTTGCTAAAGATGGAGAAATAGAACTGGCAACATCAAAACCAGTGGTCCCTGGATTGAACGTCATCGTTTTGCCGTCTGGTAAGATAATCATCATAATTTTTACTCCTTTTAAATAAAAAAACGTCCATCAATAAGGACGCTATTCGCGTGGTACCACCTTAATTTACATGCATTGCATGTACGCTTCGGCCCCTTAACGCGAGGTCACGATTGAGTTTGCTCAATGGCTCAGAAGTGGTCAGGATGTTTTGTAGCGGTTAAGTTTTCATCGCAGCAACTTAACTTTCTATACGCGACAGCAATCATCCAAGCTTCGTCAACGCTATTTTTATTATATAACGAATCAATAGAAGTGCAATTAGATAAGGGAAAAGGCAAGATTTGCAGCGCCCATTAACCCAGCATCCTGGCCAAAAGTTGCCATCGCTAAGGGAATATGCGGAACCGCAGCTTGTAAAGCATCCCAGAAAAAGGCTTTTGATTTTAAGACGCCACCGGTTAAGATAAATGCTTCCGGAGCATAATAACGATCAACCCATTTAAGGAATTGAGTTAGGTAACCTAACCATTGTTGAAAGATAGGTTGGATGGAAAAATCTTGTTGACTTAATTTAAGAAAAAAAGTTTTTGCATCAGTTACATTCACCCCATGGTGTTTAGCTAAGTTGACAATCCCTTGCCCGCTCGCCACTTTTTCAAGTTCTTCAAAGCCACCCGCAAAAGGCACAAGCATATGACCAGCTTCTTCGGAGCTATGTTTTAATTGATGATTGGCAATAAATGCTGCACCAATCCCTGTTGAAATGGTGATGAAATAACTGGAGTTTAAAGCTTTACCAAACCCTAAATTTCCTTCGGCAATTGCTGCCATAACAGCATCATTTTTAATGACAACCGGTAATCGATAGGTTGTTTCTAAAAATGATTTTAAAGGAACGTGGCGAATGCCAATGTTTGGCAAGATATCAATGCCTCCCAAGGTATCAACACGTCCAGGAACACCACATGCAATCGCTTTCACTTGAGGATGCTTAATAAGCAATTGATCAATGATGTTTTTAACTTCTTTTAGGAATTTGTTTACATCGTTTAAAGGTGTGGGTAAAACTTTAACTTCAAGAAATTTGTACTGATCATTAACGACCGCGCCGCGTAAGTTTGTTCCGCCGATATCAAGAGCAATCACCAGGTTCATAATTGTTCTTCTTTGATGTCTTTCAAGGTGAGAATTTTCATAAAGTTGGTGGAACCGACCCCGGTTGGAACCCCGCCTGTTAGAAGAATATTTGCTCCAGGCTTTAGTCCTATTTGTCTTGCCTTTAAAATCGCAAACGCTTCCATGTCTTCAATAAATTGAGGTAAAGCTTTGGCGTGAAATCCATAAACACCCCAGACCAAACCTAAGGAAAGAACGGTTTCTCGGCGATCACTAATGGCAAAAATGGGACATACAGGTCTTGCTTTTGCAATTCGACGAGCTGCCCCACCGGTTTCTGTGAAGGTGACAATGGCTTGAGCATTAATTAAGAGTGCAGTATTGGCAACGGAGTTTGCAATCGCATCTGAATTGATTTTTTTACTACTATCATAGGCTTGATTAGACATTTTAAGATAATCCAATTCACGTTCCATGGTTTGGGCAATCTTCGCTTGCATTTGCACAGATTCCAGCGGATATTTTCCACTGGCAGTTTCTGCTGAAAGCATGACGGCATCGGTGCTTTCTAAAATAGCGTTTGCAACATCGGACACTTCCGCGCGTGTTGGTCTAGGCATGTTGACCATGCTATCTAACATCTGCGTGGCAGTGATGACCGGTTTGCCAACTTTACGGCATAAAGACACAATTCTTTTTTGTACAATCGGAACTTGTTCCGCAGCAATTTCAACCCCTAAGTCGCCACGGGCCACCATGATGCCATCGGCAGCCTCTAAAATTTCTTCAAGGTTACTGACCCCTTCAGGGTTTTCGATTTTTGCAATGATTTGAATGTTCGGTTTACCATATTTTTCAACAATCGCACGGATGTCTAAAATATCTTGTTTCCTTCTGGTAAAACTTGCGGCGATGTAATTAACATCGTGCTCACAACCAAACTTAAAATCAGCCTCGTCCTGAGCAGAAATAAAAGGCATCGATAGACGGGCAAAAGGAGCATTCATTCCTTTTCGATTTTTGATCGTATGGGTGTTCATTGCCTTGCAAACAAGCTGTTTTGTCGTGCGATCTTTTTCGACAATTAATAATGCAAGATTACCATCGTCAATGCGTAGTTGATCACCAACTTTGACATCATCATATAAACCTTCATATGACACGGAAAAGATTTCAGCATTGCCTAATAAAGGCTTCATGCTAACGCGAATCATGCTGTCTTGCTTGATTAAGGCAGCATCACCTACAAACATGCCAACCCGAATCTCTGGTCCACGAGAATCTAACATCACAGGAATAAAAATTCCTTTTTCTTTTTCTAATCTTCGAGCTAATTCAATCTTTTTTAAGTGAGTAGGATAATCGCCATGGGAAAAGTTAACCCGCATGACATTCATGCCTGCATCGACGAGCTCTTGTAGTTTTTCATACGTTTCAGAAGCAGGTCCAATGGTGGCTACAATTTTTGTTTTTTTGTCATAGTTATACATATTATTTCAACCGATCAATCACTTGAACCACACTTGTATGCTTTTCTCTTTGCATCGCGAGTGCTTCATGAATATCGATGTCAACGAGTTGTTGCCCTTTGACCCCGATACAGCGACTTGATTTCCCTTCATTTAAACATTGTACGGCGTATTCACCCATTCGTGAGGCAAGGATTCGATCAAACGCAGAAGGTGAACCACCACGTTGAATTCTTCCTAAGACTTCCGTTCTGACTTCGAATCCAGTTTCTTGATGAATAAAGCGTGCCAATTCATTCAGATCAAACAATTTTTCAGAGACAATCACCATCGCATGATTTTTGCTCGTTGCCTTTTGGAACTTCAAACGTTCAATCATGTCTGGTAGTGCCATAAAATTATCACCCGATATGGTTAATTCTGCCCCACATGCTAATCCTGCATAAATAGCCAAATCTCCAGCCCGGTTTCCCATCACTTCAATAATCGAGCAGCGTTGATGAGAGAAGGTCGTGTCTCTTAATTTATCCACGGCACTGACAATCGTGTTTAAGCACGTATCAAAACCAATCGTGTAATCGGTACTGGCAATATCGTTATCAATCGTGCCTGGTAAACCAATACAATTGATGCCCATGGAAGATAAATCTTTTGCGCCACGATAAGTGCCATCCCCACCAATGACCACAAGGGCATTGATGCCAAATTTTTTCAATTGTTTCACACCTGACTCACGGATATTAATATCTACAAATTCTGGTAAGCGAGCCGAGCGTAAAATCGTGCCCCCTTTGTTAATAATTTGCGAAACAAAAGAGCGATCAACTTTCTCAATTTGTCCAGCAACAAGGCCACGATAACCGTTGTAGATAGCATAAACATCATGACCATAACTGATGCCGGCACGAACAATCGCACGAATAGCAGCATTCATCCCTGGGGAATCCCCTCCAGAAGTAAGGACGCCAATGCTAAGTTTTTTCACTTCGAATCCTTCCACCAATTTAATGCTTGTTTCGTTTTCTTAGAAATAGAAGTTTTACTTTGTCTTTTTGATGAACGTGGATCATGCTTCTCTCCACGCGGAACCACGTGCCAACTATCTAGACTGCCAAATTGTGTTAAGAGATTTTGGATGCTTGAATAATCAAACATTTTGCAGGAAAAAATGTCAAAGAACATGTGGTTGGTCTTTAAATTAATGTGGATGGATAAGTGGGACTCAGCAATCATGACAATGCTTGATAAGAACTTAGGTTGATCATATCGATCATAAATGCCATAAGCACGGGTGATGGGAGTCATCCCAATTTTTTGAATTAAACCTTCTAGAAATGTATTGGTTTCAGACAAGGTAAATGTTTTTTGTAATGATAAAGTAGCCATCACATGCGGACCAAAGACTGCCTTAGGGTCAAATGTTTCCGACTGATTTTTTCCTAAACGATTTGCACTAAAGGATCGACTCTTTTTTGCGTCGCTTGGCCAATACGTATTCAACACCTTTTCAAAACGTTTTTGATCAATGGTTTGTGGGGTGTATAAATCAACAAAAAAACATCCTCTTAAAGGAAAGGTGTGAATGGTAAAATGACCGCCTTCAAGAAAAAGATAACTTGATAACCCTTCATCTAAAGGAATAAGGCCATAATCATAAGGCAACAAGTAAGCTGGAGAAATCGGTTTAAGCCCGAGGTCAAAAAGAACTAAATTGATGGTTTGGTTGATAAACGAGGTATCACCCATAGGAATCTTTGCTTTGACGCCGTAGCCATCGAACATGTAATGGGTCATGATGGTCCTCTCTTTTCCCTCATAATGCTATCAAAAATAGGGGGTATAATCAATGAAACAAATGCAAAGACAATCCAAGAAATCTTTTCATTCTAATCGGTTATAATTTATAATAACCTTCTATGAAAATCATTAACACCCAAGATTTCATTCAAATTCGGCTTGAAAGTACCATATCCTCATTGGATGTAGAGTTTTTAGTAGAATTCTACGGACCCATTGTTGGCACCGATGCGGTGGGTTTGTATTTAGGATTAAAACAACAAGACGCTTTATTAGAAGGAAATTTTATTGATTTGGCCACAGAGTTAACATATTTACAAACCACCCCGCAAGCATTTCATCAAGCTAGACTTTATTTAGAAGCCGTCGGTTTACTTAGAACGTATCAACAAACCTCCCAAAAAACTCAACAATTTACCTTCTCTTTATACACACCAAAAAACCCACAAGCTTTTATGGATGACCCAATCCTGAAGGGGTTATTAATTCAACGAGCTGGATCAACTTATCTCCAACGTTTATCAACTAAATATGTCTTGCCCTCCATCGACCCTCAAGCAAAAGAAGTATCCGTTTCCTTTGGTGAAGTCTTTCACCCCGATTTAAATCACCCAGCGTTTATGAACCAATCCAATCCTCAATACAAAGGCAAATCATTAGCAGAAATTCGTCAACCTTTTGATTCAATACGATTTGCAGAACAATTAAAAGCACAGTTTTCAATCGACATCAAAAAATTAAATGCCGATGATATGACGCAAATCATTGCCATCGCTACCCTCACGGGTCTTGATGAACTTGCAGCGGCAGACATCGTCGGTACCAATCTTGATATGAATCACCGTCTACTCATGGATAAAGTCATGCAGGCCGCTCGCCAAGAAAAGCGTTTACCTTTCGTCAGACAACGGCAACAACAAAAAGTACAATTGCAAGAAACCTCATCGCAAACAATCGCCATTAATCAAATGGAAATGTTAACCCCAATGGCTTTCTTAAGCATGAAACAACAAGGTGCAGAAGTTTCTCCTGCAGATTTTAGTTTGCTGTTACGTTTACAAACCCAATATGCTTTACCAAATCCTGTCATTAATGCCTTGATCCACCATGTTCTCACGACTCAAAATAATGTCCTTAGTTCTCGATATGTAGAAAAACTAGCGGGAAGTGTCAAACGAGAAAATCTTCAACATGCGGTTGACACCATGGATTATTTTTATCAAATCAACCAACCAAGAACTGCAAAAACGTATCCTGGAAAAAAAGAAGAAGTCACCCCGATTGCCGATGTTATTTCCTCTCCATTACCGAAAGAAAATGAACAAGTTGATGATCAAGAATTGGATACATTAGAGTCCAACATGAAGGGTTTAAAATGAAACCAATAAATCCCAAACCACTCATCAATGATGACTTTGAAGATGCCATTGAACAAGCACTTCAAACGTTAAAAACTTCACCTTTGATGGCAAAGACCATCAAGCGTCTGCAATTAAAAGAACATGAAATTAGGGAACATTTAGCGACGTTTATTAAACTTGAAGAAGATGAACAAGCGGTTCATCAATGTCAATTGGCAGGTCAATGTTTAAAACCACAAGGCCACTATGTGTTGCAAGTTCAACGTAATGCCGTGGGTCATCTTGAGCGGCAATTTCAACCTTGCCCGATGCTTGCAGACCAATTAAAAGTTTCGCAATATTTGATCTATGATGACTTTAATTCTCTTTGGAAAGATTCGAAATTATTTGAATCTCTAAAACAACGTGAAGGGCAAAAATCGCTTTATGTTTACCTCATGAAAGTTTTGCAAAAACAAACCAAAGATGGCCTTGCCCTCATTGGTCCACATCAATCTGGGAAATCGTATGGGTTAGGCATCTTTGCTTATCGATATGCATTGAATGAATTGGGAACGATTGGAGTTCTTGATTTTGCCTCGCAATCTTCAAGATTAACCAATCTAAAACGGTCTGATTCAACTGCCTTTCAACGTGAATTAGAACGTCTACAAAATCTCTCCATCATGATCCTTGATGGCCTAGGAAGTCATCCCATCACCGAAGACATGTTGACTGACTTTCTAATTCCGGTTTTTCTTGCCAGACAAAAACCTACGTTAATCACCATGGTGACAAGCACAGTTGGGATTGCTCAATTGGATGGATTGTTTAAAGGTTATAAAGATAAACGCATGCTCATGACGGAATGGTTAAATCTTGTCCAGTTATTAACCAAACCGATTTATTTTCCCGCGATGATGCCGCTATAAATATTTTATAAAAGGTGATAAGGCTTGCTTTGCTTGTTGTTGCCAAGTTGCTAAGCTACCGTCATTGGTAAGACGAACATCAAGATAAGATTGAAAGTCATGATAATGATTTCGCTCATTTAAAATCCATAATAGTTCAGCCAGTTCACCAACCCGTTGTTGCAATCGACGTTTTTGTTTCGATGCGTCCATGTCCACCCCAATGATCACATCACAGTAAGCATCAAGATGACCTTGAAATAACAAAGGCACTTCAAGCATTACCGCCTTGGATTTTGTTTTCATCAGCTCATGAAGGATGATGGATTTAACCAGAGGAAATAACCATTGAATTAATTGATGATAACCCTTTGGTTGCTCAATCATCGCTTTTAATAATTGGCGACGGTCAATCTTTTTATCAATCACAGCAAAGGGAAATAAACTTTTGATAAAAGAGATGGCTGGTTTGGTTTCATACACACGGTGAACGATTTGATCGGCATCGATGAAGTGAAAACCTAGCGAAGCACCGACACTGACCAAGGTTGATTTTCCAGTGGCAATGGTACCCGTGACACCTATGACAAAGGGTAAATCGGGATGATGTTGGCAACGTGGACAGTAATGAGTTCCCCGTCCAGCCACAGTGATTTTATCAAGACGATGGTGGCAGCGATGGCAAGGTTCACCCTCGCGACCATAGGCTTGAATGTTTAAGGTGAATTCGCCATCAATGGGACTACCTGATCGATAAGAGCGAATCCGACTTCCACCAGACGCAATCGCAGCCTTCAAGATTTTTTCACTGTGAAGCAAAATCGATTTGGTTTCTTCTAAGGTCAATTGAGTTCCTTTTTTAAGAGGGTGAATCTTTGATGCATAAAGGACTTCATCCGCATAGATATTACCTAGACCTAAAAGAATGGTTTGATCAAGAAGGATACTTTTAATCGGACGACGAGAAGCATTGAATTTAGTCAAGATTGGTAAAGGATCTAACGTTGTTAATGGTTCTTTGCCTAAGTTTTTTAATGATGGTAAATCTAGATATGTTTTGGCGGTTGCTAGGGTGAACGTGCCAAATTTACGCATGTCATCATAGACGAGTCTTCTTCCATCTTTTAATTGAAAAATAAGATGAGCAAATCGAGTCAATGGATCCAGGGGATTTTTAAGTTCAATGAACTTACCTTCCATTCGTAAATGGGAGACCACCACCGATTGATTGGAAAAGAAGAAGATAATGAATTTACCAATGCGTTCGATGTTTGTAAAGGTTTGCCCTTTGAGTTTTTGTTCAAAGATGGATGGGGATGGATGAATCATTTTTGTATAACGAAATGTCATCGATTCAATGGTCGATCCAATCAGGATTGGCCTTAAGGTTCTGACAACAGTTTCTACTTCTGGTAATTCTGGCATAGGGTTACTTTAAATCATACCAAGTTTCGGCATAATGGCCCTCAACTTGAAGGGGGACGCGAAGAGGAATGGCATGCTCCATGATCGATTGGATCAGTGGCATCACCTTCGTAATTTCATCTTTTGGGGTTTTAAAAATCAATTCATCGTGGATGGTTAAAATCAACTGGGTTTTCATGTGGTTGGCTGTTAATGCATGATCCACTTGAATCATGGCTAACTTCATTAAATCAGCAGCCGTGCCTTGGATCGGCGCATTCATCGCCGCACGTTTGGCAAACTCTCGCGCTTGAAAATTACTGCCACCAATGTCTCTTAAGTATCGCCTTCTGCCTAACATTGTGGAGACATATTTTTGTTCTTGTAACGAGGTGATTAAGTTTTGCATATACGTTCTTAATTCCGGATAGGCTTGGTAAAACGCTTCAATCAATCCATTCGCTTCCCCTGGACTAATCCCAAGTTGTTCTGATAAGCCCCAAGAAGAAATCCCGTAGATGATGCCAAAATTCACTGCTTTTGCTTGACGCCGCATCAACGCAGTCACTTCACCACCTTGGGCAAATAACCGTTGGGCGGTTAAGGTGTGAATATCGACATGGTTTTGAAACGCTTCGATCAACGGCTTACATTCAGCAAGTTCTGCTAAAATTCTTAATTCGATTTGTGAGTAATCAAAAGACAACCAAACATAATGCTGATCAGGATAATAAAATGCTTTTCGAATGAGTTTTGTTTCTTCATCCTTGACAGCAATGTTTTGAATGTTTGGATCAAAGGAGGATAGTCGACCTGTGGTCGTTTGTGCTTGTTGGTAAATAGGGTGTAATTTTCCATCTGGATATGCCAACGCAGGAAGGGCTTTGACATAGGTAGATTGAAGTTTTGCATATTTTCGATAATCCAAAATCGACGCGATGGAAGGATGAAGTGGCATCAATTGTTTTAACACCTCAGCATTGGTTGAACCCTTTTTTGGATTAGGTAAATGAAGTTGTTGAAATAGAATTTCACTTAATTGTTTCGGGCTATCGATATTAAAAGTTTGACCAACAGTTTGATGAATCAAGACTTGTAAATCATTCAGTTTCTTTTCCAAAGATACTTCCATGTCTTTTAAATAAATCTTATCTATTGGGATGCCTTCAATTTCCATCTTTGCTAAGACAGGGATGAGTGGAAATTCAATCTCAAAAATAATTTTTTCAAGTTGTTTCTCTTTTAAAGACACCATGAGTTTTTCTTTCATGGTGAATAAATAATCAACCACTTGAATGGCTTGTTCAACAAGATCGATTGGCAAGGTCATCCCTGCTTGTTGAAACACTTGGTTTCGATTTAATGATGGGGTTTCATCAATGGCATACGTGGCTAACATACAGTCAAAGAAAGGGCCTTTCAAGGCAAAATGGTAACGATGGCATAAGACCATCAGTTGTTTATAATCATAGACAATTTTTTCAATCGATGGTGATCCTAGTAATTGAGAAAAAGAAGCGTCCGATTGGCTGTCTTTTAAGGTAATATAATAATTCTTTTTTCCGATACGTAACGTCCAGCCTTGAAGATCGACTTGAAAGTAATTGCCTTCCCCGAGCACTGGTACCATCGCTATCGCATCCACGCTAAACGTCGGTAATGATGTAACGGTTTCAAAGGTGGTGGTGACTGGACTTGCTGCCTGCTTAAATAAAAACCTACCTTGTAAGGATTTCATTTCATAGGTTTGCGCGAATGTTTGGAAGATGGTTTCATCAATGCCTTGATATCGTGTTGATTCTAAGTCAAAAGGTAAGGCCATATCACTTTGAATGATGGCAAGTTTCTTTGATAAAATTCCTTCGGCTTGATGAGCGATTAGATTTTCTGCGGTTTTTCCCTTTAAGGTTGGAGCAGCCAATAACACTTGTTCAAAGGTTTGAAATTGTTGCAGTAACTTCACCGCTGTCTTTTCCCCAATGCCAGGAATACCTGGAAGGTTATCGCTAGCATCGCCCACTAATCCTTTGTAATCTGGGACTTGTTCTGGGGTAATCCCGTATTCTGCTATGACACGTTCTCTTGTCATTGCTACCGTTTCACTGACGCCTTTTCGAATGAGTTGCACGGTTAGATGGGGTTGAACGAGTTGAAGAAAATCACGATCAGACGTGTAAATATCAACTTCCATGCCAGCTTTGATACCAAGGATGGCGGCGGTCCCTGCCACATCATCGCCTTCAAAACCATCTTGTTCAAAAGTATACAGATTAAGGGCTTTTAAAAGTTCACGAGCAATTGGAAATTGTTTGATTAAATCTTCAGGCACAGGTTTACGATGAGCTTTGTAAGTTTCTAATGCTTCATGGCGAAAAGTTTTTTGACCAGTATCAAACGCCACCAAAATATAAGTATGTTCCGGGACTGGAAACAAGATTTTTTGTAACATGTTAGCGAACACATACACGGCACTGGTAGGAATGCCTGAGGCCGTGGTTAAATTCGCACCACTATAAGCTGATGCATAATAGGCACGAAATAATAACGCATTGCCATCAATGATTTTAAATTTTTTCATGATTTCATCAAGCGAATTTGATCGACAAGAAAGTTATCATTTTTTTCTAAGTCTTGAGTGCCTGTTACCACAACCAATTGTCCACGTTCAAGTTCGGCCCCAAAACGTTCATACAATTTTGGAAACAAGATAAGCTCAAGTTTGTCGGTTTCATCGTAGATGGTAACAAACGCCATGGTTTGACCAGCTTTTGTTTTGACCACCCGTATCGTCCGAATTAAACCACCCGTGGTCACCACTTGATTGGTTCGTTTACTTTCTTGAATGGTAGGAATCACCGGTCCGTTTTTTGGTTGACGATAATTTCCTAATACGGATTGCGATAAAATCATCCCCGTGACATCAAGTTCTTTTTCTAAGTTTTCAAATGGTTTATCTTCAGCTTCGACCATCGGAATTTTGGGTAACGATGTCGGTGGTAATAAACCGGTTTGTTCATCCAAGAAGGTCGATTGAATCGCAGCATTCTTCATGGCATTTTGTAGACTCGCTCTTAACGTCGCTCTTGGTAAACCAAAGACATCATAAGCGCCAGCATCAATAAAACTCGAATGATGTTGAAGGGTTAAATCAAGAGGATACAATCTTGTGACACAATCAAAAAAGTCAGCAAAGGGTCCTTGAAGACGAACTTTTTGAATGCGAAGCACCAAATCAGAATGAATCCCTTTTAACAATGTCAGAGGGGCAATCAGTTGATGATCTTGAATACTAAATTGAATGGATGGGGTTTGAATGTTTGGTGGCATCAGTTTAATTTTTAAGGTTCGTAATTCATCCATATAACCCATTAATTTTGTATCCGACGTCCCAGCAGAAGAGTTCAAAATCGAAGCATAAAATGCATGGGGGTGATACGTTTTTAAATAAGCCATTTGATACGTTAACGTTGCATAAGCGACGGAATGAGATTTGTTAAATCCATAATCAGCAAACTTTAAAATGTGATTGTAAACACTCAATGCATGATCCGATTTATACCCTTTACTCACTGCGCCATCCAAAAAGGACTGTTTTAAAGCAAGCATGGTTTCATTATCTTTTTTAGAAATAGCTCGCCGGAAATCATCTGCTTTTGCCAAGGAAAAACCAGCCATGGTTTGGGCAATTTGCATGATTTGTTCTTGGTAAATAATGATACCAAATGTCGGATTAAGAATTGGCTTGAGTTGATTATCTAAATACGTGACAGGTTCTAACCCTTGTTTTCGCCTTGCATAACTTTCAATGTTATCCATGGGTCCTGGGCGATATAGGGCAATCAAACTTACTAGATCACTAAATCGATCAATTTGAATTGTTTTCATCGCCCGTTTCATGCCGTCGGATTCAAGTTGAAATAAACCCATGTTTAGACCAGTTCTTAATAATTGAAACACTTGGTTATCTTCCATAGGAATGGTTTTTAAGTCAAGATGGATGCCTTGATGGTTTAATTGGTTTAAGCACGTTTCAATGATCGTTAAGTTTCTCAGTCCAAGGATGTCTATTTTTAAAAATCCTTGAGCTTCCAAATGATTCATTTCATATTGAGTAATGACTTTGGGTCCTTGTTTGATCAACGGTAAGGATTGGTGAAGTGGAGTTTCGTTGAGAATGATGCCAGCAGCATGCATGCCAGATTGACGGATAAAACCTTCAATTTTATGAGCGAGTTTAACAATCTCGGCGCATTCAGGATCTTCATCAAAATGTTTTTGAAAGGCCGGAAGTTTTTTATAAGAACTTCGTAAATCTAGTTTTCCGTCACCTAAGGCTTTGCTTAATAATTCAATCGAGGTATTTGAAAATTTGTATACTCGACCAATATCTCGAATCGCTTGTTTGGCCTGAATGGTTTGATAAGTAATGATATGACTAATGCGATCATCTCCATATTTTTTTCGGATGTACTCAATGATTTTTTCTCGATCTTTATCGGCAAAATCCGTATCAATATCCGGCATGGTTTTACGTGAAGGATTTAAGAAACGTTCAAATAAAAGTTGATGAGGTAAAGGATCAATTTCAGTAATGCCTAATGCGTAAGCGACCAAACTACCAGGAGCAGATCCTCTTCCAGGTCCAACCATGATGCGTTGTTGTTTTGCATACTGAATAAAATCGGCAACGATTAAGAAGTAATCTGCAAACCCTAACTGCTCAATCATCGTTAACTCGTAGTCTAATCTTTCTAGATAAGCCATTTGTGTAAAATCGATTGGTCGGCTTTGTAAACCTTCAATGGATTTTTCCCTTAGTAAGTCTTGACTTGATGTTCCTGATTGAAAACTTAACAATTGCCCGCGTTTGACAAAAAAATTAAACCGACATCCATTCGCAATGTTTGCTGTTTCAATGATTTCTTCTGGAAGATAACGTTGTTGAATTTCTTCAAGGGTAGGTAAATATTGCCCACCTGGTTTTTCCTTGATGGTTAAGGTTTCCCCACGATGAATGGCTTGAAGAATATCAAGAATAATCGCGTCATTTGGTTTGCCATATCGAATATGAGGAAAGGCAACCGTCGGATAGGAATATTTCTTGGCAAATTCTCGATATACTTGGATAGGTTTTTCATCGCTATCTGGATAGTTTTCAATCCCAACATAGGTCAATGCTATCCCAGACAAATGCGTGTTAAGGTATAAGGCAATTTGATCAAAAGGTTCTTTAAAGATTGAACTTTGTAAAGGTGAGATGACGGCAATAATGTTCTTGTTTTTCGATTGGAAACGGTGATTGCTAATGAGACCTTCTTGAGCGATGTGACTTAATTGAATGAGTTCACGATAACCGAGTTCATTGACAGCAAAAAAGGTGACCAACATTCTCGGATAAACAATATCAATACCGATAATCGATTGAATTTGATGTTTTTTGGTTAAAGTTGCGAATTCAGGAACACCGAATAAGACTTGATGATCGGCTAAGCCGACAGTTGAATAACCTTTTTCTTTGATTGCGGAAATAAGGCGGTCCATGGTAAAACCACTTGATAAAAAAGAATAAGAACTTGTGAGATGAAGTGGTATGAACAAGGGTTTCTCCTCATTAGAAAAATGATAGCATATTGATGCAGTTTCGTCATTGAAAATCTTCGATTATTTCAACAAATTATCTAAGTCTGCAATAAATTCAGGAAGTTCCTCGATTTTTGTCAATTTGCATCCACTGGCTTGGGCGTGTCCACCACCGCCATATTTTTGGGCCACTTGGTTAATTGTGACTTTTTTGCTGCGTATGGAGACCCGCCAAACGTTATCTTTTTTATCTTCGGAAATCGAGCACCAAATATGGATGTCTTTGATATTGCTAAACATATTGACACTGTCTTTACCTTGAGAAGATAACATGCCAAGATCACTTTGCTCTTGGTGAGTTAACACATAATATGCAACGCCTTTTGGAGAAATCTTATATTGATTTAACAGGTAAGCAGTAATCTTTAAATCTTCAAGGGTCTTTTCATACATTTTCAAGTAAACATCATCATGGGCATTGATGCCTGTTTCTAAAAGTTTTTTAGCAATTTCAAAGGTTTGGGGAGTTGTTGATTTGTACATAAATCGACCAGAATCGCCAGCAATCCCAGCGTACAAATACGTCGCCGCTTTTTTGGTTAATTTGTATTTGTCACCATAGCTCATCACCATTTTCATCCAAAGTTCGGAAGCAGCACATGTGTCCGTTTCAACCAAGCAAATATCTCCGTATGGATTTAAATTAGGGTGGTGGTCAATCTTAATGAGCATGCCCCCAAGATTAAAGCGCTTATCGTCAATCCGTTCCATGTTTGCGGTGTCTACGACAATGCATAAAGTCTTTTTATCAAAAAACTTTTGACTTACTTTTTGCATTTTAGGATATAAGCGAGGGGTAAACGTTGGGTGGTCTTCACCCAACACTTTGATTTGTTTTGAAGGGAAATTATCTTTAATCCAGGTGGCAACACCCCATTGAGTCCCTAAGGCATCAAAATCAGGGATGACATGACGAAAGACAACAATTTTTGGATATTTTTTAATCGCATTTAAAATATCTGCATAGATCGTGTTTGGTTTTGAGGCTTTACTTTTTGATGATTTCATAGGTATCCTTTACAATCATTAATTCTTCATTCGTAGGAATGACCATCGCGGCAACTTTACTTTCAGGTTTAGTAATGATTGCAAGTTTTCCCCTTGTCGCCTTATTCACTTCAAGATCTTCAATAATCCCTAACGCTGACTTGACTTCTTCAAGGATTAAATGCCTATAAAAACCTGAGTTTTCACCAATCCCGGCAGAAAACACCAAGACATCGACCCCACCAAGTCGGATATGATACTGACCAATAAAATCAGCAATGCGTCTGACAAACAATTGATTGGCCAATTTAACTTGAACGTTACCTTGAATATCCGCGGCTTCTAAATCACGGGAGTCGCTTGAAAGTTTTGACATTCCAAGTAAACCACTCTTTTTGTTAAACATCTCATAAACAGCCTCGTGGGTTAATCCAGTTTTAAGGGCTGCAAAGTGAAGAACACTTGGATCGATATCCCCGGTTCTAGTTCCCATCATGATGCCACCTAATGGGGTTAGCCCCATGGACGTGGCAACAACTTTGCCGTCTTTAATGGCAGCAAGGGATGCTCCTGAACCCAAATGAATCGTAATGATATTAGGATTATTTTTAACTTTATAATGTTGGCGGACTTGTAAGGATAAATATTTATGGGAAGTGCCGTGAAAGCCATAACGTCTTAAGTCATATTTTTCATAGAGTTCATAAGGAATTGGGAATAAAAAATCTTGAGGGGCCATGGTTTGGTGAAAAGCCGTATCAAAAACACCAACATTTTTAACCGTAGGCAAAATGGTTTGAAAAGCTTCAATCCCCATCAAGTTAGGACCGTTATGAAGTGGTGCTAACGGAATAAACTCTGTTACTTTTGCAATCACGTCTGGGGTAATAATTGCGCTCTTAAAGAAATACTTTCCACCTTGAACAATTCGGTGACCAACGCCGTCAATTTCATTAAACGATTGAATGACTTTGTTTTCGATAAGATATTTCAGCAGTAGCGCAACACCCTCTTGATGATTTGCAATCGGGATATTAATAGATAGTTTTTCTTGACCAATATTCAATGAAAAATTACCCACAGATTGTCCAATTCTATCAGCTGCTCCTGAACATATTAAAGTTTCTGACGGCATGTCATAAAGTTTAAACTTTAGACTACTACTACCTGCGTTAACTGCAATTATTTTACTCATGAAACCATTTACATTTCTTTCCTAGTGAATTATACCGAAAACATACGCGATAAGGAAATACTTTTCTAGTTAATTTTAAAAAAAGAAAAGTTGTATAATTATTAGGATGCTTGCAAAAGAAATCATTAATCACTTTTTCAACTTTGGTTCCTTTCAAAGTTATGAGTATTTTGGTGTCCATCCCATGACCAAAACCAAGGATGGAAAAAAACTAACTGGTTTTGTTTTTCGTCTCTATGCACCCAACGCAACTGAAGTCTTTGTTGTTGGTGATTTTAACCTATGGAAAGCTCAAGATCATCCAATGGAAAAAGTTCATGAATGGGGAATCTATGAAGCTTTTGTGGCCAACGCTAAGCTTGGTGATCGCTATAAATATCAGTTCAAAAACACCTATGGGGTTGTGGTTCAGAAAGCAGATCCTTATGCTTTCGAAGCAGAAGTAAGACCCTTGACGGCTAGTGTGGTGACAACCTATCAAGGTTTTCAATGGCATGATGAAGCCTATCTTGCCAATCGAAATCGGAATTTTGATCGACCCATGGCCATCTATGAAGTTCATTTAGGTTCCTGGAAAAAACCTGAGAAAAAAGAATTTTTTAGTTATGAAGACATGGCTGAACAACTGATTCCCTATGTGCTAGAACATGGTTTTACTCACATTGAATTGATGCCCCTAACCCAACACCCTTTTGATGGGTCTTGGGGTTATCAAACCACTGGATTTCATGCCGTAGATTCTCGCTATGGTTCCCTAAATGGATTAATGACGTTTATTGACCGGTGTCATCAAGTAGGTCTTGGGGTGATTCTAGATTTTGTGGTCGTCCATTTTGCCAGTGATGGCTTTGGTTTACATGAGTTTGATGGCAGCAAATTGTATGAGTATTTTGATCCAAGAAGAACCTTCTCACAATGGGGATCACCCCAATTTGATTTAAGTAAGCCGGTTGTCCGAAGCATGCTTTTTAGTAGCATCAACTATTTTATTTCGATGTTTCACCTTGATGGTATTCGCATTGATGCGGTGAGTAATATTGTTTATTGGGATGGCAATACCCAACAAGGAGAAAATTCTGGAGGGATTGCGTTTATTCGAGATTTAAATTCATTTATTCATACCTATCACCCAACCGTCATGAGCATTGCCGAAGACTCTACGTCATTTGGCGGCGTGACTCGTCCTGTAGAATCAGGTGGTTTGGGATTTGACTATAAATGGGATATGGGCTGGATGAACGATACCCTTAAATACTATGGGGTGGATTTTGTTTATAAATTCTACGATCACCATAAGTTAACCTTTTCCATGCATTACTTTTATTCGGATAACTTTATGTTGCCTTTATCCCATGACGAAGTCGTTCATGGCAAAGGCACCATTGTGAATAAAATGTGGGGTAACTATGATGAAAAGTTTGCGCTTTTACGTAATCTTTACACTTACCAATGGATGCATCCCGGAAAGAAATTAATTTTTATGGGTAACGAGATCGCTTCTTTTGATGAATGGAGCGAAAAGAAATCTTTACCATGGTTTTTTACTCAGTACCCAAAACACGATTCGGTTCGGACATTGTTGAAAGATCTGAATCGGATTTATAAACAAGAACCAAGTTTACATGTCGAAGAACATAACCCGGCAAGATTTCGCTGGTTAATGGTGGATAATCGCCAAGATAATATTTATGTTTTTGAAAGAAAAGTGAATCATTCCACAATAATTATTGTTTTAAACATGAAGGGTAATTACTATAATGATTATGATATCGGTGTGTTTGAACCAGGAACGTATCAAGAAATCCTAAATTCAGATAACGAAATCTATAGTGGTTGGCATCGGATTAACAAAAATCCATTGCTCACCAAGCGACAATCAGGGCCGGAAGGAAAACCGCATACGTTGACGTTAACCATTGGTTCATTTGCTGCCATTGTTTTAAAAAAAATAAGCGAAGATACTCGCTAAATGAAGGAGTCTATACCCTAATGTTTAAAAATAAACAAGAGTTCAAAACTATTTTTCTTGAGCGACTAGAATCTAAGTTTGGTCGGACCATTCAAGATAGTCACATCACCGAAAGGTATGAAATTATTGGCCACATGATCCGTGATTATGCCGGTCAAAACATGAAGAAGTTAAGGACTACTGATAATCAAAAACACCCACGCCAGCTCATTTACTTTTCTATGGAGTTTCTCATTGGAAAATTAATGTTAAATAATTTACAAAATCTTGGCATTTATGAATTGGTCGAAGAAGGTTTAAAAGATTTAAATTTATCCTTACAAGAACTAATTGACATGGAAACGGATGCTGGATTAGGGAATGGCGGTCTAGGTCGGCTTGCTGCTTGCTTTTTAGATTCAATCGCCTCTTTAGGCTATCCGGGTCACGGCAACACCATTCGCTATGATTATGGATTTTTTAAACAAAAAATTGTCAACGGCAAACAAGTGGAAGTTCCCGACATTTGGCTTAAAAACGGCAACGTTTGGGAAGTCAAGAATTATAAGCATGCGGTGGACGTTAAATTTTATGGTCAAGCAGAAACGTATTTAAAACCAGATGGTGGATACGCGATTCGTACGGTCAATGCATTGAATGTTCGAGCGGTTCCTTATGATATGGCCGTGATTGGGTATCGTAATGGGATGACCAACAATTTAAGATTATGGTCCTCCGAACCAACCGAAGAAAATATTCCCAGCAATCAAAGTTTCAAAGAATATTTACAAACTGTCAAAGAAATCACTCATGGATTATATCCAGATGATTCCACAGAACAAGGAAAAATCTTACGATTAAGGCAACACTATTTCTTAGTATCTGCTGGGCTTCAATCGGTGGTGGGTTCTCATTATCGTCGCTTTAAACGCGTGGATGATGTGGCGGATTATTTTGTATTCCAACTCAATGATACCCATCCTATTCTTGCCATTCCTGAGTTTATGAGAATCATGATGGATGACCACAATTTAACGTGGGATGCCGCCTGGTCACAATTAACCCGCTGCATGGCCTACACCAACCACACGGTGATGATTGAGGCTTTAGAAAAATGGCCGATTCAATATATTCAACCACTCCTTCCAAGAATTTATATGATCATCGAAGAAATTCATCGTCGAAGTCAACTTGAATTTAGTCAAAAACACATCACTGAAGATGCAAGAAAAAACATGGCCATCATTAAAGACGGCATGGTGTACATGGCGAATCTTGCGATTTTTGCTACGTTCTCAACCAATGGCGTTGCCGCTTTACATACCGATATTTTAAAGGCAGATACCTTCAAGGATTTTTATCAGTTATATCCGCAACGATTCAATAACAAGACCAATGGCATCACCCATCGCCGCTGGATGATGTACAGCAATCCTGCCCTTGCAAAAACCATCAGTGACCGGATTGGCGAAGGATGGAAAACCCAACCTAAACAATTAGAAAAACTCTTGCCATTCAAAGATGATGCAAAACTACAAACCGAGTTAGGAAACATTAAATTAGCGAATAAAAAAGCCTTAGCAATTTTCCTTAAAAAACACCAAGGGGTTGATCTGAATATCAACAGCATTTTTGATGTTCAAATTAAACGATTGCATGCTTATAAACGCCAATTGATGAATGTATTCCACATCATGTATTTATATCAACGCATGAAACAAGATGCTTCATTTAAAATTCCTCCACGCACGTTTATCTTTGGTGCAAAAGCAGCGCCAAGTTATTTCTACGCGAAGAAAATTATTGAACTCATTCACTCGGTGGCAAAAATCGTGAATGGCGATCCTGCAGTCAATGCCTTCTTACGCGTTGTATTTATCGAAAACTATGGCGTTTCAATTTCTGAAAAAGTGATTCCTGCCAGTGATATCTCCGAGCAAATCTCAACCTCCGGTAAAGAAGCTTCTGGAACAGGCAACATGAAATTCATGATGAACGGTGCCATTACCTTAGGAACCCTAGACGGCGCTAACGTAGAAATTGCTGACTTGGTTGGCGAAAACAATTGTGTTATTTTTGGCATGAAAGTCGATGAAGTCAATGAACTCTATCAAAACCGTAGTTATCGAGTTTGGGATGTGTACGCGAAACAACCCCACTTAAAATCGATCATCGATTCACTCATCGATGGAACTTGGTCAGAAGGTAATCTTGATACATTCCGTCCTATTTTTGATGAAATCATGCATCGTAATGATGAGTACTTTCTTCTCAAGGATTTTGATGCGTATGCTGCTGCCCATGAAAAAATTGGCAACATGTATCAAAATCAAAAACAATGGCAATCGATGGCGATTGTCAACGTTGCTCGCTCTGGTTTCTTTTCAACCGACAGAACCATCCAACAATATGTTGATGACATTTGGAAATTGAAGAAATTAGTATGACCATCGATTTAAAATTAATGCTTGCCGAACAAGCAAAGTTGGATGCCCATATTCAGCAACAACACCAAGTGAGCTACGCTTCAACTAGAGAAAAACGTTTGCTTGCTCTATTGGTTGAGGTTGGGGAAATGATCAATGAAACCAAAACCTTTAAATTTTGGTCGAAAAAACCGAGTGCGGAAAAACCAATCATCCTTGATGAATATGCGGATGGATTACATTTTTTATTATCCTTGTCGATTGAAGTTCAATCCAGTCAACATCACTATGAGATTGCCCACCTTTCAAAGACATTAACCCAGGCAACCATTGATGTCTTTCAGGCAATCAGTGATCTTTCAAAAGCATTCACGGTGAAAGCCTTAGAAAAGTCGTTTCAATCTTATTTAAATCTCATCCCGCTTTTAGGCTTTACTTCCGAAGAAGTCGTTGAAGCTTACTTTAAAAAGCTTGGTGTTAATTATACCCGGCAAAAAAATGCTTATTAATGAAGGAGAATCATGATGAAGACAATCTGGTGGCCGTTATTAAAACAATTATCTGAACTCAATGGTGTTTCTGGTTTTGAACATCCAGTTGCGGCATTCATAGAAAAAAAGGTGAAACCTTTTGTCGATGACATTCAATACGACGGATTGGGTTCTTTACTGGCGATTAAAAAAGGAAAAAACCCCAAGTTAACCGTCATGCTTGCTGCCCATATGGATGAAGTCGGTTTTTTGATTTCACAAATTGAAGATTCAGGCATGATTCGCTTAACTCCCATTGGAGGATGGTGGTCGCATGTTTTGTTAGCCCAAGTCATGACCATTACCACCAGACAAGGGAAAACATTTCAAGGCATTATTGGCGCTCGTCCGCCACATGGCATGAGTCAAGACGCACGCAATCGAGTGATTGAGTTAAAAGATATGTATATGGATTTAGGCATTTCTTCTAAGAAAGATATCGAGTCTCTTGGCATTCGCATCGGCGATATGGTGACCCCACATACCGATGCCATGATCATGAATGATACCGATGTTGTCATGGGCAAGGCCTGGGATAATCGCGTTAGTTGTGGCGTGCTGATAGAATTAATGCGCCGATTAAAAGATGTCCAAACCGAAGCAACCATTATTGCTGCATTCACGGTCCAAGAAGAAGTTGGGTTAAGAGGTGCAAAAACTTCAACTTTCAAAGCTAAACCCGATGTTGGATTTGCCCTAGACGTAACGTTGTCGAATGATTTACCCGGTGCACCTAAACAGGATACTCGTTTGGGTCAAGGTGTGGCATTGTCGATTCTTGATGCCAGCGTCATTGCCCATCGTGGGTTGGTTGAAGATGTGGAACGGGTTGCCATCGCCAATAAAATTCCTTTTACATATGACGTGATGCCAGTCGGTGGATCTGACGCCGGAGAAATGCATAAAGCGTTTTCAGGGGTTGTGACCATGACCATTTCCATCCCATGCAGGTATTATCATTCCCATACCTCGATGGTTCATTTAAAAGATGTTGAACTCACCACCCAATTAATGGAAAAATACCTATTGCAATTTACGCCTACTAGCTTACAAGCTTTACACGCTTCAAAATTTAAAGCGTAGTCATGACTGTTGTTATCAACCAAAAAACGTATCCTGTCTTTGTGACACATCGGGCTAAAAAACGTACCATCTTACGTTTTAAAAACGATGTGTTTTTTGTATCATCACCAAAAAAAACACCACTGTCGTGGATTGAAAAGCAACTTCATTTGCATGGAGAAAAACTCATTGCCCGTATCCAAAACATCCCCATTTCTTGGAATGAAAAGGGTATGTATTTACTGGGAGCATGGGTCGATCATGTGAAGGTTTTAAGAACATTTCAAATTCATGAATCTATCTCCATGACAGCGTTGATGAAGCACCGATCTGTCAAGGCATGGTTCTTAACCATGTTGACCAAGCGTGTCAACGATTGGCAAAAAACCCTCGATATCCAAACCCCATATCATGTTCGGGTTAGGACGATGTCAACACGACTAGGATCGAATTCTCGCCGGACCAAACGATTAACCTTCGCCATGAAATTGATCCATTTCTCTTGGTCAATCATTGATGCGGTGATCGTTCATGAATTGATTCATGATCGCCATTTTGACCATTCTCCTCGATTTCATCAAGCTTTGCGAGTTGCCTATCCACGATATGATGAAGAACATGCTAAAATTTTAAAAGGTCAACACCAATGAATGCATTAAAAACCTTACAAGATGCTCACATCAAAAAATTAAGATTATTAAAGAATCAAGATGGTCCTTTTGAACCCACTCATTTTTTAGTCGAAGGTCAACACTTGGTTGATCATGCTTTAAATGCCGGCGTCCTTGAATCCGTTTATGTTCTTGATCATACCCTTAACTTTCCTAATGACATCAAGATGTTTGTCTGTGATCCCCATGTCTTCGCCGCCATCTCTAATCAAAAAACCCCTCAAGGTATCATCGGGTTATGCCGAAAAATAAAAACCCAATTTCCTTTGGGAAACACCATGGTGTATCTAGATCAAATCAACGATCCAGGTAACGTTGGTACGATCTTAAGAACGAGTCTAGGGTTAGGAATAACCACCGTTATTTTTTCACCGAACACGGCCAATCGTTATCAACCTAAGGTGATTGCCAGTTCCCAAGGAGCCTTGTTTGGATTAAATCTTCTTGTCGATCAAGAAGATGGCGCATTACTGAAACAGTATCACCAAGAGGGTTATCATATCGTGACAACGAACCTTTCAACCAAAGCCATTCCTCTTCAGCATTATCGATTTCAAGAAAAAAATATCTTGGTGGTCGGCAATGAATCCCATGGCGTCCGTCCATCCATCGCCGCGTTAAGTGATGGAGAAGTCACCATCCCAATGAAAAATATTGACTCTCTCAATGTCGCCGTTGCCTTTGCGATTATTGCCTATCGCTGTCTGCAATATAAGCCAGCATCGTGATACAATAAAATTGTTAATGAAAGCTTAGTAGAATCGAACCAGGGATGAGTGAACAGTGAAACCACTCAAACGATTCAAAATTCACTTTCAAGCAAATTAACCGTTGGTGGCGTTAACACCTCAATTAAGTGCGGTCAAACGAACAAGGATGGTACCACGGCTTCGGTCGTTCCTTACGGATGACTTTTTTTATTTCAAGGAGGAAAAGATCCATGATTGACAATATTCATAAGATTCTCGCTAAAGGGTTAGCTGCGATTGAATCAGCTTCTGATTTAAATCTTTTGCAAGAGGTTAGAAACACCTATCTTGCTAAAAAGTCTGAACTAATGGGAGTGTTTGCATTACTCAAAGATCTTGATGGAGACGCCAAAAAACAAGTCGGTCAATTAATCAATCAAGCTCGTGATCAACTCACGCAAGCATTAGAAGCCAAACAAGCCTTACTTCAAGAAGCTTCAATCAACGCTAAGTTCAAAGAAGAAGTCATTGATGTGAGTCAACCTAGTGTCCAAGCAACCCAAGGGTCCGTGAATCCTTTTTATTTAGTTGAACAAGCCATCACCGATGTTTTTATTGCCATGGGTTATCAAGTTGCCGAAGGACCAGAAGTAGAAACCGATCATTACAATTTTGAACTTTTGAATATCCCCAAAGATCATCCTGCGCGAGAAATGCAAGACTCATTATATTTTGATGAGAATACATTATTAAGAACGCATACTTCACCGGTTCAAGCACGGGTGATGCAAGCCAGTCAAGGAAAACCAATTCAAGTGATTTGTCCGGGAAAAGTTTTTCGCCGCGATGAAGATGATGCTACTCACTCGCACCAATTTGGACAAGTAGAAGGATTGGTAGTTGCTGAAGGGATTAACTTAGGTCATCTTAAACAAACGTTACAAGTCTTCGCCAAAAAAATGTTTGGTGAAAAAAGAGAGATTCGATTAAGACCAAGTTTTTTCCCATTCACCGAACCAAGTGTTGAAATTGATGTCAGTTGTTTTGAATGCAGTGGCAAGGGTTGCTCGTTATGTAAACAAACCGGATGGATTGAAATTCTAGGTGGAGGCATGGTTCATCCTCGAGTTCTATCGATGAATGGATATGATGCAAAAAAAATGACGGGTTTTGCTTTCGGTATTGGCATTGAACGTGTTGCCATGCTTCGATATGGGATTGATGATATTCGAAGATTTTATCAAAATGATCTTCGCTTTATTCAACAATTTAAACGGAAATAAAGGAGAAACCAAATATGAAATTTTCTTATCGATGGTTGTCTACTTTAGTTGATTTAAAAGGTGTCACCGCAGCGGATGTTGCCAATGCTCTTAATCGAGCAGGTATCGAAGTTGAAGAAGTAAAACCTTTAGTTAGCGCTAGCCATATCACCACAGGATTGGTTCAACAACGAACCATGATTGAAGGCAGTGATCATTTATCGAAAGTTGTTGTTGACACTGGTCAACACGGTCAACGTGTGATTGTATGCGGGGCTAAAAATATTCGCGAAGGCCAAAAAGTATTGGTGGCATTACCTGGAGCCATCTTGCCTAAAATCACCATTCAAGAAACCATCATCAAAGGAGTTACCTCTCAAGGGATGGTCTGTGCATTAAATGAACTTGGACTAGATTCAAAGTTTTTAACCCCAACCCAACTCGAAGGGATAGAAGTCTTAGAAGAAACGACGAAAGTAGGCAACGATTTAATTCTTGAAGAATTAGGATTAATCGATACCATCATCGACTTAAAACTCCTCGCCAATCGCCCAGACCTTTGGTCCCTTGAAGGGATTGCTTTTGAAGTAGGTGCTTTGTTAAATAGACCCCTGATTCAACAAACTTTGACGGATGCTAAAACTCTTTTAAAAAGTGAATTCAAAATTGATATTCAAACGACAAAAACCCCACAATTTTCAATTCGAGTTCTTCAAGGAATCACTCAGACCGCTTCACCTTCTTGGTTAAAGCGACGATTGATCGCCAGTGGGGTTCGCCCGATTTCTTTATTGGTTGATGTTGGCAATTATGTGATGTTGTTAACAGGTCAACCACTTCACATGTATGACTTAAAGAAATTACCTTCAAGGTCTTTAACCTTATCCGATCAAACTGAACGTGCTTTCGTTGCCTTGGATCAAAAATCTTATTCGCTTCAACGAGGCGATATCGTCATCACCAGTGGTGAACAAATCATGTGTTTAGCGGGCGTCATGGGTGCCCATCATTGTGCCGTTGATGCTAATTCAACAGACATCGCGATCGAAGCAGCAGCCTTTGATCCTGCAAGCATTCGTAAAACCGCCAATCGGTTAAATTTAATTTCGGATGCCTCAGTTCGTTTTGCAAAAGGAATCAATCTTTCTGATTTTGAACGGGCCTTAATCTTGGCCACGTCGCTGATCATGTCGATCACCAAAGTCAAGGATGTTTATCAAACCGTGACCATCAATAAGTTATTGCCATTGGTGAAAGAAGTCATTTGGCAACCGCTAGAGATCAATCGATTGCTAAGTACTCATTTTTCGGATGACACCATCGTTGCTGCATTAACACGGTTTGGGATTGTTTCAACCAAACATCCAGATGGGTATCATGCATCCATCCCCCGTCACCGGCAAGATGTAACCGGCGTGGCAGATTTAGCAGAAGAAGTGATTCGTTTACTTGGTTTTGACACCATTGAAAGTACCCCAATGCCAACGATGATTCAAGCTGGTGGGTATCAAGAAAAACAAGAAAAGATTCGCATCATCAAACAATACTTATCCAGTCAAGGAATCGATGAAACCATTACCTATACCTTGGTTGAATCGACCTTAGTTAATCGATTTAATCTGCTTGGCCAACAAGAACCATTGGTGTTAAAAAATCCATTATCTGAAGAACGTAAACATGTCCGAACGGATGTGTTAGGGTCGCTGATCGAGGTTGTTCAATATAATTTAGCTCGGCAAGTGAACGAAGGTAAAATATTTGAAATATCTCAAATGAATCACCGCCAAGGTCACGGATTTCAACTTGGCTTGGTTCTTTTTGGAGAACCTTCTCAACGGTCTGCCATGAATAAACTACCTTATTCTTTCTATGATATGAAAGGTATTCTTGAAGGTTTGTTAACGATCTTAGGGATTGAATCAAGTCGCTTTCAATGGGTTGTTGAACCATCGACCCCTACCATTCTTCACCCTGGACGAAGTGCCAGCTTAATGATTCAAAACCAACGCATGGGTGTGATTGGTCAATTAACCCCGAGCATTCAACAATCCTTTGACTTAGGAAAATCACCTGTCTTTGTAGGCCAAGTTGATTTAAAGTCGATTCTTGAATTGAAAACGAGTGCAATCAAACTCAAAGCAATCCCTCGCTTTCCTTCGGTGACAAGAGACCTGGCGTTTTATGTCAGTGATCGTTTACCTTTTTCCACGATTGTTAAAACTGTCAGAAAAGCAGGAAAGAAAATGGTGGATGACGTTTTACTCTTTGACTTATTTCAAGGAAATCAATTACCCAAAGGTCAAGTGGCGATGGCAATTCGAATCATTCTTTTGGATGAACAAAAAACACTGCAAGAAGAAGTAATTAATCAAACCATCCAAGCGATTAAAAGTGCTTTGGTGAGTGATTGTCAGATTCAGTTAAGAAGCTAATTCGTATCCTTCTTTTTCATTCTTAAGCAAACATGTTAAAAAATGTTTGCTTTTTTTATGGTTGACCCTATAATTAAAGCATGGTGGGAGGAAGTGGGATAAATGTTCTTTGGTAGTTATCAATACACAATTGACGATAAAGGCAGACTTGTGATTCCTTCTAAAATGCGATCGGAATCGGGTCCTGTCCTATTTGCCATGCGTGGATTTGAACATTGCTTGTCCCTCTATACCCAGGCCACCTTTGCTCAATTTGTCCAACAAATGAATCAATACGACTATAACCAAGTCAATGTTCGGCAATATTTACGGACGGCATTGGCATCCGTGATTGAGTTAACCATTGACGACCATGGTCGGATTCAAATCCCATTAGACACTCTCAAGCAATTTAAACTTGAAAAAAACGTCAAAATCATTGGTATCAATGACCACATCGAAATTTGGAGTGAGAAAGTTTGGGAATCCTATCAATCTGACGCTGCAAATCAATTTGAAAGTCATGCAGCGAATTTAAATAAAAAATGAACGAACATCAACCCGTGTTACTCACGGAAGTCATTCAAGGATTAAACATTAAACCTGAAGGGGTTTATCTAGATTTAACCATTGGTAGAGCAGGACATGCGACCAAGATTTATGAGCAATTAACCAAGGGAACGTTGTATGGCTTTGATCAAGATGTCAGTGCGATTGAAGCTTTACAAGATTGGCTTGGCCAACATCCGCGTGCCCATCTTTTCCATGATAACTTTACCTCATTCCCTCGCCATCTAAAAAAACATGCCGTCGACAAAGTGGATGGCATCCTTCTTGATTTAGGGGTTTCAAGTCCTCAGTTTGATGTTCCTGAAAGAGGATTTAGTTACCGCTTTGATGGTCCACTGGATATGCGAATGGATCAACGACGATCCGTCACTGCAGCCTCCATCCTTGAAACGTCAGACATTAAAACCTTAAGCAACATGTTTCGTGATTACGCCGATGAAACCTTTGCATACCCGATCGCCAAAGCGATTGTCAACACCAGAACAACCCATCCAATCAAAACCACGTTTGCCTTGGTTGATTTAATCAAACGTATCAAACCTAAAAAAGCGTTATCGAAAAAAGGTCATCCTGCAAAACAAGTATTTCAAGCGTTAAGAATTGCCGTTAACGATGAAATGAATGTTCTTAAAGAAACGTTAAGTGCCTCGGTGGCTGCCTTAAAACCTGAAGGTCGTTTGGCGGTCATAAGTTTCCATTCAGGTGAAGATCGCATCGTGAAGCAAATGTTTCAATCCCTCACGGTCAGTGAAGGAAGTCGCCATGGCCTTCATGCGTTTTTGCCTAACGCACCCTTACTATATAAAAAAATTAAACCTTACCCCGTCTTACCAAGTGAAGCTGAAGTGAAGGCTAACCATCGTTCAGAAAGTGCTGTGCTAAGAATCATTGAAAGGAAAAAGGATGAAGAGTAAACTCTACAAAACGCATCGAAAACCCTCCTATTATCGTCTTCGACGATTAGGATATTTTTCCTTGTCCTTGATGGTTGCCACCATCGTGGTTGTAGTCCCGCTCACCCTTGCCCAAGCAACTTCCTCGTCGTCCAATATGAGTTCAATCCCTGCATCCTCAAGTGACGTTTCTTCTTCATCTGAAGTAGAAACATCGATAGTTGTTAGTAGCGAGACCGAAACAGAACCAGTCATCCCATCGATTGAATCAGGTGGAGATTTGAAGGTTAGAACCATCATGGTTTTAGAAAATTAAAAGGAGAAGATTATGGATACCATTTCATTACAAAATACAAAGACCTTAGAAAAGGTTTTTACCAATGAGCTACAACAAAGAAAAGTCATTCGCCAAAATCGAAGAAACTTCTTGTTAGGTGTGTTATTCATTACCTCAGCCATTTTGGCTTTGTATGTTTCAACGCCTTTGTTTGACATTATTCGATAGGAAGCTATGACCCACGATATTCCTGTCTTTATTTTAGAAATTGGTTCGGGTACCATCAAACTACTCGCTGGTTATGAACTATCCAGTCGACCAGTGATTTTGCATACCATGCAAACGGAATATCAACGAATTCTCTCTCAAGATAAATTGGTTGATCCTTTAAAAACCACCCAACTCATTAAGAAAATGATTCGCGATATGGAAATTCATCTTGGCAAAAAATGTGAGTCTTTACAAGTGGTATTACCTCCTATCCATTTGGAAGTGTTTCACGGTGAGAAACGAACCAACACGGTTGATCCCAATGGCATTATTCATCCGATGGATATTCATAATTTACATTCGATGTTTCAAAAGGAATTTGTTGGCACCAATGTCGCCCAAGCTTCGATTGTACCGATGAACTATCAAATTGACGGTGACAAATTCTCCCTGAATCCTCCGATTGGTGAACAAACCTCTAACATTGTCTTACAAGCGTATGTTCAATATATCCAAGCAGCTTTTTTCCAAGATGTTGTCAAAATGTTTGAAGGCGTAGGCATTAAAGTCAAACGGTATATTCTCGACGCCCAAGGGATTGCCGACATTATTGAAACCCAATACAAAGACTTCGTGTCTACCTATGTCTTGATTGATCATGGTGCCAATCAAACGTATTTAAACTTAATTTCTCAACACAAACTCATTCGTTCAGAAGTCTTAGAAACTGGCTCAGAACAATTGACAGCCATCATTGCCAATCGTTTTGGCATCAGTTTGGTCGATGCCAGACAATTAAAAGAAAAATATGGATTTGAAACCCGTGAGCAAATCTTTGACGGGATGATTTATCAACAACAAGGCATCGTCATTCGCCAGTCCAATTTTAACCAAGTCATCAAAGAATTTTATGATCACTTGATCGATGAAATCATGATGGTGCTTCAAGAGTATCGCGTCGATAAAGAAACCATGGATCTCACTGACATGAAGTTTGTACTCGTGGGTGGAGGAGCAGCCCTACCCGGGATCACGACGTTATTAAAACCATTAGGTCGAGGTCAAGGTGTGGAAAAACCTTACATTCGAACCGTTGGCGCGCGGCATACACAAACTTTATCCTTACTCGGTGGCTTGCGTTATAGCTATCGATATACCTTGGTCGAAGATGATGTTCGCATTTACGCTCGGTTAGAACGCCAGCCTCCATCGGCTAAAAGGCGATTTGTCAATTATGACGAAGAATAACAAAGAGAGAAGGAAATAAATATGGGAAGAGAAAAATTTGTCGTTGATACGTCAGAACCAGCAGCTAAAATTATTGTCATTGGGGTTGGCGGTGCAGGTAACAATGCGGTCAATCGCATGATTGCAGAAAACATGACCCATGTTGAATTTTTTGTTGCCAATACGGATAGGCAAGTCTTACAAACCTCCCAAGCCAAAAACCGACTCATTCTTGGACAAAAAACCACCAATGGATTAGGTGCAGGTGGTTCCCCAGATATCGGAAAACTTGCCGCAGAAGAATCCAAAGAAGAAATTGCCGAGATTGTCAAAGGTGCCAACATGGTCTTTATTGCTGCAGGGATGGGTGGAGGCACCGGCACTGGTGCAGCCCCTGTGATTGCTCGTATTGCCCGTGAAGCCAAAGCCTTAACGATTGCGATTGTCACTCGTCCATTCACCTTTGAAGGCAAAGGAAGAATTGCCAATTCCGTGAAAGGTCTTAACGAATTAAAAGAATCCGTCGACGCGATCATTATCGTTTCCAATGATAAATTATTGATGAGCGCAGGCAATCAACCGATTGGTCAAGCCTTCAAAATGGCCGATGATGTGCTTGCCCGATCCGTGAAAACCGTCACCGACCTCATCTTGATGCCAGCCATGATCAATTTAGATTTTGCCGATGTGCGGAATGTGTTAAGAAATTCCGGACTCGCTCTGATTGGTTTTGGTTTAGGTCAAGGACCCAACAAAGCCTTTGAAGCGGCGCAAAGTGCCGTCAGTTCTCCTTTGTTAGAATCAAGTTTGGCAGGCGCTGCCAAAGCGATTGTGGCCGTGACGTGTGGTCCACTTGTCTCCCTTTACGAAGCCCAAGAAACCGTGGATCGCATTCGCGAAATTGCCAGCACCAATCTAGACATTAAGTTTGGCATCAATATCAATGACCAACTCACTGATCAAATTTTAGTCTCTGTCATTGCTGCCCAATTCCCTGAAGAATATGATTACACCACCGTCCCTGGACCTCTATCAGGCGGGATGAAAGCACAACCAAAAAACGAACCCGATGCTAACTTATTAAAACCTCAAGAGCATCCCCTTCCTGCTTTAGAAAAAGTCAATGAAGACGATGATCTTCTTCCAGAATTCTTATCAGGAAAGAAACTATCATAACTTCTTTAACCCCTATATTTAAGGTATAATCTTAGTAATCCATTGAAGAAGACACGTTGATGACAAACCTAGAGACTTCGTGGTTGGTGCAAACGAAGACAAACCATCAATATCCCTTCTGAGCGTGAACCGAAATCATCGTAGGAACACCGGGTACTCCCGTTATCGAGTCCATGAAGTGCGTTGCAAGGCAACGAAACAAGGTGGTACCGCGTGAACTCACGTCCTTGAAACCAAGGACGTTTTCTTTTTTAGGAGGCTAGTGCCATGGAATTAAAATCGACATTATTGATGCCAAAAACATCATTTGAAATGAAAGCAAATTTGCCGGTGAAAGAACCGACGTTTATTACCTATTGGCAAACCATCAAGTTATATGACAAGATGCGGGAAAAAAATAAAGGCAAACCTGAGTTTCAACTTCATGATGGCCCACCTTACGCGAATGGGGATATTCACGTAGGTCATATGCTGAATCGAATATTAAAAGATGTGGTTGTTCGTTATCAACACATGTTAGGCAACGATACGCCGTTTGTGTTTGGTTGGGATACGCATGGATTACCGATTGAAAATTACATCACCAAAAATGGCGTGAATCGTAAAACCATGTCGGTTTCTGATTTTCGTCAATTATGTGAAACCTTTGCCAAAGAACAAGTTGAAAAACAAAAAAATCAAATTCGGCGACTCGGGATGGTTGGGGATTATGATCACCCATACTTAACTCTTCAACCTTCCTATGAAGCGGCACAAATTGGTGTGTTTGCCACGATGGCCCTGAAAGGCCTTATTTATAAAGGATTAAAGCCTGTTCATTGGTCTCCAAGCAGTGAATCCGCGCTAGCGGAAGCAGAAATTGTTTATGAAGACGTCACGGATCAAGCGATTCACGTTGGTTTTACCGTCGTCGATGGCAAGAATCTTTTACCCAAAGAAGCACGCATTGTCATTTGGACCACAACCCCATGGACGATACCCGCCAACTTAGCGATTGCTGCGCATGGTCAATTTGAATATGGTCTTTATCAAACCAATCTCGGTTTGCTTGTCTTTGCCAAAGCCTTAGAAGCTGAGGTGACCAAGCAATTGGGATTAACCACATGTCAGTTGCAAAAGACCTTCAAAGGAAAAGATTTAGAAGGGGTAGAAACCAAGCACCCATTTTATCCAAGGAAGTCACCCGTGATTTTAGGTGACCATGTCACCATCGATACGGGAACTGGCTTCGTGCATACTGCCCCAGGTCATGGGGAAGAAGATTTTATGGTTGGCATGAAATATCACTTACCTCCTTTATGTCCGGTCGATAGCCGTGGTTACATGACCCAAGAAGCAGGCGAATCGTTACAAGGTTTGTTTTATGCTGAAGCGAATAAAAAAGTCATTGAGATGCTGAAAGCAGATGGAAGTTTATTGGCCCAACAAGCCTACGTCCATCCTTATCCTCATGATTGGCGTACTGGTAAACCACTGATTTATCGAGCCACCCCGCAATGGTTTGCCTCGATTGATCCAATTCGTGCAAAACTATTAAGTGAAATTCAACGCGTCAAATGGACACCTTCATGGGGTCAAGTTCGTATTCATAACATGATTAAAGATCGCGGGGATTGGTGTATTTCTCGGCAACGCGTGTGGGGAGTTCCTATCCCGATTATTTATCAAGAAGATGGCACCCCGATCATTGAGAAAAAAGTCTTTGATCATATTCAACAATTGATTGCCAAGCATGGAAGTTCGTATTGGTTTACGGCAACGGCAAAGGAATTATTACCACCTGGGTATAAGCATTCATCCTCACCCCAAGGTGAATTTCGCAAAGAAACCGACATCATGGATGTTTGGTTTGATTCAGGGTCAAGCGCGATTTCTGTGTTAAAACAACGGGGTTTAAAATTTCCAAGTGATGTGTATTTAGAAGGTTCAGATCAATACCGAGGTTGGTTTAATTCATCCTTAATTATTTCCGTTGCCACCGAAGGGGTCGCTCCTTATCAACACATTGTTTCCCACGGATTTGTTGTCGATGGCAAGGGTGAAAAAATGTCAAAGTCCAAAGGCAATGGGATTGATCCGTTAAAAATGATGCAAATGTATGGTGCCGATATCATGCGGTTATGGGCAACTAGCATTGATTACACCTCGGATGCAAGGGCAAGTGAAGATATTTTTAAAGGCAATGCCGAAGCGTATCGAAAGATACGTAACACCTTTAAATTTATCCTTGGTAATCTTGCTGATGGTGAGTCGATGTTTGATCCCAAACAATATCCAATCAAGTCACTCGCCTGGATTGATGAACTTATTTTGGCCCGCTTACATCAAGTCACACGTCAAGTTAAAGACGCGATGGATGCTTATAATTTTTCTGAAGCAACGGGGACGCTATTGTCTTTCATGACCCAAGATCTATCATCCTTTTATTTGGATATCACCAAAGATATTTTGTATTGTGAAGCAAAAACATCAACCCGACGAATTCAAGTTCAGCATGTCTTGTATGAGGTGGCGATGACGCTATTACGATTATGGACACCGATGATGCCGTTTACCATGGAAGAAGTGTATCAGCAGTTCCCACAACGTGCGGTGATGTCATCTCAATTACTAGATTATCCATTGGTTAAACAAGATGAAGAAACCTCCCTAGCAATGTATCAGCAATTGATGAATCTTAAAGAAATCGCTAATCGGGCTTTAGAAACGCTTCGAGCAAGCAATCAAATCGGTTCTTCGCAAGAAGCAACCTTGATGTTAACCGCACCCATGAATCTAACCCACGTATTAACTTCACTTCCAAGTCGAGAACGAAATCGATTATTCATCGTCTCAGAAGCATCGTTGAAAGAAGGGGCTACGTTAGCTGCAGATGCTAAACCATCCCATGGTCAAAAATGTCCACGATGCTGGAATTATTTTCCCCAATTACATACCTTTGAAGAACATCACCTATGTGACCGTTGCCTTGGGGTTTTAAAAGGATGAAGCAAACCATCACAACCTTCTACAAGTCAATCTATGGTCAAGTATTTCTATGGGTGTTTGTTCTTGATATCATCACCAAACAATGGGCAGCCATCACCAATGTCAATGTAGAAATCATTCCTGATTTTTTTTATTTGTCATACTCAAGAAATACAGGTGCTGCTTGGTCGATCCTGGAGGGTAATCAATGGTTATTGGCCATTATTTCCTTCAGCGTTGGCATTGGTTTGGGTTATTACTATTTAAAAAACTACAAAACATTTTCTGTTTATCATCACCTAGGCATTTCCTTATTTCTATCAGGAACTTGGGGAAATTTTATCGATCGTGCCTTGTTTCCTGAGGGCGTGATAGACTTTTTATCCTTCCGGTTTGGCAGTTATATTTTTCCAACATTTAATGTAGCAGATAGTGCGTTAACGATTGGGGTCATCATCCTTTTCGTAACAAGTCTATTTGAGAAAAGAGCATCATGAAGCAATCCATCACCATCGAAGTCAGTGACAAAGGTCTTCGCCTAGATCAATTGCTAGTCAAACTCGATGCAACGCATTCCCGAGCAAGATGGCAACAACTCATTGATCAGGGGATTGTTTTGGTCAATCAAAAACAAGTGAAACCGAGTCATCGGGTGAATCCTCAAGAAGTGATTTCTTTTCTTCCGATTCCTTTGATGGATGTTCCGATTGTTGCCGAAGCTTTACCGCTGACGGTTATCTTCCAAGATAGCGATCTTGCCATCATTGATAAACCACAAGGCATGGTGGTTCATCCTGCGCCCGGTCATCCCGATGGAACCCTCGTGAATGCATTGTTATTTCACCTCAAAGATCTTAGTGGCATCAATGGCGAAAAACGTCCAGGGATTGTTCATCGTTTGGATAAAGACACATCAGGGTTATTGGTCGTCGCCAAACACGATCAAGCGCACCGTATCTTAGCCGATCAATTAAAAGACCATTCGATGAAACGGGATTATTTTGCGTTGGTCCGCGGCGTGATCAAAGAAAACAAAGGAAAAATTATTGCCCCGATTGGCAGAGACCCCGATGACCGGATTGCCATGGATGTGGTTGAAACTGGCAAGCCTGCGGAAACCACCTTTAATGTGGTTGAACGATTTGCCCAACATACCTTGATTCAATGTCATTTGTCTACTGGGAGAACCCATCAAATTCGTGTCCATATGAATTTTATTCATCACCCACTTGAAAGTGATCCGGTTTACATGCCGCAGAAACATCCGCTTCATCCCCTAGGGCAAATGTTGCATGCCTTTCAATTAACCTTAACCCATCCAGGAACAAACAAAAAGATGACGTTTCATTCACCGTTACCAGCATATTTTGAGGCGATTTTAAAGAAATTAAGAACCTAAGCGATCGGTAATTTTCTTTAAGGTTTTAAAGTTTGTTTTACAAATCGATTTTAACGTTTCTAATCCGTGATGTTGGGCAAATTCATAGGCGAATTGTTCGACTTTATCGGAAGCACCAAATGGAAGTTTGACCGTGAATAAACGCCCCATGTCATTCATCGCGCGAATGAATTTAGCACGAGCAAGGATGCTACTGGCGGCCACTGCTAAAAATTGAGTTTCTGCTTTTTCTTTTAACACCAAATTTGGAATCGGTTTTTGTCCTTTTAAATAACTATGAAATTTTTCTTCACTGGCAAATTGGTCAATGATCATCGGCGCATCGACATTCACTTTTTCTTTTAACGTTAGTAACGCATGATGATGAAGTTTTGCTTTGATTTCGTTTAGGTTATACCCTTTGGCAACCATCGCTTGGTACTTTAATGGATTGACGATGGTGGTGACATGGGCAATTCGACCAGTCATTTGATCCGCCATTTTTAAAATGGTTGGATCGGCAATGAGTTTAGAATCCGTGATGCCAAGTCCAGTGAGAAATTCAACGTCTTTATCAAAGACTAAGCTCGCCGTGACCACGACAGGTCCAAAGAAGTCACCGGTGCCAACTTCATCACTACCGTAATGGGTGGCAACTGGTTTGATGGGTTGATTGTTTTTTAACCATAAAGCAGCATCTTCATCAAATTCAAAACCTTGATAAAGCACTTTGCATTTTTCAGCTTTTGCTTCGTAAACAGAGATGGTAAAGTGTTCTAATTTTGCAAAAAATACGATTGAAGGATGGGGTGATTTTTCTTTATGATCAATATAAAAATCTTTAATCTTACCAAGAAGTGACTCAGGTACCAAAAGCGTTTTGGTGCTGGGTGTAATTTTTTTCACTAACACTATTATATCATTTATCAACGAGTCATTCGTTAATCAATGATATAGTTATCCTAAGATGAAATCGTTAGTCAACATCCTCGAAATCCCATTAATTCTTACTCGCATCCAATCCGACGCCAAGACTGTTCTTGGGCAATCATGGATCATGGATGAAACCTTTATTCCCGAACATCTTTTATCCACAAAATTAATTGAAGTCGATGAGATGATGCGTTTAATGGTGAGGTTTTCGCCTTTACCGATTGGTCAAAGTCATGATTTAGAACCTATCTTATCCCTCATCGAAAAAGGAAGCGTCATTCAACTCGAAGGCTTGTCGGCGATTTACCTCGATCTTTTAACCGTAGACAAAGTGCTTCAGTTGACCGCTAGTATCAAACCAGATTTTCCTTCATTGGCCAATCAGTGGAAAGCATTTGTCTTATTAAAAAGTTTAAAACAAGCGATCGATAAAATCCTTACCCCTCAAGGCACGATTCGCGATGATGCGTCTCCAGATTTGTTGAGAATACGAAAAAGGTTACAAGGCATCGATGCCCAAATGCTTTCGCTCATTCAAAGTTTTGTCCATCGATATGAAGCGCATTTGACCGAGCCGCTTTATACGATTAAAAATGGCCGGTATGTACTTCCCGTTGCCTCATCAAGTAAAGGATCAGTCCCTGGGATTATTCATGATGTCTCTAGCACAGGGTTAACGACGTTTATTGAACCGAAAGGTCTAGTCGACTTATCTTTAGAAAAGCAACTCTTGCAAGGAGAAGAACAGGAAGCGATTTTTACCATTCTAAAAATCATCACTGAGGTGATTCGTGTTGATTGCAAACCACTTCGTGATAATAACGTTCGCTTGGCGTATCTTGATGTGATTCAGGCCAAGGCAAAATTTGGTATTCAGCATCAAGGTTACATCGGGGTGATGTCAGCAACCCCTAAGATTGAATTGATGGGCGCTAGACATCCTTTGATCGATGCCAAACAAGTCATTGCCAATGACTTTTTACTCAATGAAAAGCAATCGATTATTATTATTTCTGGTCCGAATGCGGGTGGGAAAACCGTGGCGATGAAAACCGTGGGGTTGTTTGTTTATTTACACCAACTGGCGATTCCATTACCGACCAAGCAACCTGCAGTGGTTTCTTACTTTAAACATATCTATGCCGATATTGGTGATCAACAAAGTGTCTTAGAAAATTTATCCACATTTGCTGGTCATATCCAACAATTGGTTCCATTAACCGATCAAGTGAAACCTAATGATTTAGTCCTGATTGATGAACTAGGCACAGGCACCGATCCTAAAGAAGGTGAATCCTTAGCAAGATCGTTGCTGATCCATCTCCAAGCAAAACGAGCCTTTGTCATCGTCTCAAGTCACTTTCCAGGTTTGAAAACCCTTGCCTTACAAGAACCAAGAATGATGAATGCCTCTTTACAATTTGACGAAGAAAAACTAGCACCAACCTATCGGTTCATCTTAGGCGTTCCAGGAAAAAGTTATGGCCTGATCATGGCAAAACGATATGGACTTGCCCCGCAAGTGGTTGCCCACGCAGAAAAATACTTACAAGACCAACAATCAAGCCAAGACCAACAATCGTTTCTCAAACTACAAGATGCATTACAAGAAGTAGAAAAAACTAAATCGCAACTCAATATAGAAAAACAAACCATCCTTCAACAACAACAAGCCCTCCAACAACAAGCGTCCATCTTAGAAAAACGTCTCTCTCAATTCAATGTAGAGACTGAAGAAAAACAACAACTATTGCTTGAAGAAACGCTTGAAAAAGTTGAATCCACGATCAAAGCGTTGGCCAACCCTAATTTAAAACTTCACGAAGCGATTGCCTTGAAACAAGGCTTAGTTCAAGCCTTGGATCAACCGACAATGTCTGATGATGATAAACAAGAAGTTCTTCGAGTGGATGATTATGTGGTTGAAAATTCAACGGGCATGAAAGGTCGAATTAGTGCGATTCAGAAAAATCAATTAACGATGGTGACTGCCGATGGGTTTACCATCAAAGTTAAAACCAACCAAGTCAGTATCATCCCCGCCCCTGTCAATCACGGACCAAGCAAACCGCTTCGATTGGTTCAGTCCCAAAAAGCGCCAACGAGTTTAACCATCATCGGCTTGCGATTTGAAGAGGCTAAACTCGCCGTGGAAAAGTATTATGATCAAGCGTTGTTATCAAGTATAAAAACGTTAAAAATCATTCATGGCTTTGGATCAGGAACTTTAAGAAAGATGGTGTTTGATTATTTTAAACCTTTAAAAACAGTGAAGACGATTCAGCAAGGAGAGGGTGAACAAGCTGGCTACGGCGTCACCATCGTTCATTTAAAATGACCTTAACGTTAGACGCAAAAATCAAAAACTTACCTGATAAACCAGGGGTGTACCTCATGAAAAATGAGGAACAAAAAATTATTTATGTTGGCAAGGCTAAGGATTTAGCCAAACGCGTCAGTCAATATTTTACTCGTCCCCAAATCGGGAAAGTCCAAGCAATGGTCATGCACATCGTCGACTTTGAAACCATCATCACCCAATCAGAAAAAGAAGCGCTGATTTTAGAAATGAATTTAATTCATGAACACTACCCTCGTTACAACATCATGTTAAAAGAAGGGTCTCATTACCCTTACATTGCCTTACGAAAAGGCAGTGATCCATTTTTAAAGATCATGCGGCAAAACACCGATAAGAAATATCACTATTTTGGACCATTTCCAAACTCTCGATCCGCTTATCGAATCATTACCTTATTGAATAAAATCTTTCCTTTAAGAAAATGCAATATCCTTCCTAAGGTCGCATGTTTATACCATCATATTGGCCAATGCTTAGCACCTTGTATTAATGAAATACCTCAAGATGTTTACGATGATTTAGCTCATCAAATCAGTGAATTCTTAAAAGGAAATGTGAAAACCCAAGTTGACCAATATCAACAAAAAATGTTAGCAGCATCGGAATCACTTAATTTTGAATTAGCCCAAGAATATAAAGTCATCATCGAAGACATTCAACATATCACTGATCAACAGTATGTTGAGATGGAAGATAAAATGGATCGCGATATTTTTGCTTTTTCTGAACGAGAAGGTTATTTGTCGCTTGCCGTGTTTGTGTTCCGCCAAGGGATCTTGTTAGGAAAAGGTAGTTATGTGGTGGAAGCCTTTGATGACCGTGATGA
>CAMCVC010000003.1:0-42734 GCA_945879785.1 Staphylococcus epidermidis | reverse complement strand
TTGGTCATGCCTAAAGCGCAGTTAGGTTCTTTGGGTACTCGAATCATGTCCCTTGCAGATCCAAGCAAAAAAATGTCTAAATCTGAACCTAAAGGAAATATTGAGCTCAAAGAAGACTTAGTGTCCATTCGAAAAAAAATTATGAGCGCCGTCACAGATTCAGAAACAACCATTCGATTTGATGAGGTTAACAAACCTGGCATTAGTAATTTACTCACCATCCTTGCGAGTTTAACCGATCAGTCGATTGCTAACACGGTTGAAAGTGTAAAGACATTAACCTATGGTGGCTTTAAAACCAAAGTCGCTGATGTGGTCGTTGATCATCTTGGTAAGTTACAACAACGATATCAAACCATGATGCAAAGTGGCATGGTTGAACGCGTTCTTCTCGAAGGGTCAAAGCGTGCTCAATTGGTTGCTAATGCTACCTTACAAAGAGTTAAAAAGGTGATTGGCTTATGGTAGCCCCTCGCCATTTAATTGCCTTGGATTTAGATGGAACTTTATTGAATAAACAAAAGAAAATCTCACCCACCACCCTTAAATATTTAAAGTCCATTCAATCCTCCCATACAATCGTGCTTGCCACAGGCCGCCCATATCGATCGTTTATCAAGTATTACCAACAACTTGGATTAAAAACACCGATGGTTTGCTATAACGGTGCCTATGTCACTAACCCAACTGATCCAAGCTTTAATACCAAGTCTTTTTCATTTCCTCAAGATATTGTGAAAGCGATTTATCAAGATATTGGTTTAGCAGCCATTGATAATGTCATGTGCGAAACCAATAAGGATATATGGTTACTGAAAGAAGAAAAAAACTTAGCTTCCTTTTTTTGGCACGACAACATGAATATTATCTATGGCCCTCTTATTGAAACACTTCACGAAGATCCAATGACCATGATTATCAAAGTTAAAAAAAGAAATCAATATGAAGATGAACGCGTATTCAAAGCTGTTAAAAAGCACAAAGGATTAAAGGTTCGCTTCTGGGGCACATCGCTTTTCTGTGAAATTTACTTTGGGCATATTTCTAAAGGGTCTGCACTTCTAGAAATTCTAAAATTGTATAATATTTCTCGAAAATATTTCATTAGCTTTGGCGACGCTGAGAACGATAAAGAAATGCTTAAGTTAGCAACCCATGGGTTTGTGATGAAGAATGCCGAATCTCCAATTAAAAAGTATGGAACATACATCACAAAGAAAGACCATCATCATGATGGCATTGTTGATGAACTCCAACGCTACTTCAAGCGTTTATCTTCAGATAAATAAATCTTAGAAAACGCGTCAATATAGGCTGCAAGTTTTTCTTCACATGCTTGCATCGATTGATCCGTGATTGAGAAGTAGAATTTACATTTTGGTTCTGTCCCACTTGGTCTAACCACAATCGTCGAGCCATCTTCAAAACTAAATTTAATCACATTGGACATGGGCAAAGCAATATTGGATTGATGACCCTCAAGATCTTTTTTTGTTTGGGTTTGAAAATCTTCAACGAGCAAAACTTTGTGACCTGAAAGTGGTTTAAAAGGGGTTAATCGAAGTTGTTTCATCAACTGATCAAGAAAATCAGCGCCTTGTTTACCTGAAAGTTCAAGAGAAAACTGCCGATCGAGATGGTAGCCAAACTCATTGAAAATAGCACTCAACGCTTGGCCTAAGTCTTTTCCTTGATGAAAATAAAATAATGACATTTCCGCATAGAGTAACAAGGCTTGAATGGCATCTTTATCGCGAACAAAATCTCCAATCAGGCACCCATAGGATTCTTCATATCCAAAGATAAACTGAGGCCCGGCATGCGTTTCATAAAAAGCGATTCTATCACCGATAAATTTGAAACCAGTTAAAAAGGTTTCGGTTCTTAAACCAAATGATTGAGCGATTTTTCTCGCTAAAGGAGAACTCACAATCGTGTCATAAACTACACCCTGAATCGGTAAATCATGTTTGAGTTTTCTTTGTGACAATAAATAATGAATCAATAATGCTGCGGATTCATTGCCATTGAGCAACACATAACTCCCCCGACTGTTAAGATAGGCTAGTCCAACCCGATCAGCATCTGGATCTGCCACCATAATCAAATGCGCTTTTTGACTTTCAGCTAGTTTTATTGCTTCTTGATAAGCAAGTTTTTCTTCCGGATTGGGTGATAAGGTTCCGGAAAAATTTGGATCAGGCAATGATTGGCTTTTCACAACAGAAAGTTGGTAACCTAATTCATGAAAGAGTTGCGGGAGGATACGATAACTAGCCCCATGCTGTGGAGAAAAAACAATTCGGAAATCTTTCTTCGCTAAAGATGGAAGTCTTTGAAGACTTTTTACTTTTTCAAGATACGTTTGTTCAACATCATCATGAACAATTCGATGCTTTCCTTTGATGGTAGATTCTGGAACAGTGATGGATAAAGCATCGGGTAAGGTTGATAAATGATTTAACATCGGTTGAATCTTTTGAGGGACCAATTGACAACCTTCATCATCGTAAACTTTGACACCGTTGTATTGTTTAGGATTGTGCGAAGCGGTCAGCATGATGCCACCTAATGCATGAAGATGTCGAACAGCGTAAGAAAGAAGGGGTGTAGGAATCAATTCTTTAAAGGTAAAAGTATCAATGCCCATTGAATTAAGAATGTTAGACACCAATTCAGTAAAAGGAATAGCACCATGGCGATTGTCGTGGGCAATCATGACCCCACGTTCAAGTTGATGAGGATAGTGGTCTTTTAACATCAAACCATACGCAATGGTTGCTTTTGTAATGGTATAGGGGTTAATTCGATTTGATCCTGGACCCATAATGCCCCGCATTCCTGCAGTACCAAATTCAATGTCCTTGAAAAATGCATCATCAATTTCGGAAGGAGAATAACGTTCAAGAACCAAACGATCCTCTTTTGTCATCGATGGATGGTTTAACCAAGTTTGATATCGGGCGTTGGGGTTTGATTTCACGCTTTTAATTTTATCAATAATTCTTCTTCTTGTGCATCTAATTTTAGAGTAAATGTTTTCCCTGATAACCCTGAAAGAGCCCCTTCAAGTTGACTAAAGGAAAGTTCACTAGCATGGAGGAATTGGTGTTCATATCGAAATTGATCTTTTAGCCATCGATTGGCATGAAAATCTCCATATTTACGATCGCCCGCCACTGGATGATTGATCGCTTGCATATGCACGCGAATTTGATGAGTTCTTCCTGTAATCAACTGAATTTTAACAAGGGTAAAATCTCCATAATGAGCGATGACTTCATATTCTGTAATTGCCGATAAGCCTTTAATTGGAGGATGAGCAACGTAGACCATTTTATTGGTTTCATCCTTAATTAAAGGTAAATCAATTTTTCCTTTACCTGTCAGTTTTCCAACCACAAGGGCTAAATATTGTTTGTTTAAATCTTCTCGTTCCTTGAATAACCGATGTAGGGATTGTAACCCTTCGATGGTTTTGCCATAAAGAACCAATCCACTGGTATTCCGATCCAATCGGTGTCCTGGGGCAGGGGTAAACCCTGGAGCATCTGGATTAAACAAATCATGGAAATACAAATGTTCAATGACCATCTCTGTTAATGTATGTTGCCGTGTGTCATCTTCACCTTGAACCAATAAGCCTTTGGGTTTGTGAATGAGCATACAATGGTCATCTTCATATAAAATCGGAAGGTTCAGTGGTTTTTTTTGATAGCGACGATGGACAGTAAAATCAAGTAACTGTTTGTCCGTGACATAAACTTCCATGATATCTCCAGGTTGGAGAATATATTGAATGGTGATCCGTTTACCATTGACCTTGACGTCTTTCTTGCGAAAAACCCGATAGATAAAACTAAGTGGAGCTTCCTTTAACCATTTTCTTATAAATTTATCTGCTCGTTGATTTGCGTTTTGGGCGGTGATTGTGATTTGTTTCATCTTGACCATTTTAACACTTATTGATGACTCCTTTAGGTTAGTTTTGTTATAATCAAATTTACGGAGAAATACCCAAGAGGCTGAAGGGGCAGGCTTGGAAAGCTTGTAGGTCCTTAACCGGGCGCGAGGGTTCAAATCCCTCTTTCTCCGCCATGAAAGAAAATAATGAACATAATCTTTGCATTCTTGTTAACGATATTTGCAGGACTAGCGACTGGTTTAGGTGGGTTGGTTGCGTTTTCAAAATTAGCTAAAAGTGCTAAATTCTTTGCCGCAAGTCTTGGCTTTTCTGCAGGGGTGATGCTTTACGTTTCCTTTATTGAAATTATCCCCAAAGGCCTCATCGCATTGAATGAAAATTTCTCTGCTGTCGCAAGTGATTGGATTGCTATGGGTGGTTTCTTTGCCGGCATTCTGTTTATTTTAATCATTGATCAATTAATTCCAAAAGCTCAAAATCCTCATGAAATCAAAGACCCTCATCACCACTCCGAATTATTGAGAATGGGATTATTTTCTGCCTTTGCCATCGCTCTACATAATTTTCCTGAAGGCATTGCAACTTTCTACGCATCCTTGGAAGATTTTCGACTCGGTTTAGGAATTACAGTCGCGATTGCCCTTCACAATATTCCTGAAGGTATCGCGGTGGCGCTTCCAATTTTTCAGGCGACAAAAAATCGTAAGAAGGCATTTAATTTTGCTTTGCTATCTGGACTTGCAGAACCAGTAGGCGCGTTGATTGGTTTTATTATCTTTTCCACATTTTTACCAACCGCAATCTTCGGAATTATCTTTCCTTTTGTTGCAGGAATCATGGTTTATATTTCCCTAGATGAATTGCTACCAACTGCGGAAAAATATGGGCATCATCACTTATCCATGTTTGGCCTTATTGCCGGGATGATGGTGATGGCACTATCGCTTTTGATCGTTTAATTCTTACGAAAAACAATTTGATTATTGACCACGGTCATCATCACGTTTGCCGTTGCTAGTCTTTTTGGATTCGCCATAAAGTCTTCATTGATAAACGTCAAGTCAGCAACCGATCCAACAGCAAGTTTACCTTGGCGTTGAGGTAGATATGAGGGAGCATTTGCGCCAGTGGTATAAAGCTGAACTGCTTCTAGCATCGATAAGCGTTCTTCTGGTTGGAACGCAGATGATAAAGAGGTGGATTGCCGAAGGTAGGCTGAATGAATTCCTTTCAATGGATCTGGAACTTCAACCGGGGCATCACTGCCGCCACATAAGATTAACCCTTGCTTTAAATAGGTTTTAAAAGGGTAGATGAGTTCTGTTTGACCAGACATGATCTGAGTAGCCCAAGGTAAATCACTGGTGACAAATTGAGGCTGAATATCAAGCATCACTGGTATGTTTTTTAATTTTTCAAGGGTAGATTTCTTTGCAAAAGATGCATGGATAATCCGGTCATGTAGACCTGCCTTCACAGGATTGGCAATCAAGGTATCAACCACTTCCTCAAGCGCCAAATCACCAATCGCGTGAACGGCGATTGGTAATCCTAATCGGCGAATACGTTTGACGATGGTGAGCCATTGTTGTTTAGAAAACTGACGTACTCCAACCCCTTGACCACCTTGGTAAGGGTGATGCATCAACGCTGTCTGGCTTGATAAGGTTCCATCATAGAATATTTCTCCTATCGCACCAAATTCAAGAAAGGGATGGTTGTATGGATTCTTTTTCATTAATGTTTCATAGGTATCTAATTCCAAGTGATGAATCAGAAGGTGGGTTCGAAATGGCAAAGTTGTTAACACCTTTTGATAAGCAGAAACAACTTCATGAAAACCATTGAAGTAATATAAATCATCGGTGTGACCACCTGTGATGCCAAATTCATGTAATTTTTTAATGGCAATGGTGATCATCTTGACTAGATCATCTTGATGATATTTAGGGAGTGCTTGCACAGCTTTTAAGGCATCTGCTTCGTGGAGAACGCCAGTAGGATGATTGTCTAATCCAATCTGCTGAAGAATCGCTGAGTTGACGGTGGCTCCATGAAAATCTGCATGCCTCAGTAAGATTGGTATTGACGATGAAATAGTATCTAAATCAAGTTTGGTAAGCGCTTGTTCAACATGACCTTGTGCATACAAAGGTCGACCTTGAAAGCGGGCCTTGACTTGAGCTAACACGTGTTGAGTATTTGGATTTTTATGAAGTTGAAGTAACGAGAGATGTTCTCCGTAGCCAATCAGATGAAGATGAGAATCAACAAATCCTGGAAAACATGTCCAACCTTGGGCATCGATGGTTTGATCAGCTTGCCAAGCGGAATGGGAACCTAAACATGAAATCTTTCCGTCTTCGACCCAGAGTTCACTGACTTTAGGTTGTAATGGATTGAGTGTATAAAAAATACCATGGATGTATCGTGTTTTCATAGATTAAAAAATTGCTTATTCAGCAATTTTTGCATCTTGGAGTCGTTGGGCTCGGCGATTAGATTTTTCTAGTAATCGTTCTTCTTCTGTGGCGAGGCGATTCATTAATAAGGCAAAGACAATCACCCCAAATGCCAAGAGGATGGTGCCCCATGTTTGCCAAGGTAAATTCGTGACAAGGAATTCGTTCATTGCATTTTCCGCAATCCGAATCCAATTTTGCTCATACGGTAAACCAAGCATATCTCTTAAAAATCCTAACGTACCTAAGGTTAAACCCCCAAGGATTGTAGCAAACGATAAGATTCCCCAAATCCATTGGGCAATTGTCAGTGGTTGTTTAATTATTTTAGCCATGTGTTTTTCCTAGGTTGATTTTAACAATATTTTTGTTCTTTATCAATGAATTATCTTGTGGTGATGATTTTTTGCAAGTGGTGAACTCGTTTTATGACATATCGAGCATGTTTTTTGATGGAAGGATGAGCATGATCCATGCAATAACTATGAGCAAACATATGAAACATCGATACATCATTGCCAGAATCTCCAATGACGATCACATCATCTTTGTTCCACTTTTTTGCTTCGACTAATTTAGTAAGGGATTGCCCTTTATTTGTCCCCAAGGAGGCTACTTCAATTAAACCATTGATCCAGGCAATTTCTAATTTTGGAAATTGATGTTTGAGAACTTGAGATTCTTCTAATGCTAACTTATTTGCTTTTTTACCTAAACCAAAGTAAATCAACAATCGTTGGATGGTGGATGATTGCTTCATTTCTTTTTCAAATCGAGTATTATTTTTATCAAAATCTTCCCGATATCGCCCTTGTAAAAAATAATACATGCGATACATGATATTTAAATACCAAATGTAAGCACTTGTAAATACAATATTGGAAGATTCTTTGGTATCGATTGAAAACATATATCGTTGATGCCGTTGTTGGATGAATGATGTGACTTTTTGAACATCTTCTTTGGCCATCACTTTATCCAGAATCACTTGATGGTCATGAACCACAACGCAACCATTTCGACAGACAAAGTCTATATCTAGATCTATCTCTTTTAAAACTTTCTCGACAAATTGACGATTTCTAGACGTAACAAAAACCACTTCATGACCATTGGCTTTTGCCCATTTTAAAAATCTAATGTTTTCTTTTGACACTAGTTTTATCCGTTTTTTTGGATAAAACAAAGTTCCATCTAAATCAATCGCAATGAGTTTAGACATGGTTTATTGAACTTTATTTTCTGCTTGGATTAAACCAAGACCGCCATCATGACGATGATAGAGAACACTAATTTGTTTATCTTCTATATCGAGGTAGACAAAGAAACTATGGCCTAACGCGTCCATTCTTGTGATTGCTTCTTCAACCGTCATCGGTGACAAAAATAACGATTTTGTTCTTATCACTTGATCTAGTTTGGTGACTTTATCTTCGGCTTGAATAGCATCAAGAATAATCGATTCACCTAAACTTGGAGACTTATAATCTTTAATTCTTGTTTTTAATTTTCTCAGTTGGTTTTCTAATTTATCCAAAGCGAGATCAACGGCTGCATATAAATCATCATGTTTCACTTCGGCTCTTAAATCCATCATGGAAGTAAAAATGGTGATTTCAACTTTTGCACCAACCTTATAGGAGCGAACCAGAGCTCGACAAGTGACTTCATCCGTGATGACAAAAAACTTATCTAGTCTCTTTAGCTTCGTTTGAATTTTATTTGAAATGGCAGCGGTAACCTCAATATTTTTTCCGACAATTTGATATTTCATATTTCCACCCCTTTTCTTGATTCCATTATCTCAACTTTTGCTTCATTAAGGTAGGTTATTTGAGATTTTATTTGAGTAATGACTTGATGGCATCAACTCGGTCAGCTTTTTCCCAAGGAACATCAAGATCGGGGCGACCAAAATGACCATAAATTGCCAAGTCACGATACCGAAACGCTGGTTTTGTTAAGGAAAAATTCTTTATAATTTCACCTGGTTTGAAGAAGAAAACTTCTTGAATAATACTAAGAATTTTATTTTCTTTTAATCCTTTTTTTAATGTACCAAAAGTAAAGAGAGTCACGGATACAGGTTTTGCCTGGCCAATAATGTAAGCAATTTGGACTTCAACCTTTTTAGCGACCCCGGCGGCCACTAAATTCAAAGCGATGTATCGAGCTAAATATGCCCCTGAGCGATCAACTTTTGTTGCATCCTTACCTGAAAAAGAACCACCACCATGACGAGCGTACCCACCGTATGTATCCACAATAATTTTTCTACCAGTTAAACCGGTGTCCCCAGCGGGCCCACCAATCACAAAGCGATTGGAAGGATTAATATAGACTTCATAATCCTGATTTAATTTAAATGAGGCAACCACAGGCTTAATGATTTTATCTAGAATGAATTCTTTAAATTCTTTAAACGGTGTTTTGGGGTCATGTTGGATAGACATCACGACTTTATCAAGATAAACTTTCTTACCTTCGTAGGCGACCGTGACTTGTGATTTCATATCAGGTCTAGCATAAGGAAATTGACCTTGTTTTCTTAATCTTGATGCCACGCGAACTAGTTTTTGTGCGACCACGATTGCCAAAGGCATGAACCCTTCAGTTTCATCGGTGGCGTAACCAAACATCAATCCTTGATCACCCGCCGTTGTTTCTTCTTGATTGACTGCTTGGTTGATATCTTCGGATTGTGTTTGTACCCAATCAAAAATTTCAACTTCATTCACAGAAAAATCTAACTCTTTGTTCGTATATCCAATTTCCGTCATCACTTGTTTAGCTATTTTTTTAAAATCAGGTCTTTGAATTTGGGTTGAGGAAAAGCGAACTTCTCCACCAATCAATAATTTTTGTTTGGCAGCAAAACACTCAATGGCAACATGGGCTAAGGGATCGAGTGCCAGACATGCATCCAAAATAGCGTCGGCAATTTGATCACAAACTTTATCTGGATGTCCTTCTGACACCGCTTCTGACGTAAATAACATGATTTCTTTCATTCGATTTCCTCCTTGAATAAAAAAACTTTCCACGATGGAAAGTTTGATAGATACTTTCGCTCATATCGTTCGGAGGTGGAACTCCGCTTGGACCAGCACTTACTAGATAACTAGAGTTGCTTCTGTGGACGGTCCGTCAACACAGTTTTCGGGATATGACCTTAAGAAGATTATACTAAATCTTCTTGGATATAACAAAGCCAGGTTCAACCAATGATGAGAACACCTTGTGTATCTCCAGTTAAACCAGCTGCATTGGCTTCATCGGTGTCGATATGCATTGCTAAAGCAAAATCTTTGCGAACTCGAACCACCACATCTCCATAGATTAAACTGCGGAACGAGTTCATCACTTTCACAGAGACAACTTGTTTATCTTTAACCCCAAAGGACATTGCGTCATCAGGAGTCATATGAATATGTCTTTTCGCAATAATGCAACCTTGAGTTAAGGTGATTTGTCCCTTAGGCCCGACAATCGTGATTGGACTAGAACCTTGAATATCTCCGGATTCACGAATGGGAGGAGTTAACCCTAGTAATCTTGCTTCCGTTGCAGAAACTTCAACTTGTGATGCAGGACGAACCGGTCCTAACACAACCACATTCTCGATGCTCTTTTTAGGTCCAACTAACGTTAATCTTACGTTAGCAACGTATTGACCTGGTTGGGAAAGTGGACGTACCGAACTCATCTGAAAGCCACGACCGCATAAAACTTCCAAATCACTTTGCGTGAGATGAATGTGGCGAGCAGAAGTTTCAACAAGAATTGTTTTCATATGTTTTCTATTATATGAAAATCTCGATGAGAATCATAGTCAGTTAAGACGTCTTGATAATTGGCTCGTAAATCTCTTAAGGTCTCTGACCAAGTTACCACCAAGGTTTTTTTTGCTTCTTCTCCGATGGTCTTTAAGTTTTTTGAATCAGATAAGATTTCTATCAAACGGTTGGCGAAGGACTTGCTATCACCTTCATGAATGTAACCATTGATTTGATTCATGATTAATTGAGCAATCGACGTATTTGCTAACACCAGAGAGGGTAATTGGTATGCTGCTGCCTCTTTAATAACCAACGGATCGTTATCATATTTGGATGGGAAGAAAAATAGGCGCGCCATTTGGTAAAAAGATCCTAGGATTAATTGATTCGTGATCTTTCCTGTAAAAATAATTTTCCTCTTAATCCCTTGTTTCCTAGCATAGTCTTTGATGTTGTTTTCATCTCGTCCATCACCAATAAACACCGCCTGAAAGAGAAAACCTTTCTTTTCAAGTTCAAGGTAAGTGTCTAAAATGAGTTGAAGGTTTTTTTGCCAAATCAATTGGCCGACAAATAAAATGATGGGAACTTTTGCACTCAGTTGATAGTCATTTAAAAAATTAGCAGCTTCCGTTTTTGTGATGGTTTCAGGTTTAAAATTAATCCCATTAGGAATGATTTTGATGGTTCGATGGTCTAAACCATATTGACGCATCGTCTCAACTGTTCCCTTGGATACAGTCCAAATGGCATCGGTCTTTTTAAAGAATCTCATCGTAAAAAAAGTAAGTATCCTTGCAAGCATTTTACTTTTTGTAGCCGCTAGATAATCATCGTAATACTTACTATGAAAGGTTGACACGATAGGAATACGATATTTTTTTGCTAACTTTAATGCGAGATGACCAAGCAGAAACGGAGTATGCGTATGGTAAACGATGGGTCCATCATATTGGTAAAGCGACTGGATTCTTTTCCCTTTCATCCCATAAGGTAAAGGATAAAAGAAACCTGGAATCTTAAGTTGGGGAATGGCAAGAATTCGGTACGGATACTTGCTTGTGTCACCAACATAAGGAACAACAACGGTGACATCGATGCCTTGCTGATGTAAATATCTCGCATATCCATCGACCGCACGAACCACGCCATCAATGAGAGGAAAAAAACCATCATTAAAAATAAATATTTTCATGGGTAAAGAGGGATTATACGGTTTTTGTTTTTTTACATTTTTTTGGAACCACCCTAAATACAAACTAATGCAAACCCCAATAATCAACCAAATGTAAAACAACATTACACGCCAAAGTAAGATGGCCCACAATAAATAATTCCCTGTTAAAAAAGTTGAAAATACCGTTGCAAAGGTAAACTCTGCAGCCCCAGCACTACCTAGGGTTGGGACAATGCCAAGAATCACATTCGACAGGGCAGTCATCATCGTGACATGAACTAGATTAAATTCCAAAGGACTGATTTCAAACACGGAAGTTGAAAAGCTTGCCATTAAAAAATAAGGCAGTGCTAACAATGACCATTGAGACATCAATGAATATAAAGTGACTTTGACAATTGGCATAACCTGATGGCGAAATTCTTTAAAGGATTGACGATATTGAACTAGGATATTTTTTAATGAAGTTTGTAATTGGTCTTTTTTCTTTGGAAAGATCCAAGCAATGAGCGTTAATAATCCCTTCTCAAGCCAAGGATGGAGGGAAGCCAAAACTAAAATGGCCGGATTGATGCATGTGAAGAAAAAACCAATCCAAGCAAACAGAAGAATGCCTGGTGAAACCAAATGACCAAACCCAAGGAGTGCCAATAAAACAATTAAGGCCATGCTTAAACGCATGAATAATAAATCCATCATAACGACACTGGTCGCTAAACCAATTGGTACTTTACGTTGATACATGATGCCGATTAATATGGGTTGCGAACCTAAGGCCCAAGGGGTGATTAAAACATAATACCGAGCAAGGATGCCATACATTAAGCTTGTCCTGAATCGAAGGTTCTTAACTTTAATCTTTAACAGGACATGAAACCTTAACCCACTCGAAAAAATGATCACGCCTAACAGCAATAGCGCCATAAAGATCATGTCTAATTGACCTAACCATTGTTGACTAAGTGTTAAAAAAGGTAACCATTCGAAACTAGCTAAGTCTCCTTGTAGTGAAAAAAAAGAAAACCCTATGCCAAGAAAAATGGAGCCAACAAAGAAAATTACATTCCATCGTTTCTTGGTGGATGGGTGTGTAACGAGTTTCGGTTGTTTAATCATAATGATTAGTCCTATTTTAACTTAAAAAGAGTAGAATGTAAGGGTAATGTCTGATAAATTAATTCAACTCAACACATTAAAGTTATATATTCGAAAAAAGGAAATTAATAAGATTCGCCTATTATTCACCAAGCACGAAATTATTGATCTAGCGTCTTTGGTCAATCACTTAAAGAATCCTCAAGATATCATCTTTATTTTTAAGACCTGTAGTTCAGATCATACTTCAGAACTATTCTCCCATCTTTCCGCTTCCCAACAAGAAAACATCCTTCACGTTTTTACCGATAAACAGTTGGTTGAATTATTAAATAATTCTTACCAAGATGACATTGCTGATTTCTTACAAGATTTACCAGCCAACTTGGTGTCAAGAATTTTAAAAGTTGCTGACCCCACGTTGCGTTCTGAGATTAATCATCTTCTCAATTACAAGCCTGGTTCCGCAGGCAGCATCATGACAACGGAGTACATCACCATTGCAGAAAACCTTAGCATTGGGGAAACCTTAGAAAAAATTAGAAAAACCGGCCGTGACCAAGAAACCATTTATTCAAACTTCGTCGTTGATGCTAATCGATTTTTAAAGGGGATTATCTACATTGAAGATGTGGTGTTTCATGAACCTAATCAACTCGTCAGTGATGTCATGAACAAAGAATTTATTTCTTGTTTTGTCCATACCGATCAAGAAGAAGTTTCCCAATTATTTAAACGCTATGATTTGTCGGTTATGCCAGTACTTAATGAATCCAATCACTTGGTTGGGATTATCACCATTGACGATATTGTGGATGTCATTGAAAAAGAAGCCAGTGAAGACTTTCTGAAGATGGCTGCCATTTCACCCTTAGATGGTAACTATAAACAAACCAAACCCATGGCGATTGTCATGAAATCGATTCCTTGGATTTTAGGGTTGATGGTGTTAGGGGTCGTTTCTACTTTCACCATTAATCAATTTCAAGGGATTCTAGAAAGCGTGGTCATTCTGACCGCCTTCATTCCTTTAATCATGAATACAGGTGGGAACACGGGCAATCAATCGGTGGCGATCATCACTCGGGCCATTGCTGTTAAAGACATCACCCTGAAAGATGTAACCTTTGTCATTCAAAAAGAATTGAAGGTAGCAATCTTAACTTCATTCATTACCGCCTTGTTTACCTTTGGACTGATTTGGTTTCAACTGGTGATTGGTTTTATCCGATTTCCTACCGATATGAATTTGGTCATGTATCAACCTGAGTGGTGGCTGTACATTGTTAGAATCGCCGGATTGGTCAGTTTGACGTTACTGCTTTCGATATTGATTTCAAAACTACTCGGGAGTTTATTGCCTCTTCTTGCCTTGAAATTGAAGAAAGATCCAGCCGTCATGTCTTCGCCTTTTTTAACCACGCTGGTTGATTTTAGTTCCCTACTCATTTACTTTGCTTTAGCCAATCTCGTGTTTAACTTCTTTTAATTTTCTTGGGGTTTGGTTATAATCATATTCGCGCAGGTATGGCGAAATTGGTAGACGCGTACGTTTGAGGGGCGTATGGGGTAACCCTTGGGAGTTCGAGTCTCCCTACCTGCACCAAAAAATAAAATAACCCGCTTATTTAAGCGGGTTTTTGTTTTACCAAGGTAATGGAATCTTCGGTGACCATATCGGAGACTGGGTTGCCAATGCCCCAACGCCACCGTTGGCAAGGTAGTTCCAATCGGGTGATTTTTCTCCCGTAGGATTCACAGGGAAGCCTTTGGTCCCCCAAGCATTGATTTTTGCCATGTTTTCTGCATACTGAAGAAAATATAAATACGGGACATTTTTATAACTTAAATTGAGATCAATTTGGGTAAAGTCACTGGCGACATTTTCGGATAGACCCTCACGAACAATTAAAAACTGAGCCAATTGTTGATTGACCCACACAAGCGCCAATGCACGATTGTTCACTTCTTTTAATCCACCACCCATGATGGATTGAATATAAAAGGTGGATTGAGAAGCATTCCGCATGACAAATTCTTTATTGTATTTACTGGCGACATAACCCCAGGGTTCGGCTCGAACATAGTTGCCATCGACTTCAGGGGTGTTGATGTAATAATAACGAACGGAGTTACCTGGAAATGCACCAGAAGGGGCAAAGGTAGCGGTATCCCCATCGGCGATGGAGACGTTGGTGGTTTCAACATATCCACCTCCACCAATCGTGGTGCTTCCTGTTTGAACGAAAGGGTAGCTTGCATATCGAGGTTCTAATCGAGGACCTTCATAGAGTTGGTCGTGGGATTTAATCTCATGAAGATCATTCTTTAAGTATTCAAATAGGTTAGGTAGATAAGAAATAAATTGAAAACGATTGTATGTAGGTGAAGCTTGATGATCTTCTTTGTCACCTAAGCGAATTAATGTTTGATTCGTTGAATAAGCAATATCAAACCCTATCACCCCAATCGCATCAATGACCCGATTGCCTTTACTTAGTCGAATCGCATCATCCCCATTAAAAGGAGGACTACCAGTTTCTAATTGAAAATCCATTTTATTTTTAACGTCTAATGAGTCATGGGCACTACCACCAACCACATAGTATCCAAGCGCTTCAATTTGACCATTGAGAAGAATCTGATTGGTGATGTCATTCGATCCATTATTATAAAAATCTAAAGATATCCCAGATAAGGCGATGGGAGCATCCGTAGGATTATACAATTCAATAAGATTATTTCGTGTTGATGAAGCAGTAAAAAGCTTTGAAATGACGACATTGGGAAGTGGGATAAGGGTTTCACTGGACGAACTACTGGTGGGATTGCATCCTGCAATCAAAACAGTCGTTAAGGTTAGGATTAAATAAGACTTTTTCATCATATATTCCTCATGATTATTATGACACAAGATAACCGATGGATGTAGCCTATTGTTTTACCTTTTTTGGTTTTAAAAAGATCAAGTATCCTAAGGTCAGCACTAAACCAATATAAACAGAAAAGTGAGATACATAATACCAATTGAGCTGACGTAAACTCGTGAGTAAACTTGGATCGTAAACAACATCCTGTCGTTGATATGCATCGATAGACAAGTCATTGAGAATAATCTTATTCAATTGAATCGCGTTTAACTGTTGTTCAGTAAGTTGATAAACATATTGAATTGAAGTATTCACATTCAGATATCCAATTTGCATAGAACTGATGAGTAAAGATGGGTAGTTATTGATTAACGGATTCACTTCAAAAATAGCGAGTTTTTCTTCATCACTATATAAAGAGATGGGTGTCTCAATGAATTCATTTTGGATCGCATTGTTCACCGTGATGGATTGATTAAAGATAATTTCAATCTTGATTTGATGTTCATCGTCAATCAGTAAACCCGTATTTGGTTCAAAGGTGACATTGCTCATGAGGATAGCTAGGTTAAAGGTGAAACTGTCATCATTTATATAAACCAATCGATAAACATCCAATTCCATTTGAATATCATCTTCATCAATTTGTAAATTTAGAAGTGGTTCTTCAAAGACAAACGCATCATATTCCCCATGACCGTTGGCGAGGGCCGTTGCTAATACTAGTCCATGCTTATCGTCTTCAATTCGTTGTTTTTGATTGATTAAAAAATCACTGGTTTTCGCCGCTTCAACATACGTTGCAAGCAAGTAACTTCCAATGGAAACACCTATTAAATATAAGATTATTTTAGACGTTATCCTGTTCATTTAAATCATCCTTAATGTGGTACGTTTGTTTAAAGGTAGTCATTTGTTGAAATCATAATGGACATATTTAATAAGAAAATTACTTGTTTGTGCATACTTGCTCTAATTATAAAGCAAATAAAAAAAGGAAGCTTATCAGGCATCCTTTTTCCATGATCAACTAAGCTTGAGCGATGTAGGTTATCTTGATTGATAAGATATAAATTTGAGCGCTTGAACCTGTTCCGCCAGTATTTTGAGTATTTTTGAGTGAGAAAGAGGTGACATCAAGGCTAGAGTAAGTTTTAGTCGCATTTAATAAATCTGCCGCAATGAGTGCTGTTGTTTGAGATCCAAGGACTAAGTTTGCAGTAGGACTGTTTGTAGACGCACCGAAAACAATTTCTACACCAGTAATGGCATAACCCGATCCAATAGCAATTGATAGCGTATTACCATTACCATCAGTTCTTAAGGCATACAAACGGATTTGTCCGGCAGTGTTTAAACCAATTTCAGTTGATGCGCCATTTTTAATAGATAAGACAGTGAATAGACTGGCATCTAATCCAATTGATGCTGCATTATTGGCTGGGGATGCTTGCATGTTTGTTGTACCACCACCTGGATAAGCAGCTGTAACCACGACTGGTTGCGCTGATTGATTTTGTTCAGCAGCTATGACAGTATAAGCAATTTGAACTGCAGCATTTTCTTGAGCGCCAATAGACATGACATAACTTAAGGTCACATTAGCATTTGGTTGACCAAAAGCAGGACGTGTCACCTCACCTGAATTAGAAATCACACTTGGATTATTTGAGGTCCAAACAAGGTTAGCAACGATAGTTGTTCCTGGGACTGTATAGGTTGTTGGTAAGGTTAAATTGCTCGTTAAGGTCGGGTTAGCAACTGGAGCGACATAACGTTGGGTAGCTAGCGCTAACTTTTCCGCATCGGTTGGATCAGTTGCAGCAGCAGCAACAGCGGCATAGTCTAAGGTTGAAATTAACGTGAGGGATTGAGCTGGGGTGGCACTTCCACGGCCAGTCAACCAACCAGTAACTGTAAACTTCTTATCTCTCAACGAGGTTGGTGCGTTATTCGTTTGAATGAAATTGGTTCCGAAGCCAGCTAAATAACCATTGGTAAAGTTGCCACTTGCGTAGCCAACTAAGGTCATGGTGACAAACGCTGGAGCCCATGCGGCAGCTGACGTCAATGGTGAGGCTTCTGTTGCCGTCATCACTTGAGCGGCTGGTGTGATGTTTGGATCAACACCTTTAGGTGCGACTAACTTCACAGCAGTCATTTGGACTAAACCACGGTAAATGCCAACGGTGTAACTAGCACCGATGAATTGACCTAAGGTAATATCTAAGGCAACGGAATTAAAGATATAGCCATAACCTGTTGCATCTGCTAAGACTGCAGAGCGCTTATCCGCAGCCAAATAAACAACTTCTGCTTCTGAATAAGCAACGTTGCCAACAGATTTCGTTAACAAGGCTGCCATTGTTGTATTTTCTAATAGACCAACCACAACTTCAAAGGTCCGAACCAAGGCTGGTCCTTCACCTTTAAGGATCGATGCGGTGACAGTGACAACCACGGCTGGATTGGGGATGGTGACAGCGCCGGTGGTGACATTGATTACATCTGAATTTGACGACGACCAAGTGATGGCACTACCACCATTGGTACCGGTTGCTGGCAACGTTAAGGTTGTCGCGTCGGTGATGGATGCTGGTAAGCTAAGTGCTGCCGCATCAATGGTTTGTGCTTGCGCATCAGTTAAGTTAGCGGTAATCCCAGTTGGACCACCGACATAGTAAACGGCAAAGGCACGTTGATCAGACCGGAACGTATAAATCACGACATCGATGGTAATTTCAATGCCGTCGAATGCTTTAATCAAGTTATAATCGACTGTTTGATAGTAAACAAGCAACGCATTTGCTGGGACAGAGGCAGTACCGGCAACAAACGCTGCAGGTTCCATGTCCTTGTCTAAAATATACGTGTTGTAATTGGCTGGACGATCGGCAATGATGGCAACCTTACCAGTGACGCTGGCAAAGATTGGTTCAAAGTTTCCTGCAGCAGCATTTTGACCCGCGGATAAATGCGCGCCTTCACCCGTGAGACGATTCACTTTACCTAAGACGCCAGTGACGGTTTCTTTGGTTGGCGTTTGTGGGGTGGCGTTGACTTGTTCTTCCGCAGTGGAATCAACAATTTCCCAAATACCGAAATACCAGTCAATCAAACCAGAAATGGTATAGACTCTACCAACCGTTAAGTTTTCAGCAGCACCGCGATAAATTTGAATGATTCCGGTACCATCATAAGCAAATGCTTCCCCACCCGATCGGGCGAAGATGGTCAAGTTTGCTAAGGTGACATTTAAGGTACGATCCAGTGAAGGATCTCTTAAGGCAAGAATATCAGCAATCGAATTAATGACAATCAGTTCGACAGTGTTTTGTTTAACGGTTACAGCTTGTGTCCAGCGAAGGGTTAAATTGCCAGCAGTTAATTCAGCAGCAATCGATAAATCTGCAAAAATATTGAATGCAGCATCGCCATTATCTTTGGCTGGACGATTGACGGTGGCATTGATTAATCCATTGACAGGTGTGGTTGAGAAACCTAGAACACCAGGTTCCGCAGAGGTCCAGGTGGCAGTGACACCATTGGCTAAATTAACAGGAACTTGGAATCCTGTGGTGATATTGGTTGGATCAGCAACCAATCCACCCAATGAATCATATGCGGACTGCAATTTTGCTAAAGCAGGATCCACAGCAACACTTGACGATGCTTCACTCGACGAGGCTGGCGTTGATGACGATGCCTCAACACAACCTGCTAAGGTAATCGCCCCGACAACGACTAACGTCATACCCATTTTTTTAAACATATGTTTTCCTCCTTTAAGGATTGGGCTAATTCACAATAAAGTCAAAACTATCTTGATACTCAGCGTCAATAAATGCGTCTAAATCCGATTCTTTGTAAGCGAAAATTTTTGTTAATAATTCTCCTACTTCAGTACGGGTTTTAGAACTTAAATTGAAGACGGCGGATGTAAAGAAAACATCGCCATTTTCTAAAAACATTTCAATGGCTTCTTTCACAAGCTTAGCGACCGCTTGAGAAATGGTGGTTGGATTATCAACAATGGCATTGACATAGTTTGTCCATAAGGCGGTTTCATACGATGAATAACGAATTGGAGCATACCCAGAAGGAATGGCAAATTGGGCACTGTTTTCTGCCGAGGTCATGTATTTAGCAAATAACCAGGCGGCAATCATGCGTTGCTCATCAGCTTTTTTAAGTAAATTTATATTAGGACCTTGTTGAATTTGCGCTTTCACGGAAGCATCTTTGGATGGTAATGGCGCAACCCCAACTTTGAAGGCACCGCTATTAAAGACACCGGCTTGCATCCCTTCAATCGCGTATCGAGTTCCACCCGTAGAACCAACATACATATAAAGTTTTTGATTGGTTTTAAAAATATCCGAGGTAAAGGATTCACCATTAAGGTCTCGGGTTATCATTAAACCACGATCCACCTTATCTTTGAAAAACTTCACCATGGCTTTGGATTGAGGATTATTGAATTGAACTTCACCATTACCGGTGTTTAAGTTATATCCAGTGTATGGCGCACCCCATTGTTTTGAAGCGGTGATGAATAAGTTGTCACTGGAATCATAGCCAAAAGGGATCGCGTCTGCTTCTCTGGTCTTAATATCTTCAGCAATGGTGAAGACTTCATCCCAGGTTGTTGGCACGTCATACCCATGTAATTCAAAATAGCCCTTATTATAAAAGAAACCTTCGGATGATTTTGTAAACGGTAATGATAAAATCGTCCCGGCATTGTCATAACTTTGACCTTCATTCCATAAACCAGGTAAAAAATCATCCACCTCTTCTTGAGATAAGCCTAAGGTAGGGTGATTAATAAAATGATTTAAAGCTAAGGGTGATTTGGCTTGAGCATAACGGGCGACATGGTCAGGGTAACTTTCAACGATGTCTGGTTCAGTTCCAGAAGCAATCGATAAAGCAACCTTGCTTGAAAGGGCGTTATAATCGGTGGCCACTTTTTCTTCTAGGACCGTCACATTAGGATAAAGGACTTTAAATTCATTAATCCAACGTTGAACGATTAATTGACTTGAAGCACCCATTCGATGCCAAAAGGTGATGGAAACATCATTGGTCGTGTCAAACGTGGTGTCAGGGGATAGCTCATGCCAGTCCACAATTTTTCGAATGACTGGTTCATTGGAACTTTGATTGCTATCCTCAGATGACGTTCTTGTTTCGCAAGCAGTTAAAATCATGCCAACTGCAACGAGTAAAATTAGTGAACTACTTTTCTTTAAAATATGCATTCAACTTCCTCCATTGAAATTATAACATTCTTGTTAAAATTTAAGAACCTTAAATGTAAAGGATTGGTTAACCCTTTATGCCGCTTCTTGAAACCCCCCTCATGATGTATTTTCTAAAGAAAAAGAATAGCAATAATAGGGGAACTGTCACAATAACAGTAGCTGCCATTTGGTAATTAATTAAGACTCGTCCAGAACCAGTGGCATCTGAATCCACAAATGAACTTCTTAACCAGGTGGTGATCATCTTGAAGCGCTCATTGGCAACCAAGTCTTGCCAAATATAAGCATTCCAAGTCCCCATCACCCGAAGAATGATGATCGTCACAATCGAAGATTTCGCCATCGGCACCATGATTTGCCATAAATATTTAAAATCTGTACACCCATCGACTTTTGCAGCGTAATAAAGCTCATTAGGAATTTGTTTAAAGGTTTGTCTAAGTAAATAGATATGAAAGATAGAAACCAGAAAAGGAATGATGACAGCTAAATAGGAACCTTCATTGTTTGCATTCACCCAACCCAACCGAGATACCGTTACAAAGTTAGAGATGACCAACATTTCTCCAGGGATCATCATGGTGGCAAGAAGGATGGTAAAAATGAGGTCTCTTCCTTTGAAGTTCAACCTCGCCAAAGAAAAGGCAACAAAGATTGAAAACAACGTGCCGCCTAAGGTACTAAACACAGCAACGATGGTGGTATTGAGTAAGTACCTAGAAAAATCAATATTTCCTTGTGCAGAAGAACTATAAAAGAACGTGTTGACATAGTTTTGTGGAGAGAAAACTTTAGGAAAAAAACTTACATTTAAAGAATTTAAAACTTCATTGTTACTTTGAAAGGATACATTTAACATCCAATAAAAAGGGATGATGATAATGACTGCCATCACGCTAAGGAATGAGTAAGTTAATAAGCCTGAAAAAAATTGATTTCTTCGTTGAACTCGAAGTTTTGAACTTTGATAATCTTGACGGGGTAAGGATGCCATGGTAATCATTTCATTTCCCTCCCTTTAGTAGTGAACCGTACGTTTACTGATGTACAAATTCACGAAGGTAAACACCATGATAATGCCAAACAAAACAACCGCAGAGGCTGCGCCCCGTGAGTAATAAGAAATACCATTTAAATCGACCCCAGCAACGCCTATTTTGTCGTAAATATAAGCAACGGCAGTCCACCGGTCACGATCTAAACTTCTCCCAGCAGATCCAACGACGGCAAGGACCGATTCATAGGATTTAAAAGCACCAATGAATGAGGTGACCAAAATGTAAGAAATGATTGGAGAAAGTAAAGGGATGGTAATTTTAGAAAAGACACGTTTTTTGGGAGCCCCATCCACTTTAGCCGCATCATAATACTGTTTTGAAATACTTTGTAATCCACCGATAAAGACTAGAATTTTAAAGTCTAGCCCATTCCAAATGGAGTAAATGAGGACGACCAACATCCAGCGGTCATAGGTTGCCGTCGGGCCAACCCAATCAATGCTGGTTTGAAATAATGTATTAATCAATCCTTCTGCAGCGATGCCGGAAACCAATGGATGAGAAAACATAACATTAAAAACCATCCCAATGGCAAGGGCGTTGGTCACATAAGGTAAGAAAAAAATGGTTTGGAAGATTTTTTGTAAACCTTTGATTGAATTTAAAGCCACGGCAATTAACAAGGCGAGAATGGTGGAAATCGGAACAGAAACAAAAACAAGGACCATTGAATTGGATAATGATTGAATGAAAAAGCGATCATTGAAGACGGCAAGATAAGCATAAAAATCAAAATAACGACCAAAATCGTCCGTCAGTGGATTATATTCTGAAAAAACCGATATTAATAAAGTTTTAACCAGAGGATAAAAGGTGAAGATCGACATTAAAAACAATGGGATGGCTAGATAAAACCAAGCTTTTAAATCACGTTTGTGATCTAACATTATGCAAGCCTCCGGCCAGTGTCTTTTTCAAAAATAAAAGTTTTATGAGGTTTGAGTTTCATTCGTATCACTTGATTAGGATTAAATTTGAACTCATCCATGGCCAATACAACACGGATGCTAGGGGTTAAAGCATCAGGGTGAGAAGCGACAAGTGACATATCACGACCAATCATTTCAACAAATTGAGGTTGCAAAGATAAGGCTCCCTTATCATCAATTTCATACCCTTCTGGTCTTACTCCAACTAAAACGGAACCTTCAAAGTTACCTAGTTTCTTTGACTCAAACACAACTTGGTTTTGTAAGTATGCCTTCCCTTGTTTGATGGTGGCTTGGTAAAGATTGATTTGTGGCATCCCTAAAAACTTAGCAACAAATAAGTTTTGTGGTTGGTTATAGACTTCTTGGGGATTACCTTTTTGTTGTTCCGCCCCAAAATTCATCAAGACGATTTCATCAGAAATTGACATGGCTTCTTCTTGATCGTGAGTCACAAATACAGTGGTAATACCAGTTTCTTTTTGAATCCGTTTAATTTCTTCACGAGTTTGCAGTCTTAATCGGGCATCAAGATTGGATAACGGTTCATCCAATAATAAGACCTTAGGTTTCTTGACCAAGGCTCTAGCAATCGCTACCCGTTGCTGTTGACCACCAGATAATTGGGCGGGTTTCTTTTTTAATTGATCTTCAATCCCGACAAGTTTGGCCATGGCAACCACTTCATCATTTATAAATTGTGAATAGTTTTTATATCGAGCTTCTTCGACTTGTTTTAATTGGTTAGGAACAACATTAGAAAGTTTTTTCCAAAGTTTTTCTTGGAAGTTAACCCATTGAGTAGGATTGATTAAACTTTGAAGGATGAGTTGACGTTTCTTGGTTTGATAACCCTTATTAATGGTTTCATAACTCAAGTTTATAAAAGAGATTAATTCCTTAAGATTTTTAGGTGTTAATTTGGCAAGGGCAGTTTGATATTCAGTTTGAAAGGATTTTAATTGTAGAGTAAATTCGTTTTTTAAGTTCTTGATACCATTGGATTGCTTGGCTTTGATCAAATCAAGGCGTTTAGATTGGTAGACAGCTTTGGCTTCACTTTCAAGGCGTTTGAATTTGTTTTTTAAAACAATGGCGTCTTTTAAGAATTGATAATAAATTTTTGATTCTTTTGGTGAGATAGAGAGATTTGCCTTCTGAATAGCGTCATCGACATTCGTCTTTTTTAGATTCATGTTTTCCAAAGGAAAACTAATGTTTTTTCTTACCGTCATATGAGGATACAATGCGTAGTTTTGAAAGACCAAACCTATCCCACGTTGTTCAGGAGATAGTTCAGTGACATCTTCATCACCAAAAAAGATTCTCCCTTGAGTAGGATAAAGTAAACCAGAAATCATATATAAAGTAGTGGATTTACCGCACCCAGATGGCCCAAGTAAGCCGACTAGTTTTCCATCAGGAATTGTAAAATTAAAGTTATTAACCGCAATGGTCCTTTCTGAATTTTTACTTTCAAAAATTTTGGTTAAATTTTCTAACCTAACTTCCATGTTTGATGCCTCCAAAAAGACTCAATTAGTTATGAATTCATCATACCATAGGAATAGAATTGTAAAGATTATTTTCAAGAAAAAAATAATAAATATTTCTTGACTTATGTAACCTACTTTGTTCAAGTTTTTTAAAATAAAAAAAACTAGGTTTTACACTAGTTTTTTTCTTTCTGCGTTGGATTAAGCTTGGAACTTTTGACCGTATTCTTTCAATAACTTTTTAACAGGTCTAAAGGTTTTCTTGATGGTACCGTCTAAGAATGGATTCTTGAGTTTGGCTTTTTCTAATAGTTGAGTGAATGGGTACTTGCCTCCAAGGGAACAAACTTTGACATATTTTTTCCAGGCTTTAGCATGATTTTTCTTCATCAAACCTAAGAATTGTAAGGCGATCACTTGAGCCAGGGTGTAGTCAATATAGTAGAAGGGTGAAGAATAAATATGGGCTTGTCTCATCCAGCGAGCACCCTTTTCGTATAAAGGGAATCCAGTGTATTTCTTATAAGGGGTGTATTTAAGTTCAATCTCACGCCACTTGGCACAACGTTGATCGTGGGTGACGGTTGGATTTTCATAAACCCAGTGTTGGAATTCATCGACGGTGACACCATAGGGTAAGAAGACAATGGCACCTTCTAAGTGACCAAATAAGTATTTATCTTTATCTTCTTTAAAGAAAGATTCCATGTATGGTGTTGCAAAGAATTCCATCGACATCGAATGAATTTCTGCTTCTTCCATCGTTGGATCACGGTATTCAACAGGTTTAATTTTTCTTGACATAAACCCTTGGAAAGCATGGCCAATTTCGTGGGTTAAGACATCAACGTCACCGGCAGTCCCATTAAAATTAGAGAAGACAAAAGGCATTTGATAGCGAGGGAAAAAGGTCATATAACCACCACCACGTTTGCCTGGTTTTGCTTCTAAATCTAAGAGTTCTTGGTCCACCATCGCTTGGAAAAACTCACCAATTTCTTCACCCATATCTTTATACATGGTTAATGCTGCTTTCACTAAATAGTTTTTATCACCTTTAGGTGTGGCATTTCCATCCTTGAATTGAATGGCTAAATCATAAAACTTTGGTGCTGGTACATCAATCCGTTTGATTTGTTGTCTGGTTAACTTATTGGATAAAGGGACGACGGATTCAAGAATTTGATCGCGGTAAGATTTGACATCTTTAGGACCGTAATCAGTTCTCCCCATTCTGTCATATGCCATTTGGGTAAAGGATCCATATCCTAATTTCTTCGCCATGCCATGACGTAGAGTCACTAATTTACTGTAGATGTCAGCCAATGGTTGTTCTTTTTCTTCCATCCATTGCTCGACTGCTTTGCTTGCACGTTTCCGGATATCACGGTCTTTACTGACGGCAAACTTACCCATTTGCGATAAGTTATAGGTTCCACCATCAAAGGCAATTTGAGCACTTGCCATTAAAGCATCATATTCAGTAGAGAGGCGGTTTTCTTCTTGTAAATCTTGAAGGATTTTTTGATCAAAAGTTTTTGCCGCAAGTTCTAATTTCTTAAATAAGAAAGATCCAACTATTTTTTCAAGTTCAACGCGATGTTTGCTTGCTAATACTGCTTTTGAATAGCGATTGCCAAGACCTTGGACCATCGGGCCAACTTCGTTGATCAAATCATTAGCTTTTTTATACGTTTCATCTCGTGTATCAATAGAGTGACGGACAGATATGATCGTGAAGTCGGTTTGAACTTCATCCATAAATTTACCGATTTTATTCATAATTCGACGTTGAATTTGAGCATTGCTTGCAGATTCAAATTCAGCCAACAAAACATTAAACTTCTTCTCAATCTTAGGGAATTTTGGTAAGTGTAAAGGATATTCGCTAAACTTTAAGACTTTGGTCATTGGGACTGCCTCCATTTATGCATTTACTTAATAATAAGACTTTTCTCGGTCATTTCAATAGGTTTCTCTAATCCAAGCAAATCAAGAATCGTTGGTGCAAGGTTTCCTAACTTACCACCTTTTGGCATTAAACGAATGCCAGGGATGTTAATGGAAACAGGAACGAGGTTTGTGGTATGGGCAGTATGGGGTTTACCATCGGCGGTTAAGATTTGGTCGGCATTGCCATGGTCTGCGGTGACAATGAGCTTACCGCCATGTTGTTGGCACCAATCGATCACCGAACCAACGCATTCATCAACAACCTCAACTGATTTAACTACAGCCGATTCCACTGCCGTATGACCAACCATGTCACAGTTGGCAAAGTTAACAATAGCGACATCTAAATCACCTTTGTTAAGTTCTTTAATCAATGCATCACGGACTTGATAAGCGCTCATTTCAGGTTGTAAATCATAGGTAGCAACTTTCGGGGAATTGATCAACACTCTTCTTGCCCCTGAAAGTTCTGGCTTTTCCACCCCATCATAATTGATGGTGCCATCAAAGAAAAACGTGACGTGAGGATACTTTTCAGTCTCTGCTAAACGTAATTGCTTTTTACCATGACTTGCTAACCAAGGACCAAGGGTGTTATCAAGCGTTGGTAACTTAAACGCAATGTCACCTTTCACTGAATCAGCATATTTCATCGTTTGAACTAATTGGATATCTTTTAAAGGTGATATCGGTTGATAAGCTATCCATGAAGGTTTGCCATCCTTGATTGGAGGGTTTGCGTAAAACATTGGGTTGGTGAGTAACGTGCAAAGTTGAATCGCGCGATCAGGTCTAAAATTCATAAATATAACAGCATCTCCATCTTGAATTTTGCCATCAATACCATCAACATAGTGAGGAATTAAGAATTCATCACTTGGATCTTTGCCTTCTTTTGGAAGGGATGCATATTGGTCTTTAAAATATGTTCGATAATCTTTAAAGCTTGGGCCTTTTTGATGGACAAGGACATCATAGGCTTTGGCAACGCGTTGAAGGTTTTTATCACGATCCATCGCGTAGTACCTACCACCAATCGATGCTAATTGACCCGTTTTGAACTCATTCATCGTCTCAACCAAGCGTTGAATATAGGTTTCGCCAAGTTGGGGAGCAACGTCTCGACCATCCATAAATGCATGAAAATAAACGCGACTGACCTTTTGTTTGGAAGCAAGTTTAATGATGGCTTGGAGATGTTCAAGATGGGAATGAACTCCACCATCCGAAACCAATCCTAAAATATGTAATTTTTTATTGCTCTTTTTTGCATATGTCATTGCCTTTAAGTACGCTTGATTTTGTTCAAACGTTCCATCCACAATCGCTTGATCAATTAAAGTTAACGATTGATAAACAATTCTTCCCGCGCCAATATTTAAATGCCCTACTTCAGAATTACCCATTTGTCCTAAAGGTAACCCCACCATCAAGCCAGATGCCTCTATTTCTGTGTAAGGAAATTTGGAAAAATACCTGTCAAGGTTAGGTTTTTTTGCTTTGGCAATGGCGTTACCATAAGTTTCCTTACGAATACCATACCCATCCATGATGACAAGAATGACTGGTTTTTTCATATATTACCTCTTCTAAGAAATTAATTCTTTGGACTTGTGACGAAGAATAATAGAGATCCATCGGTATAAAAAAAAGCTTTGCCACCAATTGTAATTAGTAGCAGCCGCATTATAGACTGCAACTTGTTTACGAAATAATTCATCAACTTCTGCTAATGACTTTTTTAGCGACACATACTCTGGATTAACCGATAAGGCTTGGTTTTGTTCACCGTAATAAAAAAGAGCCTGAGCGGTTTGCACCAGAAAACTTTTCACGATGGTTCGTTCAGTATCTTTAATATTTTGCAAGGTATCCTCAAACCGTGGACGTTTTGAAAGAATAAACTCTTGTGGAACATCTATTTGATGCCTGACAAATAGTTTTCCGATCATCCTCAATAAATCATATTTTTGGGCAGTTAAGACATCGATTGCATCTTTTCTTTTGCTTAATTGAATAAAAAAACTTCTCATTTGAAATGTAAAAAATAAGCCAAGAAGTAAATAGATACTAAAGACGATGATGATGATAAATAAGATGATGTCTAGGGTTGTCATATAACGATAAAATTATAGCATATTCTCTTGTCTAATCAATGATTGCCCCTGGTCAGAATGAAGCATAAAAGTTGATGTAAAAAATGATTATTTCATATGAAAAATGATGATTATTTTCATTTTGTGATAAAATATAAACATGAAAAAACCAATCGTTGGGATCATTTATGACTTTGATCGAACGCTGGCCATAGAAGATTTACAAAACTTTAGTTTTATTCCATCTTTAGGGATGAAACCAGAAGAATTTTGGGAAAAAACAAATCAAAACTCGATTCAAAACGGCATGGAAAAAATCCTCTCTTATATGTACATGATGATTGAAGAGAGTAAAAAAAGAGGCATTCAACTTACCAAAGAGTACTTATATTCATTAGGGACCAGTGTTCGGTTTTTTCCTGGGTTAGAAACTTGGTTCAATCGCATCAACACCTTTGGTCTATCCCATGGGGTTCTGGTCGAACATTACATCATCACTTCAGGAACCAAAGAAATCATTGAAGGCACAAAAATTGCAAAAGAGTTTACAAAGATTTTTGGTTGTGAATTCTTATTTTCTAAAGATTCAAAGGAAGCCATTTGGCCAAAAATTGCCATTAATTACACGATGAAAACTCAATATTTTTTCCGGATCGCAAAAGGAATCTTAAGTCAATCTGAGGATGACAAGGTCAACGAACGAACCAAAGAAAAAAGAATTAAATATCGTAACTTAATCTACATAGGTGATGGACTTACCGATGTTCCTGCGATGTTGATGGCAAAAGAACATGGTGGTAAATCCATTGCAGTTTATTCCAAAGGTCATGAGGATAAAGCCAAACTACTCATTCAAGATGAACGGGTTAACTTTGTGTGTGAAGCTGATTATTCAAGAAACTCTTTACTAGAAAAAGTCATTCAACTCAACATTCAACAAATGGCGATTACCGATTTACTCGCCACGAAAGAAGTGAAAAAGTAATATGATTACTGCCATCTTGTTAGCTGCAGGTCAAGGATTACGATTAAAGGGGACGGTGACGCCTAAACAATTTTTACGTATTCAAGGTAAAAAACTTTATCAATTCACCTTGGATACATTTGTTAAGCATAAAAAAATCGATCAAATCATTTTGGTCGTCAATGAAAAAGCATTACCTGAAGTCCAAGATGAAATTAAACCTTGGGCAAAGAAAAAAAGTATTCATGTGATTCTCGGTGGAAAAACAAGACAAGAATCAAGTTATCAAGGCTTGATTTATGCTCAATTACATACGAAACCGGATTATGTTCTTATTCACGATGTTGCAAGACCTCTGTTAACCACTTACCTTATTGATCAATTGGTGGGTGCATTGAAAAGTTATTCTGCCATCACCCTTGGACGGCATGTCAATGATTCCTTGTTTGTGGTGGATGAGCAAGCCACGCTGCATAATTACGTGAGCAAAAAAGATATCTATTTGACTCAAACTCCACAAGCTTTTCAATTTCAAACGATACTTGAAGCGCACGAACATGCAAAATCACTCAAGATAAAAACCGCAAGTGATGATGCCAGTTTACTGACCTTAATGGAAAAAAAAGTTCATGTCATCCCTGGTAGTAGAATGAATTTTAAAATTGTGAATGAAGACGATCTTAGTTTATTGAAAGCATTACTCAAACGATGAACTCAAACAGTTATCAAATAGAAGAAATCATTGTTGGCAAAGTCATCGATATTCAACCTTATGGAGCATTCATTGGATTCCCAAATGGACAAAAAGGACTTATTCACATATCAGAGATTTCTGATGATTATGTTAAAAACATAGAAACTTATCTTATTGTTGGTGAATACGTAAGAGTTAAAGTTCTTGAAATTGATCCATCCAATCATCACCTCAAACTTTCAATCAAACGTTTATATAAGCGTGAAGAGTTAACAGACCAAGCTCACCCATTTTGGTTTAAGGTTCCCCCACATGAAATTGACTTTAGCCCTCTAAAACAAATGCTACCGACTTGGATCGCTTTACAAAAAAAGAAATTGGAGGAGTAGAAAATGCTCTCATTAAATTTAACTCACATCAAACTGAAAGGTTCCTTGACGGAATATCAAGACAAAATCAATCGAATCACAGACATGATTGCTACCAAAAAAGGACCTGGTGGTGATTTTTTAGGTTGGGATCAGTGGCCGGCTAACTATGATAAAAAAGAATTTCAACTCATTCAAGAAGTTGCAAAAGGCATTCGAAAAAACTTTCAAGTCCTTGTGGTCTGCGGAATCGGTGGATCTTATTTAGGGGCGAGAGCAGTCATCGAGGGGATTAAAGGGTTATATCCAAAAAAAGATAAAGAGTTAGAAATTATCTACATGGGACAAACCTTCTCACCAACCTACACCCAACAAATTCTTGATTATCTAGAAGGTAAAACTTTCGCGATTAATGTCATTTCTAAATCAGGAACCACCACGGAAACTTCGATTGCCTTTCGATTATTGAAATCGTTATTAGAAAAGAAAGTTGGCGCAGCAGCGGCAAAAAATGCTATTTTTGCCACAACCGATAAAGAAAAAGGTGCGCTAAGATCACTGGCAACCCAAGAAGGATATGTCACCTTTAACTTACCTGATGATATTGGTGGCCGCTATTCTGTTTTAACGGCAGTAGGTTTATTGCCGATTGCCGCAGCAGGAATCGATATCCAAGCCTTGATGCAAGGTGCAAAAGAAGCCATGCAAACTTATTCCAATAATCACATTGAATCTAACTTAGCGATTCAATATGCCATTGCTAGACATCAACTTTATCAAGATAAATCAGTGGAAATGTTTGTCACTTATGAACCACAATTTGCAATGATTTCAGAATGGTTAAAACAACTCTTTGCGGAATCGGAAGGTAAGGAAAATAAAGGTTTACTTCCAGGATCGGTTTCCTTTACTACCGATTTACATAGTGTTGGTCAGTTTATTCAAGACGGATCTCCCATCCTTTTTGAAACCGTGTTGTATGTTAAAAAACCTTCCTTAGATTTATCCGTTCCTTTGAGTATCAATGATGCGGATGGTTTGAATTATTTAGCGGGAAGACCATTGTCTTATGTTAATGAAAAGGCTTATTTAGGAACCCTACAAGCCCATGTTGAGGAAGGCCAAGTTCCAGTGATTTTACTAACCATCGATCAAATGGATGCCCAGCATCTAGGTCACTTACTTTACTTCTTTATGAAAGCATGCGCGTATTCTGGTTACTTACTCGGCATCAATCCGTTTAATCAACCTGGTGTAGAAATTTATAAACGAAATATGTTTCGCTTGCTTGGCAAAAAAGGGTATTAAATTCCTCGATTTTGTAGTGGCTTTTGATTGACTAGAAAAACGGTGTTTGGTATATTAAGTAAGCACGCGTAAGCCCAAGGGATGTTTAGCTCAGTTGGGAGAGCATCGCCTTTACACGGCGGAGGTCGGGGGTTCGAACCCCTCAACATCCACCATTAGCTACAGTGCAATCCCACCGATGGAGGCTTAGCGAAGCGGCCAAACGCAGCTGACTGTAAATCAGTTCCTTCGGGTTCGGTGGTTCGAATCCACCAGCCTCCACCATTCGTCATTTGGGGTATAGCCAAGTGGTAAGGCAATAGACTTTGACTCTATCATTCCCTGGTTCGATCCCAGGTACCCCAGCCAACAGACTCCCGCTAGCTCAGACGGTTAGAGCACTTGACTTTTAATCAAGGGGTCGAAGGTTCGATTCCTTCGCGGGAGACCATGTCGTTGCCCAGGTGGCGAAATCGGTAGACGCACAGGACTTAAAATCCTGCGGTGGCGACACCATGACGGTTCAAGTCCGTCCCCGGGCACCATACCATCGTTTCAAGACGATGGTTTTTTATTGGTAAAATCGTATTGATTGCCAGAAGTTAGATTTCTCGCTATGATATGAGCATGACCATTGAACAACAAATTGAAGAAGCGTTAGATAAAGTTCGCCCATTTATTATTCGTGATGGCGGCAATGTTGAATTTGATTCCTTTATTGATGGCATTGTCTATTTACGTATGGAAGGTGCCTGTTCTTCTTGCGGATTAATCGATTCGACGTTATCCGGTGGTTTAGAAGTGATTCTCATGGAAGAAGTCCCTGGGGTGCTCGCGGTTAAACTTGCAGGAGAAAAGCCACAAGCATTACCGATTGAACTCCAAATCAAATAAAAATTAGTTAATTGTAGTCACTCGCCCGGATGGTTCCTTCAGATAACCACCGGGTTTTTAATTGCTCACGAATGTATTGATATGTGTTGATCGCCGTATCTAGATCATGGGGATAAGATGAAGACTCAAGATGTCTTTCTGTTAAAAAATTAATGGAAATAATCCAGTAGGATTGATTCTCATCCACAGGAGTTAAATTGGGGACGGTCTTTTGATATAAACCTGCTGACAACCACCATAGCAATTGTGTACCAGTCACTTCAACAATCATCAATTCATTATCAAAAGGAAATGCTTTATAAAGTTCACCATAAGTAACTTGGCCTTGATCAATCGTCGCGCGAACCCCACCAGAATTATGAAAGCTTGCCACCACATCTTCTTTCACGGTTTGAGCAAACCGTAACATTTCATCAACCGCAAATTGTCCTAATTGTTGACGAGTCAATGCTTCCTCTGCTTCACCAATCACTTCGTTTTTTACCTCGTTGATTTCATTCACCAAATAAGTATCATATAACGCTTTCATCTCTTCATCTTCTTGAGGAAATTGATTCGAACTTGATAACGATTCATAAGTGTAAACACCAGATTGATTTTGAATAAAACTAGGAACCATGTTTGCCGTATTAAATGCAAATCGAACATGACTGATTGCTTGACCATAAGCTTGGCCTTGATACACTGGTTTTCCATTCACATGGAAGACTTCGCGCCGATGAGTGTGACCATTAAAGACTGCGTCAACATAAGGCATCACACCAGATTCAACGGTTCCGTCATGGTTGAGTAACACGATTAAGTCAGCCCCTAAATTCTTTAATCGTTGACTCTCATCCTTGACTAAATTTGTATAGGGAACAAAATCATAAGGAGCAACCGCGCTCGTGAGAATGGTACTTTCTAAGGAAGCACCGATGGTGCCAATGATGCCAATTTGGATGCCACTTCGTTCGATCATGATCGAAGCATCAGCAAACGCTGCTCGCTGATTGGTCGCTTGGGTCATGATGTTAATGCCTAATAAAGGAAAGTCAGATCGGGTTTGGTTTAAAAATAAATAATCATCCGTCCAATCAAATTCATGATTGCCAATCGCCATCGCAGAAAAACCCATTTGATTCATCGCATCAACCACGAGTCGTCCCCGAGTGATGTTACTATCGGCACTACCTTGCCACATGTCGCCACTTGAAAGAAAGATACTGTTAGGGTTGCTTGCAAGTTGGGTTTTAAAATAACCAGCCAGTCGGTTAATCCCAATTTCTTTATTGGAAGGATTATGTTCAACCGCTCCGTGAAAATCATTGAGATTATATAGATCAATCGTGACAATCGGAGACAGTTGAGACGTTGACCCCGAAACTGTGGATGAAGACAAAGAAATGATTTCACTTGAAGTGGTCACCAGGGAACTGGTTGAAGAAAGCACCCCGTCACACGAGGCAATGAGAATAACCAACGGTAATAAAATAGAGAACCGTTTCATAACAAGAAATTCTCAAGCCGGTTTAAAATGAGATACCCTTCAATGTTGCGAACATCTTGACGGTTATACCTATATTTTTCTTTGTTAGGTTTGATAAAAAAACCACCCGCTTCAGTAACAATTAAATCACTTGCGGCGGTATCCCATTCTTTGGTACCTGGGGATAACCGATAGGAAATCTCTGCAAGGCCATGAGCGATACGGCAGGCTTTTAAGGCACTTCCGAAAGTTTCTACTTTCATAATTTTTCCTAACTGTTGATACTTTTTAATCACATCTTCTTCTTGTTTTTGTAGATGAAATCGGGAGGTAAGTACCGTTAAATCATTTAATTTGTCATTCACGTGAATGCGAACATCTTGTTGTTTGAATCGATAAAAGGCCCCTTCACCTTTGACTGCATAGTAAGTTTCATTTTTTGCCGGGATATGGACAAGACCTAGCACCACTTGTTGACGATGAACAAGGGCAATGTTAATGGTGAATTCATCGTTCTTCGCGATGAAGTCTTTCGTCCCATCAATAGGATCAACTAACCAAACATATGGTTGATGAAGTCGAGAAAAATCATCACTGGATTCTTCGGTTAAGAAACCAAACGTTGGATATCGGTCCTTTAAATATTGACGAATCATCATATCGGCTTTTTTGTCGGCAAGGGTGACAGGAGATGCATCTTCTTTATTTTCAAACGTAAAATCAGTTTGATAAATCGCTAAAATTTCTTTGCTGGCAATTAAACATGCCTGATAAGCGTCTTCTAAAAATGGTTCACGCATATGATTATTTTAACTCATTGTGAAGGTCTAGAAAAGAAAAAACCCATCAAGATGGATGGGTTTTCATGTAACCTTTGAATTAGTTAGCTTTACCGATGCATCCAAAGACTTCGTATTTAGCTTTGACAACTTTACGAATACCTTCTTTTCCTGGGCCAATGATCTTACGTGGATCATAAACTTTAGGATCTTTTGCCAAGACTTCACGGACGATTTTAGTCCATTCCATTTGGTTTTCGGTATTGACGTTGATTTTTGCTGTGCCCCGATCGATTGCCATTCTTAATTGGAAATCAGGGATACCAGAACCACCATGTAAGACCAATGGCATGTTGGTAAGCTTGTGAATTTCCGCCATTTCTTTAAAACCTAATTTTGGTTCACCTTCATAAGGACCGTGGACTGAGCCTAAGGCTGGTGCTAAACAGTCGATACCCGTTTCTTTAACCAAACGAGCACATTCTGCTGGGATCGCGTAGTATGTTTCTGCGACGACATGATCTTCTTGACCACCGACACGACCTAGTTCAGCTTCAACGGAAACGAGCGGTGACTTACTGTGGGCGTATTTTACAACTTCTTTGGTTAACTTAATGTTTTCTTCTAACGGATGGTGGGAAGCATCAATCATCACAGAAGTGAATCCCGCATCAATCGCTTGTTTGCAAATTTCAACTGTTTCTCCGTGGTCAAGGTGAACTGCAATCGGAATTGTATATTTCTTATCTTTGATTAACCCATGAACGATGCCCATGACGGTGTTAAATCCACCCATGTACTTGGCGGCACCACTAGAGACACCTAAAATCACCGGGGCTTTAAGGGCTTGGCATTCATCCAAAATAGCAAGCGTCCATTCAAGGTTATTAATATTAAATTGAGCAACGGCATACTTTTCTTTGTAAGCCTTGATTAACATTTCTTTCATACTAACGAGTGGCATCGATTGATCCTTCTTTCTTTTTTTACGTTGACGTTAATCTTCGTCATCCGTTTTACGCTTCTTAGGTTTGTCTTCGTCTTCATCTTCAGATTCACCATCTTCATTAAATGGATCTTCATCGGTTTCTTCACCAGCTTCTTCAGGAGCCTCGACTTCTCTAAAGACGCCACGAGCATCATCGTACAACTCTTTGAATGTGTATCTTTCTTTTAAGTCCCACTTGTTGCTACCAAGCGCAACAAAACGACCATCTAACGTAATCAATTTATAAAACCGACCAAGTTGGAGCGATTCTTTTTCATCGGTTTGCTTTTGGACATATTGCCAAATTTCTTTAAAGGTGACTGCTTTTTTTTTACCGACAATAAATTCGTGGGCGAGTTCTAACATGGATTTTGGCATGAGATGCTCCTTTTTTACATGGTTTCTAAAGCGCTTATTCCAAAAATGGCAAGACTGTTTTTTAAGACTTGGGCACTTGCTTTCACAAGCGCGAGTCTTGCAGCTGACAATTTTGGTTGGTCGCGGTCGATTACCCGTCTTATAGTATAGAAACTATGGGTATAACTTGCAAGTTGTTGTGCATATTGGGCGACGATACTTGGTTCACGAGCTTGAGCTGCTTGGATAACCATCTGAGGAAAGTGACTTAAATGTTTTAATAAATCAACTTCTTCTTGCGTGTCCAACCCTGTTCCAGAAGCATCAAGTCCTAAATCTGCTCCGGTTTTTAATAACGTTTGCAAGCGAGCATGAGCATACTGAGCATAATAAAGTGGATTGAGACTACTCTTGGTTTTGGCAAGATCTAAATCAAATTCAAGAGGGTTATGGTAAGAGCGAGCGGCAATAAAGTATCGTGCTGCATCTTTGCCAACTTCTTCGACCAACTCTCTTAACGTGATACCGACACCCGTTCGTTTAGACATTTTAACTTCTTTGCCATCTTGGGTTAAACTCACCAATTGCATCACCAAGACTTCTAATGTTTCTTGAGAATAACCTAACATCGTCAAGGCGGCTTTCATTCTCCCAATATAGCCGTGATGATCAGGACCAAGGATATCAATCAATTGATGATGAGGACGAATTAATTTATCTAAGTGATACGCAATGTCGGGTAAGAAATAAGTATATTGACCATCACTTTTGATGATGACCCGGTCTTTATCGTCGCCAAAGGTAGTGGTTTTTAAGTACGTTGCCCCTTGATCAACATATAAATAAGGTTTAAGTTTTTCTAAGGTCACAGCAATTTGGCCTTCATCACGAATCGCTTGTTCGGATCGATAGACATCAAAAGTGACGCCTAAACGATCTAAATCTTCACGGATGCGTTGAAGTTGTTTGTCGATCCCAATTTTTTTAAAGAAAACTTCATCAAAGGAAACGATCTTGTCTCCATATTGATTTCGAACGTCTTTGGCAATCTCGATGATGTCTTTACCAAAATATCCGTCTTCTGGAAGTGTGACCTTGTCACCCATCAATTCTCGATAACGAGCAAAGATTGATAACGCGAGATTGCGAATTTGTGCCCCAGCGTCATTGACGTAAAATTCTCTGGTGACACGGTAACCCACGTGTTGCAATAACGTTGCAATCACATCCCCTAAGGCAGCAGCTCGTGCATGGGCAACGTGCATCGGGCCGGTTGGGTTGGCAGAAACAAATTCCAAATTAATGGTTCGCCCTTGAGTTAGATTGGTCTGACCGAAGTGATCTTTGGATGTTAGAATCTGCGAAAGAATTTCGCTAAGCGCAAGCGGTTTAATAAAAAAATTAAGAAATCCTGGACCAGCAATATCAACCTTATCAATCACAGGATCCTTTAATAAAGGAAGAATGGATTGCGCCAAGGCTAAGGGTTTAAGATTGAGTTGTTTGGCGTACTTTAAACAAATGTTAGTCGCATAATCTCCAAACTTAGGATCTTTTGAGGTTTCAATCACCACATCTTTTTGCTCAAGTTGAAGACCCAAACCTGAAAATGCTGTTATTAATTTTTGTTTTAAAAGTAAATCGATGTTCATCCCATTAACCTTTGAAGGGTGATGTCTTTACCAAGCATCGGAATGATGTTGGCTAATTCTGCACCATGAAGTTGACCCGTTAATTTAAGTCTGACCGGCATGAATAATGGCTTACCTTTTAAGCCAGTTTCAGCTTGAATGGATTTAAAGATTGCTTTGATGGAAGGTCCATCAAGGGTGGTTAATAATTTAAACTTTTCAATAAATAAAGTTAGTGCTTGTTTGCCTTCACTAGAAGAAAGAATGGTCTTTGCTTCGTCATCAAAAGCATAGGTTGGACTTAAGATTGGTTTGATTAAATCAATGATTTGTGTACCATATAAAATCTGTTCTTTAAATAGGTTGCTCAGCACTTTTAATTGAGTTTCTGAAAAATGTTCAACACCAGGAGACCTTTTAACAAAAGGGGAAATCATGGTCCAATAATGTTCTTCTGTTAATTGCTTAATATAAAAATTATTGAGCCAATTCATTTTTTGGGGATCAAACATCGATGGGGACGAGGATAGTCTTTTCGCATCAAAGGCATCAATTGCCTGTTGTTTTGTAAAAATTTCTTGGGTGCCTTCAGGGGACCAACCAAGGAGGAGAATAAAGTTAAAGATGGCTTCAGGTAAATAGCCCATGTCGCGATATTGAGACATGAATTGAACAATCGATGCATCACGCTTTGAGAGCTTCTTACCTTGGTCGTTGACGATGATGGTCATATGGCCAAAATGTGGAATAGGAAAATTTAAATACTGATAGATTTGAATTTGTTTTGGTGTGTTCGACAAATGTTCTTCCCCACGGAATACATGGGTGATGTCCATTAAATAATCATCAATAACCACAGCAAAGTTATAGGTAGGGATTCCATTGGATTTGATTAAAACCCAATCCCCAATATCATCATTATTGAAACTCACAGGCCCACGAACAAGATCGACAAAATCAATTTTTAAATGATCATTGAGTTTGATACGCACGACAGGTTTTCTGCCTTGATCGATGAAGGCTTTTTTTTCACTTTGACTTAAGTGAAGGCAACGACGATTGTACTGAGGTGCGGCAATGCCGTTGGCAAGTTGTTCTTCTCTTGAGCGCTCTAATTCTTCTTCGCTGCAATAACAATGATACGCATGTCCTTGCTTGATTAATTGATCGGCATATTGTTGATAGGTTGTTAATCTTTCCATTTGCCGATAAGGGGCATACTTAGGATTAGGTTCTAAAGGCGATTCATCAGGGATGATGCCTAACCACTTTAAATCACGAATTTGACTAACTTCTCCTCCGGCAACATTTCGTTCGATGTCGGTATCTTCGATACGAATGATGAATTGACCTTGATGTTTTTTGGCAAACAAATAATTGAACAAAGCACTTCTTGCCCCGCCAATATGTAAAAAACCAGTTGGAGAGGGTGCATAACGAACACGGACTTTTTTTGGATCTAGCATAGATTAAACATTAAAGCGGAAAAAGATAACATCGCCATCTTTCACCACATATTCTTTTCCTTCCATTCTTAATTTACCTGCTTCTTTGACTGCGAGTTCGGATTTGAATTTAACCATGTCATCATAGTGATAGATTTCTGCTTTGATAAATCCTTTTTGAAAATCGGTATGAATGACCCCTGCTGCTTGTGGGGCAGTCATGCCTTGATGAAATGTCCATGCCCGACATTCATCTTGACCAACCGTAAAATAAGTGGCGAGTTTAAGTAATTGATACGTTGCTCTCACCAATGGATTTAAGCCTGGTTCTACAATCCCCAATGAATTTAAAAACTCTTGTTTTTCTTGATCAGGAAGTTTAGATATTTGTGACTCAATTTCGCAAGAGATGGCCACCACTTCAGCGCCTTCTTTTTTTGCGCGTGCTAACACTTGTTGATAATAAGCATTTTGGCCGAGCGAACCATACCCATCCTCGGCAATATTGGCCACATACAAGATTGGTTTGTTGGTTAACAGATGATACTCTTGATCAATTAAGAGACGTTGATCTGATGTTAAGTTTGCCAACCGCGCAGGAATCCCATCGAGCAATTGTGGTTTTAGGACTTGTAGCATCGCTAATTCCACAATCGCTTGTTTGTCATTACCTCGAGCTTTTGCATTGACCTTGTCTAAGCGACGTTGAATGGTATCTAGATCAGATAAGATAAGTTCTAAGTTAATGATATCCATGTCACGTTCTGGATTCACAGAATTTTCCACGTGAATAATTTCTGAAGAATCAAAACAACGAACCACTTGAACGATGGCATCAGCTTCACGAATCGCTGCTAAAAATTGATTGCCTAAACCTTCGCCTTTGGCAGCACCTTTAACAAGTCCGGCAATATCGACAAATTCAACCGTGGTTGCAACTGTTTTTTTTGGTTTAAATAAAGAGGATAAGAAATCTAAACGAACATCTTGAACGGCAACCACACCGGTGTTTGGGTTAATCGTGGCAAAAGGATAATTCGCTGCTTCAACGGAAGCATTCGTAATTGCATTAAACAATGTTGATTTGCCGACGTTGGGTAAACCAACGATACCTGCTTTTAATCCCATATTTACCTCATCTATTATATGTTAAATTTGATATGAAAGAAATAAAAAAAGTCGCCCGAGGGCGACTTTTGTCTTAGCACTAATTTATCAAAAATTACCGAGGTAATTTTTTAATATTTTTGGCGCGTGGACCACGATCGGAATCTTCAACTTCGAAATCAACTGGTTCCCCAGTTTCGGCGGTTTTGTAACCGTCCATGAGTATCGAAGAATGATGGAAAAAGACATCTTTTCCGTCTTCAGTGCGAATGAAGCCGTAGCCTTTTTCTTTGTTGAACATCTTGACTGAGCCTTTCATCGAAAACCTAAACCTTTCACTTAGTATTAGTAGGAGCTAACATTTTGCTGCTACGGAAGAATCATATCATAACTTTTATAAAAAGATAGTGTTTGTTTTAATTTTTTTTTAACAACCGATCCATGATGGTATGTTGGAGGGCAATCATGGTGGTGTAGAAAACCCCAAATAGACCGATAAGAATCGCTAAGGATTCTACGGGGAAACGATATGGGATATCAATAAAAAAGCTTGATGATATCATTGTTTTGATGATGTAGTCAAAACCTAGAATAACCAACAACGTTGGGATGACCAATTCTAAGATCAACGAGCCAAGTTTACCACCATACCATTGTTGAATCATCGATAAAGGGGCACCATATCCAATCAGTAAAAACATCGTTTTTCTATCATCGACTAGCGATTGTCTAAGAAAATAATAAAATAAAATCATGCTTGGTAATCCGATGAATATCCCCACAGTGACCATGCCAACGATCACCCCTTGGAGAATCTCTCGGACTGAGTCAACGACCTCGGCAAAGGGTTTACTCACTTCTAATGCTGGTAATACCCGTTGATCATCCTCAATCACCCACGCTTCCGGCAATAACTCTTGACTTGGAACATACGCGTTGACCATTAACCACTGTTCCCACCAACCTGGGCGTTGATATATCCATCGTTGTAGAGAATCGTTAATCCCTTGGATTACCCATGTTTGATGATCATAATCACCAATCATGCCAATTGGCAAGTGGTCATCATACAGAGGTAATGCTAGATGGATTTTATCCCCAATCCCTACATCCCATGCTTCCGCAAGACTTCGACTGAGATATATTTCATCATCCTTTAAGAATGTTAACGTTGAATCAGGTTTTAATTTAATCGCATCGCTTGGATTTGCCAAAATAAATCCATGACTAACTTGGTCGGGTTTGCTTAACGCCAACCAATCATAAGGGTCTTTACATTGTTTCATCGTATCAAGATACGTCGGATCAATCGTTTGTCGAGGATGAAAGAATATGGGTTGAGCAAAACCACTTAAACGATGATCGGGATAATAGTGATAACCCCAAGATGAATGAAAATGATAATTTTCTTTTTCTTTGATCCAAGATGGTTTTTGTTCTCGAGGAACTTTGGAGCGATATACTTTCCAGCCCAACGTAGCATGTCGCTGTAGATGATATTGTTGAAATTGTTGATTTTCCTCCCACGTCTTTAAGAGTTGTGAATGTTCATCCGTCATCACCATCATGGTTTTGCCAACTCGCCATGGCTGGGTGTCATAGATTTCTTCGATACCTTTACTTGGTAACCTTAAGTTAGTTTCGTACATCACATAAGCATAATCTTGGATGGAATGAAACCATGTTGGTTGCGCGGTCATGGTGACGTGTGTAAGGAAAAAAATCTTTTCATCTTGATACGACCATTGGGGAACATCCACACCGTAATGAATGGCTAAAGGTTCAAGCAATAGCTTTTCATTTACCTCATCAAGAACAGGAAAGCAGTCCAACATCGTTGCCATCAGTTTCAAGTGAAAAGGTTGAACCCCAAGCACCACTTCATCTTCTTTTAATGACTCCTTCAGCCTTAGATGGGGTGAGTCGTTTACCGATTCAAAATGATTGATCAACCCAAGATGAACATCCTTGAGAGGACGAAAAAAACCGTCCTTATAGAGTGAGAATTGATGGTAGGGTTTTAAAAACTCAAAATAGTCCTCATCATAATGAGTTCTGAGGTTGAATTGAAAATCGAAAGCGGAAAAAATTGCATCCTCTGAATATGTCGATTGAAGTTCGATGTTCTGACTGGTTAATGTTTTGACATATTGATAACGACCACCAATCATGGTTTCCGTGATCATCAATAATTCTTTTGAAAGGACAAACATCAAAGACATCAACACCCCTAATATCGTAAAAGTCATGGTTTGAAAAATATTAAATTGCCAACGGAAGTTTTCTTTTTTTCGTTGCTTTCTTAATAATCTCCACAACCAAATAAATGGAAACAAGCTGCGACTGGTGGTCAACGGTAATTGATTTTTTAACGTAGAAAATTGCATCAATCTCGTTGGATGATGGACTGGTAAATCTAGGTGATGGGTGTATACCAACCCTTCTTTGGGGTTCGCGTGAGTCGCCATCACCACACATCGATCCTGACTTAAATCATTCAATAATTTGTAGATGCGTTGCCGTTGATTGTAATCAAGGCCAGTCGTGGGTTCATCCAATAACAACAACCTTGAGTCGCCAAAACACGCCAATAAGATTGCTAAGCGTTGTTGTTGGCCACGAGATAACGTCTTGACTTGCTGATG
>CAMCVC010000002.1:0-49832 GCA_945879785.1 Staphylococcus epidermidis | reverse complement strand
GTTGTAGATCAGGGGCTTGGGATTTAGTTAATTGAAATGGGGACTGATGAATATCAGTTTGCTGAACTTCTTGAATCGATAAAAAGGGCTCAAGTTTTTCTAACTCTAAATATTGTTTTTGTTGTTGAATGAAAGAGTGTTGGATGAATCCGGTCAACAGTAAACCGACATGAATCATCATCGATGCAATTGTTAAGGTAACACCAAGCCATTGTCCTCGATGCAACCAAAAGAGTTTTTTTAACCAATGTTTCCTCATGGGTAAATTCACTTTTTGTTCTTTGATAAAAGTTCCTGCATTGAATTGGTGATCGATCCATTTGGATTCATAGGCTGAACGCATCTTTAATTCATGATTTGCTTGGGCGATTAAGTCAGCATCATGGGTAGCCACCACAATCAATCGGTTATTCGCATGATTGGTTAAAAACTTAATCATAGATCTTCTTAACGCTTCATCCAATGCATGGGTAGGTTCATCAAGTAGATAACAAGAACTTGGTTGAGAAAAAAATAAGGCAACCATGACTCTAATTTTTTGCCCACCTGAAAGTTCTTGAAAACGTTTTTTCCTTGTATGTAAAGGTAGACCAAGTTGATGTAGATCATCATTGGTGTCAGGGTGAACCATAAAATCTTTGATATGCCATGTAGGCACCAAAGAAAGTTGATCTTCCAAATAAAGAGGAGGATTTAACTTCCAGTTTTTAGGGTAGATGATTTTGCCTTTTGTCGGTTTCTTTTGCCCGCTAATCATCGAAAGCAAAGAAGTTTTACCAATCCCGGAATCCCCAGTAATCACCACCAGTCCTTTGGATGGCAATTCAAAAGATAACCCATGAAAAACAACCTTGGATGGTTGATTGATCATTGGAAACGATAACCCAATGTGTAGAGCTTTCATCCTATATCAATAGGAATGAAATCAATTATTTAGCGGGAAGAACTGTTTTTAAACGTTGATTAAAGTGGTCACGGGTCATCATTAATATCGTCCCACAACCTAAACATTTAATTTTAATGTCTGCGCCAATTTTTATCACTTCAAATAAAGACGAACGTTGAAGACAAGGATGAGGTTTTTTCATCTCGACTTGATGACCTACTTGATAAGATGCAACCTGTTTCATCGCAGCAGTTCCTTGGCAGCCGTTGGCCAATCCTCATACCAGGTCATTGGAAATTGATGCCGGAAATACGTCAATTGACGTTTCGCATATCGTCGGGTTGACTGTTGAATCAACTGGATGGTGCTTTCAAGGTCAAGTTCACCTTGGAGATGACGAATCATTTCTTTATAACCAATCCCTTGAAAGGCTTGAAGATGATCACCATATTGTTGGACTAAAGTTTGAACTTCCTTAACTAAACCTTGGTTAACCATGGTGATGACGCGGGCATCAAGACGGGCATATAAATCGTCGCGATTAGGATTCATACCAATCCAGGTCGTTGGATATAAGATTTCTTTTTTTTGATTGAGTTCTTGATCTGTTTTGGTTTTTCCCGTCGCGATTAAAATCGCAATCGCTCGAAGCACCCGACGCCGATTGTGAGGATGAATGTGTTGAGAGGATGTTAGATCAACAGTTTTTAAATAATCATGAAGTTGTTCATTACTCATCGTTTCAAATTTTGATAAATCTGGATTGGTTTCATGTTGGGCAAAACTAAAATCATACACACTCGCTTTCACATAAAGTCCAGTGCCACCTACAAGAATAATTCGAGGATGTTTGTTCAGTAATGAATCAAACAGCTGACGAGCGTCTCGTTGATAACGAGCCACGGTCATCGTTTCCTTTGGCGAGATGACATCAAATAAATAATGTTCAATGCCTTGTAAGGATGCCAAGTCTTTGTTGGTGCCAATATCCATCCCTTGATACATTTGAAAGGCATCGGCATTGATTAATGGTGCATGCCAAGCTTTGGCAAGGGTTGTCGCAAGGGAAGTTTTTCCTGTGCCTGTGGGGCCACCAATGACATAAATCATCTTAAAACCCTGATCGATTAAACATCGATTCCAATTGACGTTTGGAAAATTGAACCATCGTCGGACGACCGTGGGGACACGTGTAAGGGAACTGACAATCAAGAAGGCGATTGACCAGTGATTGCATTGCTTCTAACGTTAATACGTCTTGAGCTTTGATACTGGTCTTGCAGGCTTTTGAGGCCAACGCATAGAGTCTTAATTTATCCGGTTGTAAGGTTGGTTCTTCAAATAATTGATGGAGTAAATCTTCCACATAAACCTGAGCTTGATGGAGAGCCCATGAAGGAATCGTGTTGACCTTCAAGACATTGGCACCAAATGGTTCTAATTCTAAACCAATAGACTTGAGTAATTGAAGTCGTTCTTCCGTTAATAATTTGATTTGACTTGGTTTTAAATCCACCATCACAGGGACCAATGGGGCAACGGCTAATTGTTTATCTTTGAGCAAATCAAGTTGCCGTTCATAGCGAATCCGCTCATCGGCAGCATGCTGATCAATCAGATAAATACTTCCTTGATCATCACTGCAGACAAGATACGTAAGGTGCATCTGTGCCATCACGGTAAGTTTCATCCGCTGCTGTTGTTGTTCAAACGATAAGGGAATCCATCCTACTTCTTGATTGATTTCTTTAATGTTAGGTTGATTTGATTCAAGGGTTGGTTGTGATAGCGGCAAGGGATCATACGTACCCATGGGAGATAGGTTTTGTTTTTGCAAAGATTCTTTAATCGCTGGAATTAACGCTAGTTTAAGTCCTTCTTCTTTAGATAATCTAACTTCTTTTTTCGTTGGGTGAACGTTGACATCCACTAAACTAGGATCGACGTTGAAGTGTAAAAAAATCCAAGGGTATCGCACAGGTGGTAAAAAAGGTCGATATGCTTCAAGGATAGCTTGATTGATTTTTGGTAATGTCACTGACCGGCCATTGACCAAGGTATACATCGCGTAGCGATGACTTTTCGCTAGACTAGGTAATCCAAGAAATCCTTGAATGGTCACATCATGAGATTGAAAGACAAAAGGTTTGATTTGTTGGGTGGTGTCTTTGCCAAAGATTTGAGTCATGATGCTTAAGACATCCCCTCGGCCATCGGTGGTAAAAACAGTCGATTGATCCATCACTAGTTGAAAAGCAATCGTGGGATGACCAAGGGCAATGCGGGTGACCACATCAATGATATGACTACTTTCGATATAATCATTTCTTAAAAACTTTAATCTTGCTGGGGTGTTATAAAACAATTGTTCCACCGTTACAATTGTGCCCTGACGACTCGAGGTGGGTTGGATGGTGGTCAGACCATCGGTGATTTTTAATTGATATCCAGGTCCAGTGCCATCTGATGAGGTAATGGTTAAGTTTGACACACTGGCAATCGAAGGCAACGCCTCGCCACGAAATCCTAAAGTTTTGATTCTAAATAAATCATATTCGTCTTGAATTTTACTCGTGGCATGGCGAACAATCGATTGACTCAAATCAACTTGATTCATGCCTTCACCGTTATCACGAACTTCCATTAATGTACGACCCGCATGTTCAATCGTAATCTCAATGCGAGTTGATTTCGCATCAATCGAGTTTTCAACCAATTCTTTGATGACACTACCCGGGCGTTCAACCACTTCACCGGCAGCAATCATGTTGCTTAATTGCGAAGAAAGAATGTGAATCTTATTCATGTCTTTAACCTAATTTTTTCTTTAAGTCCATCAACACTTCTAACGCTTGCATAGGAGATAAGGTTAATGGATCGATTTGCTTTAACGCTTTTTCTAATGGCGATATTTCAGGTTGAATCTGTTGAACTGGTAAGGCGCTTGGTTGCGTTTCTAACATCGCGAGGATTGATTTTGCCCGTTGAATCAAGGCATTGGGTAAAGACGCAAGTTGGGCAACATGGATGCCAAACGAACGACTCATCGAGCCATGTCTAACTTTGTATAAAAAGGTCACTTGGTCATTTTCTTCATGAACGGCAACATGCATATTCTTGAGCAAAGGGATGGTTTGTTCTAATTGAGTGAGCTCGTGATAGTGCGTTGAGAATAATGTCTTGGCTTGTAAGTGCGTGGTGGCATATTCAATGATCGCCTGGGCAAGCGCCATCCCATCAAAAGTGGCGGTTCCGCGACCAATTTCATCAAAGATTAAAAATGAACGGTCGCTTGCATTCGCCAATGCATATTGAGTTTGGGTCATTTCCATCATGAAGGTGGATTGACCACCAACCAAATCATCACTCGCACCAATGCGGGTATAAATCGCATCGACCCACATAATATTCGCCCGTTTTGCAGGGACAAAGCAACCGATTTGTGCCATGATCATTAACAATGCAATTTGCCGCATGAAGGTTGATTTTCCACCCATGTTTGGTCCGGTAATTAAAATGGTATTGGTTCCTTGATCCATTTGAAAATCATTGGCAACGAACACAGATTTTTTCATCACTTTTTCAATGACAGGATGGCGTGATTGTTCAATATCAAAGGATTTTTCATCGTGAATGGTTGGCCGAACAAATTGATATTGGCTACTGACCATCGCAAAGCTAGCCATGACGTCGAGATAAGCTAAGGTATCGGCTAACTTTTGAAAGTCAGTGGTATACGTTTGTAGTTGAGTGACAATCGAGACAAAGATCTTTTCTTCTAATTGTTTTTGGGTTTCTTCGGCGTGAAGCAAATCACTTTCTAAGGCTTTTAACGCTTTGGTGATGAATCGTTCTCCGGAGGCTAAGGTTTGCCGACGTTCATAGTCGTATTCAGGTTTGACGGATGCTAACTGACCATTAGAAACTTCTAGATAATATCCAAAGACTTGGTTATAACCAACCTTGAGATTCTTAATGCCTGTGCGAAGTCGTTCATTGGCCTCTAAAGCAAGTAAAGATTTTTTTCCATCTTTGGCCAAGATGAGCCAGCGATCGAGTTCAGGATCAAATCCTAGTTTAATCAGGTTGCCTTCTTTTAACGACACAGGAGGTTCGTCGTGAATCGCCTTCGTCAATAAGGTCACCACGTCCGGGAAAACTGGTAATGCTTCTAGCAACATCGTTGCCAAAGGCGAACCTAAGGAAAGAAGCAAAGAACGTAAGGCAGGAAGTTGCTGAAGCGTTTGCTTTAAAGATAATAAGTCTCGAGCATTCACTTGCATAAACTGAATGCGCATAACAATGCGTGGGATGTCATAAACGTCTTTGAGTAATGTGCGAATCGATTCTAATGATAAAAAATTCTTCAGTAAGGTATCGATGAATCCATGCCGTATGCGAATGGTGGGCAAATGCGTACTTGGTCTCATGAGCCATTGAGTTAGTAGTCTAGAACCCATCGGGGTTAAGGTTTCATTCAACAACCAATAAAGCGATCCATAGGTGGTTTGATGTTTGATGGATTTTAACACTTCTAAATTCGCTAAAGAAACGCTATCGATATTTAAGGTTGATTGCCGGTCCATCCGTATCAATGGACGTAAAAAGTTTAAAGACCGTTTTTGGGTAGATTGTAAATAATCTATCCATCGTTGGTACGTTCGTTTTTCTACATCAGAAGATGGTTCTTTTTGTTCAAGTATCGACCCATCTGGTTGAATAGAAACTGCAATGTTCAATTGCTGACATGGTTCATGGAGGATCAAACTTAATGATTCATTGACAACAATTTCATGACAATTTAATTTCTGTAAATAAGCAAGGAGACCATCCAATGTTTTTTCTAGATAATCCAAATACACATCGCCAGTGGTAATATCTCCAAAAACCAAAACATACCGTAAGGTATCTTCGCTCAAGGCGACTAAGAAGTTATGTGCTTTTTCCGATGCCTCAACAAACGAGCCCGGGGTGTAAATTTGCGTGACATCTCGTTGAACTAAACCTTTGGCAGCGCTCGCTTCTTCAAGTTGTTCAACCAAGGCGACTTTATATCCTTTTTCAATTAGTTTTTTGATGTAGCTTTTGGCAGCATGATAAGGAACCCCACACATTGGCACTCGTTCTTCTTGTCCAGCACTTTTTCCGGTAAGCACCAAGGAAAGTTCCCGGGAAGCAATTTTAGCGTCCTCAAAAAATAATTCATAAAAGTCCCCAAGACGAAAGAAAATAAGCGCATCGGCATGCTGTTCTTTGATGCGCAAATACTGCATCATCATCGGGGTGTAAGGGGCGGTGCTTTTTTTCATATCTTCACCTCTTATCATACCAAAGAAGGTGAATGATGACTTACTCAATAATCGATTGGAGTTGGTTTAATAAAGGAGATAATTGTTCTTTTAAATTAACATAATTGACCACAAGCGGATGTTGATCAAATTCACCCTGACATTGCTTATAGGCTTCTTGGTGTTTTTTATAGATGTCAGCATCGGCAATGTGTTTCATCATGATTTTTTGATGATGTTTCATTAACGCTTGTTGTTCATTCAAAAAAGGATCCTTTAAGATTTGTTCTCGTAATGAAAAAAACTGTTGCACTTCAGGGAGTGACTTAATCGCCTTAGATAATTGATCAATACCTTCGTCAAGCTTGGTCATCGACTAAAGTTCCAAACAAGGTATAAGCATTGGCTTCATCAATTCTCACCCTAACAATTTTTCCAATCAAGGAATGGTCACCGACAAAATGAACGAGTTTGCTACTTTCAGTGTATGCGGATAATTTGTCTAGATTGTTTTTGCTGACGCCATCAACCAACACGGAATAAGTTTTTCCGACCATTAACACGGATTTTTCTTTGGCAATTTTATCCACTAATTCTTTGAGGCGATAGAATCGCTTTTGTTTTTCTTCATAAGGAACATTGTCTAACATTTTGTGAGCAGGGGTTCCTTTTCTTGGTGAATAAATAAAGGTAAAAGTTGCTTCAAAACCTACTTTTTCCACAAGGTCCATCGTCCCTTGAAATTGGGCTTCAGTTTCATTAGGAAAGCCAACAATGATGTCGGTGGTTAAGGTCACGTTCGCAATGGTTGTCTTCATTTTGTTGACGAGGTCGAGGTAAGAGGCAACGGTATATCGTCTCGCCATCAAACGTAAAATCATGTCATCGCCTGCTTGAAAAGGAAGATGAATATGATTCATGATGTTGTCATGTTTGGCAATCATCGTTAGCATCTCATCGGTAAAGTCCCATGGGTGTGACGTCATGAATCGTAATCGGGGAATCCCTGTTAATGCAACCGCTTCTAAAAGTTGAGCAAAATTGGTTCCATTTTTAAAATCTTTACCATAGGAATTCACGTTTTGGCCAACCAAGGTGATTTCTTGATAGCCGTCGTTGACGAGTTCGTGACATTCTTTGAGCACATCTTCCATGAGCCGCGAACGTTCTTTGCCTCTTGTGTAAGGAACAATACAGTACGTGCAAAATTTATCACAACCATACATGATGTTAACAAATGCTTTAAAACGATGATTTCGTTTTGAAGGCATGTTCTCAACAATTTCACCATATTTAGAAGGAACGTTAACCACTCGTGTTTTTTTGGTAAACACTTCGTCCAATAATTCAAGTAAGTGATGAATGTTATGGGTGCCAAACATGAGATCGACATGCCGGTATTTTTGCGTAATCGTATCGACAATATGGGTTTGTTGGACCATGCAACCACTGACGGCGATGAGCATGTCAGGTTTAATCGCCTTCAGTCCTTTAAGAATCCCTAATTCTCCAAACACTTTATCTTCTGCGTTTTCTCGAATCGCACAGGTGTTGATGATCACCAAGTCTGCTGACTTTTCATCGTCCACAGAAGCAAAACCACTCAGTTCTAATAAACCCCGCATGTTTTCTTCATCGCGCACATTGGCTTGGCAGCCATAGGTGCGAATGAAATATTTTTTTCCTTGGGCAAATTGAATCAGACGTTCTGGGACAACAATCTCATCGCGAACCACAGGGATTTCCTGACGAACGCGTGATCGAGCTTTATCTAAATCTGGTTTTTCTGTAATGTTTAACTTTGAATCTGCCATAAACCTATTTTACCTTATCTGTGAATAAAATCGTTTTTGAATCCACGACGAGATTGGTTTGATCATCGGTTTCAGCATACACGGCAGACAACACCGATTCGCCATCATCAGCAAGTTCAAAGACGTTCTTTTCTTGTTTCCATAATCGGGCAATGATGGTTTCTTTTTTCACACCTAAGATGCCAAGATAAGGGCCAGTCATGCCAACATCGGATATGTATAAAGTTTGTTGATTTAACATTCTAAGATCATTGGTTTGAACATGGGTATGCGTACAAAACACCGCGGTGACTTGTCCGGCAAAAGCATACCCCATGGCATACTTTTCTCCAGTTGCTTCTGCATGAAAATCAACGATGTGAATATCAGCTTTTTCCGTGGTTTGAATAATCGATAACAAACTATCAAACGGATTATGAACTTCCTCGTTCATGAATGCTTGACCTAAAATATTGGTGACGCGAATTTTTTTCCCATTCACCGTCAGCATCAATGTCCCTGGACCAGGAAAAGGGTGCTTTAAATTTAGTGGCCTGACTAAGCTAACCGTTTGGTCAAGATAATCGCGAATTTCTCCTTTGGCATTGTAATGGTTACCTAAAGTCATGACATCAATGCCAGAGGCTAATAATTCTTCATAATGCTTGCGCACTAATCCTTTACCATGACTGGCATTTTCTGCATTGGCAATGACAAAATCTAACTTAAGTTCTTGTTTAAGACGTGGCAAATGTTTCGCCACCATGGCCCGACCAAAACTGCCAACAATATCGCCAATAAACAAAAACTTCATCGCCGATTATTTTGCGGTTTCGATTGCCCGATATTCGCGAATGACCGAGACTTTGATTTGACCAGGATAGGTCATTTCTGCTTCAATGCGGTCTTTGATATCACGCGCTAATTTTAACGCTGAGGCATCATCGATTTTGTCTGGAACAACCATGATGCGAACTTCACGTCCTGATTGCATCGCATAACTTTGAGCAACCCCTTCATAGGATTTGCAAATGACTTCTAATTGTTCTAACCGTTTGACATACGTTTCTAAGGTTTCACTTCGCGCCCCTGGTCGAGCAGCAGATAAAGTATCCGCGGCAATCACTAAGTGCGAGGTGACATATTTAATTTCTGCATCGCCGTGGTGAGATTCAATGGCATTAATAACCACGTCTGGTTCGTTGTACTTCTTCGCATAACGTGCCCCTAATTCGACGTGAGACCCTTCCATTTCAAAATCGATCGATTTACCGACGTCATGGAGTAATCCTGCACGCTTGGCCATGTTTTGATCCACACCTAATTCTGCTGCCATGATGCCGCAAAGTTTGGCGACTTCAATGGAATGGTCATAAGCATTTTGGCCATAGGAAGTCCGATACTTTAAGCGACCAACTAAATCTAATAGTTCTGGATGGATGTTGCCTAAACCAAGACGGAAGGCTGCTTCTTGTCCAGCTTTGTGCATGACTTCACCAAGTTCGCTTTTGACTTTGGCAGAGACTTCTTCAATGCGGGATGGTTGAATGCGGCCATCTTTTAATAAAATTTCTAAGGTACGTTTCGCCGTTTCTCTTCGAATTGGATCAAAGCAGCTGACGGTGATGACTTCTGGAGTATCATCAATGATTAAATCAACCCCTAATGCTTGTTCTAAGGAACGAATATTACGCCCTTCACGACCAATGATTCGACCCTTCATTTCATCACTTGGTAAGTGAATCACAGACACGGTTCTTTCGGTGACAAAATCTTGAGCATAACGATTTAACGTCATCCCAAGAATTTCATTGGCAATCGTATGCGCTTGATCCTTGGCTTCTTGTTCTCTATTTTTAATCATCCCGGCGATTTCTTTGCTTAACTTTGCTTCGACACGGTTAAGAATTTCCGTTTTTGCTTCTTGCGTGGACATCCCGGAGACTTTTTCCAATTCATGAATGATGGAATCAAGTTTTAATTGTAAAACTTCTTCTTTTCTTTCAATTTCGGTCATCCGTTTTTGTTGTAATTCAAACTTTTCTTCTAAATTCTTTTCTTTTTGCATCAAGGCTTGATCACGACGATCAATGCTTTGTTCACGTTGAAAGAGTTTGCTTTCAAATTGATTGACTTCAACTTTTCGTTCTTTGATGTCTTTATCAGCTTCTTGCTTGAGTTCATAGACAGTTTGCTTGGCGTCGAGTTGGGCATTTTTTACCAAGTGATCAGCTTTGATTTCTGCATCCTTGATCAACTTGGCAGCCTTCTTCATCGCTTCTTTGGCTCGAAAAATAGGCAAACTATAGTAAATAAAAATCCCCAAAACAACCCCAATAATTAACGCTAAAACCGTAAGTAAAATAAGAATAGGTAGATCTACCATAGATAACGTCTCCTTTCAGTATAGGAAAGCATCATGACGAGTGATGTTCCTTTCAATTGATGTTGGTATAAAAAAATGCAAAACTTCGTTTAAAATCGATGAATCTTATGTGATTTTTATCAGGTTTACACCTGGTTAAGTTTCTAAACGACGAATGCGAATCTATATCCAGTATCCGAAGATACTTCTTTATGATAGCAAATACATGAAGAATTTTCTATCAATAAAAAACCCAAGGGTTTCCTTGGGTTTTGTTTTTATTAAATTTCGCCTGTTTTTATTCTTTTTTCAAGTTTTTCAATAATTTCAGGATGGGCTTTTAAATATTCTTTCGCCGTTTCCCGACCTTGACCAAGCCGTGTACCCTCTAATTCATACCAAGACCCCATTTTTTTAATCAATCCTAACTCGGTAGCCTTATCGAGGATTTCACCAGTTTTGGAGAAACCTTGACCAAAGAGTAATTCAATTTCTGCAAACATGAATGGAGGCGCAACTTTATTTTTAACGACTTTGATCTTCACCATGTTACCAATGATTGTTTCACCAACCTTGATGGCTTCGGATCGACGAATATCTAATCGTACCGAGGCATAGAACTTTAAAGCCCGACCCCCAGAGGTGACTTCTGGATTGCCATAAGCGATGCCGACCTTTTCACGAAGTTGGTTAATAAAAATGACCGTGCAATTCGATTTATTTAAGACCGCCGCTAGTTTACGCATGGCTTTTGACATCAATCGCGCTTGAAGCCCGACTTGGTTATCTGCCATCATCCCATCTAATTCCGCTTGAGGAACGAGGGCTGCGACGGAATCAACCACAATGAGGTCAATCGCATTCGAATGTGCTAACATTTCCACAATTTCTAAGGCTTGTTCACCATTATCTGGTTGGGAAAGAATCAATTCATCAATGTTCACGCCTAGTTTTCTAGCATAAACAGGATCAATGGCATGTTCAGCGTCAATAAACGCAGCACGACCTCCCCGTCGTTGTGATTCGGCAATCGCTGATAAGGCAAGCGTTGTTTTACCACTAGACTCTGGACCAAAGATTTCAATGATTCTTCCTTTAGGATAACCATTGACCCCTAAGGCAATATCGAGTGAGATAGACCCTGTAGGGATGGTATCGATGCCGGTTTCTGGTCGTTCACCAAGTTTCATGACCGCACCTTTACCGTAGGTTTTTTCAATATTACGAATGGCTTCTTCTAAAGCCTCATCTTTTTGATCTTTATCTTTTTTTTCTTTTGCCATAATGGTTTCCTTTTTTATCCTCTCTACTATACCAAGATTTGATATCTGTTTAATAATAGGTGCTTATAAAGCGTTCTAGTAAAACGAACGTTGCTTGAACTCCTTGGAGACGTATATCCCTTCGATTGCCTTTCAACATCAGTTTTTCCGTAAGGGAATGTTTGCCATTACTGACGCCAATCACAACTTCACCAAGGGTTGAATGAGGTTGAACGGAGGGACCCGCATTGCCGGTGGTGGCGATAACAATGTTGGCCATTTGATTGGCAATGCCTTTTTTTAACAATTGCTCAATCATTGACACTGATACTAAGTTCAATGAATCAAATTGTTGTGAGGTTAAACCTAGCCATCGACGTTTACTTTCGGGTTGGTAAAGGGTCACACCTTGAACAAAGACATCACTGATGCCTGGATGATTGATAAACGCATCACTAAGTAATCCACCGGTGAAACTTTCAATGGTGGCAATCGTTAATTGATGAGCACGTAGGGATGCAATAACCTTATCCATGGCGAATGAATGTCCATCCTTGCTGAATATAGTTGATCAACGAGAATAATGAGGCAATCGCAGCCATATATAACGTGACTTCGGTGATGCTCCATCCACTTGGTAAAGATAAGGATGCAAACAACGCATCATTTAATAAATAGAAAATAATCGCAAAGATTTGTAAGAACGTTTTTACTTTTCCGAAAACATTCGCCGCAAGCACTTTTCCTTCACTCACCGCAATCATGCGAATCCCATCAACCGTTAAATCGCGAGTGATCATGATGATGACGGCCCATGCTGGGACCCGTAGCATCGACGTTTCCACCAACCATGCTGGGGTAATCATTAATAGTATCAACAAGCTATTGGTTAATAGTTTGTCTGCCAATGGATCAAGGAACTTACCTAAATTGGTGATTAAATTTAGTTTTCTTGCTAAGTAACCATCAAGAAAATCGGTGATGGACGCAAGGATAAAGATGGCAAGAGAGAACAAATAAACCAAAGGAATGGGTCTGCCGTTGACAAGTAAACTTGGCATCGTTTGATATGGATACAACAAAACGCCAATCATCACAAAGACCATGATGATTCGTCCTGTGGTTAATTTATTAGGTAAATTCATCGTCGTCCTTTCCATCTAGTAGGTAACCCTGTAAGCCATGTTCTGTAATCGATGACCATTTATCTCTACTTTTCAGTAGGAAGGTTCCACTTCGTTTCGTGGTTCCTCCTTCCCCGACCAAATTTGGGTTTCTCGCTTGTGGGGTTTGCCTCGTTGCACCTAGTCGTTTCCAACTAGCTTCGTCACTGTGGCACTTTCAGGTATCGCCCAACCTTACGGTAAGGGGAGGGACCGCCGTCATATGTTGCCATATGCCTAACGTTATCAGTTCCGTTAGCACAAACATTACAGGCATTACAGCCTGTGCGAGCATGGACTTTCCTCTAGGTTGCCCTAGCGGTCATCCGGGTTACCACTTCTATTTTAACTTATTTGGATCGATCCCGAGTTTAAATAATTCTTTTTCGTAAATGCCGATTTTTTTGATTAAAAGGAAGTTATCTTGATTAATCTCGGTGGTTTTGTTGGCATTGATGACACTGACTTTATCTTTCATTTCTGCGACCTGAATTTCCAAATCACGAATTTTATTTTTTAACCCTTGAACGAACGTTTCTTGAGACTTTAAGAAGGGTAATTCTTCTTTCATAAACGTTTCAATCAAACGATAGTCCTCTAAAATCAAATCTAAAAAGGAATCGACTTCATGTCCGTTATACCCTTTCATGTCGGGGGTAAACTTTTTATTAAGAATTAACTCGGTGGTTAGATTTTTTTTCATCACATTAACAATATTATAAAGGATTCAATTAGAAAGTGGATGATATAATATGAGGGTTATATGAAAAAGCTTGCTCGATTAATTGGTCATCATCGAACCCTTGTCTTTCTAGATTTAGAGGGAACCCAACAATCCCATGAATTGATTGCCCTTGCAGCAATCAAAGCGGATTTAAATGAAGATTTAACCATTAAAAAAACCTATAAAGGCATCACCCACTTAGTCAGGCCAAAAAAAGAAGTCGGCCGATACGTGACTAAACTTACCAACATTACCGAAGTCGATGTGGTCGACAAAGGTATTAGTTATGCAAAATCGATGATGACGTTAAGAAATTATGTCGGGAAAAACTTTAAGAAAGCGTCATTTGTTGTCTTTGGCAATCATGATGCACGCATTCTTCATCAGTCTTTTCATCATTCCCCAGATGCCGACGAATCCATTGTCAAAACGGTCACCCAAAACCTGATTGATTACTCTAGTTTTATTGGTGAATTCATCAAAGATCAAAACGGTAATCCCTTATCTTTAATTAACAACCTATTGGTATTTAAGGAGAATTTTCAAGGTGAGCATCATCAACCATTGGATGACGCAAAGAATTTGATGCTGTTGTATCGTCGTGTTCTTGAGCATCAATCCATCATCCTTGAAGAATATTTAAAGGTGTTTAAACAACTTCGTCACGTGCCAGAACCCGTCAAGCAAATGTTACAAAAGATTTTAAATGATCAACCCGTGGATAAACCCATGTTGATCGGTTTGGTCAAGGACTATTTAGGATGATCGGCTACCCTGCTGGGATTAAAAAAAAGGTACCGGCTAAAAACCAACCCATCAAAACCCTCAAGGTTAATTCTTATAAAAACCGCGGGATGAACTTTGAAAATGAAATTAATCTTTCTAATCAATTTTATTTGCAAGCCCAACGAGCGGTCATCACCAAAAGACCAACCCCGATCAATGTGGTGAAAGTCGATTATCAGCAAGGCGCAAAAATCACCCATGCTTATTTTGAAAAACAATCAACCACCGATTACAACGGCATCTATCGTGGAAAGTATGTGGATTTTGAAGCGAAGTCTACGCAATCCAATACCGCGCTTGCCATTGCCAATATCACCGTTCATCAACGTGAGCATTTAAAAGAAATCGTTCATCAAGGTGGGATTGCCTTTTTGCTCATTTCATTTTCTAAACGAGATGAAGTGTATGTGTTATCCGCTAAAGACTTCTTAACTTTCACAGACAAAGAAAAACGTCAGTCCTTACCTTACGAATGGATTCAATCCAAAGGGAAACGTGTCAACATTCAATTTCAACCACGATTAGATTATCTGAAAGCAGTCGACGAGCTATTCTTCTAAATTTTTATTGGGTTCTTTGCAGTAGGCAACTAAGCCACAACTTTGGCACATTGGTTTTTTCGCTTTGCAGGCATAACGACCAAAATGAATAAATTGATGATGAAGTTGAATGTAGCGTGATTCAGGAATGGCTTTTCTTAATTTTGCTTCGGTGATGGTGACATCATCATTTCTATTAGTAAATCCAAGTCGACGAGCTAAACGATGGACATGCGTATCCACGGCAATCTCTGGTATTTTAAAAATTTCCGCGCGGACAACATTCGCGGTTTTATTACCAACCCCTGGTAAGGAGGTCAATGCCGCTTTATCGGATGGGACTCGTCCTTGATACTGTTCAATCAGGATGTTGGCAAGCTGGTGAATATGTTTGGCTTTGGTTCTAAACAAACCGATGGTTTGAATCACTGCTTCAATGTCCTTGAGCTTGGCGTTTGCCAAAGCTTTCAATGTCGGAAAACGTTGAAATAAGACAGGGGTCACTTGATTCACTGCCTGATCGGTGGTTTGTGCGGATAAAACCACGGCAATCAATAACTCATAGTCCTTTCGATACCACAACTCACATCCGACGTTTGGATATTGTTGATCGAGGTATGCAAGGATGCTATTTTTTACCTTTAAATCCATCATCTATTTTTTGGTTGATTTGTTGAATGGTCCGTTGGACGTCTTGAGATTGGGTTCCACCAGGAGATGTCCCTTCCTGGGCAAAGTTTTCTTTGGTGGTTTGTTTTTGTAAATATTTATCCATATGGCGAATCGACTTCTTTTGCTTGGTGATGGCATCTTGTAAACTCGTTTGAATTAATGCCGGGCTATAACCAAAATTGAGCCAATCTTGAATCCGAGAAATTTCTAAAGGCGATAACGTTCGACCAAACGCTTTTTCAACGCTTTGAAAAATGCTCGCTTGATCATCGCCATTGACGACCTGGGTTTGATGAAGGACTTGTTGCTGGAATCGCTTATAGAGCAATTGCTTTAATGGCTTTAATGATGTTGATGTTTTTCCTTCAACGGTGGAAAACTCTAAAAGTTGGCGGTCAAGCAATTCCACCATGACGCTATCAATCTCTTCGATCGGCATCGCCATTTTTAAACTTAATAGTTCTGCAGTCACCAGATGATTTTCTTGTTTCATGAGTTGATCCATCATGAAAATAACCATGACATGTTTTTCTTGAAAACCTAATGTCTTATAATGCTCTAATAACAAATATTTTAAATCAATTGCTTCAAACATCGTATCCATATTGAAGACATTATAGCAAAGATGCTTTAATCTGTTTGAATCCCATAGGAGGCTAAGAGTAATTTAGCTTCATAGGGTTGATGCACTAACATTTTATTGAGTTCTTGTTTTACTTTTTGCGGATTTAAATAATCAAGCAAAGGTAAACTTTGTTGCAGCGCTTTTGCTAAGGTTGATTCTAAAGTAAAACCTAATGAATGCTGAAACCGAATCACGCGCAAGATTCTTAACGGATCTTCTTGAATACGAAGATAAGGATCGCCAATCATCCGTAATATTTTTTGACTTAAGTCTTCTTGTCCGTGGGCAAAGTCTAAAATGTTGGACTTGGCATCCATATAAATCGCATTGATGGTTAGATCACGTCTTGAATAATCCAGTTTCGGTTCTTTGACAAAAGAAATGGATTGAGGATGGCGCTTATCTTGATATAACGATTCTTGTCTTAAGGTGGTGATATCAATGGAATACTGATCTTGTTTCATTTGCACAGTTCCATAATGCGCGAACCGGAAATTGGCATTGGGAAGAAAGGTTTGCATTTGGGTTGGCAAAGCATCCGTGGTTAAATCAAAATCAAGCACAGGTCGGTTGAGTAAATAATCTCTGGTGCTTCCACCAATCAACCATAAACGAAACCCATGAGTTTGAAAGACTGTAGCTAAATCAATGAATGGTTTTAATCGCATGTTAATATCATAACAAAATCTAATTCCAAATAAAAAAGGGATAGATGCTTGTGACATCTATCCCCGTAAGTTTGCTAACTGAAGTCTAGCGAACTTTTTCTTTTAAGGTCTTGCTGGCTTTGAAACCAACGACTTTGGTTGCAGGAATTTTGATTTTTTCAGTAGTTCCTGGCTTAACACCAATGCGGGCCTTACGATTGCGGACGGTGAACGCACCAAATCCAGCTAACTTCACTGGTTGGCCTTTGCTTAAGGCTTTGGTTAAAGCACCTAAGACGACTTCGAGGACTTTTTCAGAATCTTTCTTACTGTGTCCTGTTTCCTTGGCGACGACTTCCACTAGATCTACTTTGTTCATATATTCCTCCTAGATCTTTCTATGCATAAAGTAGCATAGGCACGAAATTAATGCAACTATATTTCATCACGTCAGATTCTAAACAATCTTGACAAACACTAAGGTTAGGTTTTTTATTCAACTTTCAACGGACGATTCATTAAGGTTTTAATTAAGTCTGAAGGTCTTTTTTTGTCGTACAAAACGGCATAAACCGCTTCTATGATTGGTAATTTTAAGCGATATTTTTTTGCAAGTTGATGAGCGATTTTAGCAAAAGCAACCCCTTCAACCGTCTTTTGATTGGTGGTAAGAAAAGGTTCAGCACTATTGTCTTTTCCGATTTTGATGCCAGCTTGATAGTTACGAGAATGTTTAGAATAGCAGGTAACAATCAAGTCGCCTAACCCAGTTAGTCCTGCAAGAGTTTTTAATTTTCCGCCCAACACTTTTCCTAATTGCATCAATTCGGTTAAGCCTCTTGTCACCAACGCTGCTCGAGCATTATCACCAAGTTTTAAACCTGTAACAACGCCACTGGCAATGGCAATCACATTTTTTAAGGCGGATCCTACTTCAGAACCAATCTCATCTTTTTGAATGTAGACTCGAAAGTATTCATTGGAAAAAAGTTGAGAAATTTGTTCTGCTAAATGGCTATACTTGCTGACAGCAGACACCAAAGTTAATTGGCGATTGATCACTTCTTCTGCATGAGAAGGACCAATCAAACTAACCACGCCAAGAAGAAATTTTTTGGGAACCAAACGCCGAATGGTTTCCGATAAACGATCATTGGTTGTAGGATCAAATCCTTTAGCCGTATTGATAAACAGTGTTTTTGTTTTTAACAATGGGATGATTGAACTAACCAATGATCTGACCGAAGATGAAGGAACGGATAAGAGAATAAGTTGGGTCTCCTGGATGGCTTGGGATAGGTCGCAAGTAGCAACAATTGAAGTTGGTAATAAAAATACTTCGTCAAAATAATTTGAATTGGTGTGCTTATGATTGATTTCATCACAGACCTTTGAATTTTTTGAATAGATGGTCACTTGGTTGCCATTATCGGCAAGAACAAGGGCAAGAGCGGTTCCCCAAGACCCAGCACCAAGGATGGTAATTTTAGTTTTCATTTTCTTTCCCTATTGATAATTTTAATCGGTGTCCCGGTAAAGTCAAAACTTTCTCGAAGCCGGTTTTCTAAAAAGCGTTGATAAGAAAAATGCATAAAGGTTGGTTTATTACAAAACATAATGAAGGTTGGTGGGTTTTGACTAACTTGTTCACCATAATAAATTCTTAATCGACCACCATTAAATTCTGGGGTTTGATTCATTAATTGAGCATCCACAAGCAATTCGTTTAAGCGAGCGGTTGAGACTCTACGTTGGGTTGCTTCATAGACTTGTTTGACGGTTTTGATGACAGCATCTAATCGCGTTTTCTTTAACGCAGAAGTATAAAGAATAGGAACGAATTCTAAAAATGGCATAAGCAGTCTTAGTTTGATGGTGTACTGATGCATATCGCGATCGCCTTTTTTCGCTAGATCCCATTTGTTAACCACCAGGACCATTCCTTTATACGCTTGAAAAGCAAATCCGACGATGTGCTTATCTTGTTCTAGTAAACCATCTTCAGCATTGATGGTGACCACGACCACTTGAGCCCGTTCAATTGCCCTTAAGGAGCGAATCGCAGCATACTTATCAATCGATTCAAAAATGGCCCCACGTTTTTTTAACCCAGCGGTATCAATCATGACATAATCCGTACCTTCAAATTGAAAGGTTGTATCGATGGCATCACGAGTGGTTCCTTCGATAGGAGAAACAATCACGCGTTCTTGTTGGAGAATGGCATTCACTAAACTTGATTTACCAACATTGGGTCGACCGACCACAGCGAATTTCAAATGGCCATCATAGCTAGGAATTTCTTTATCTTTAGGTAATTGTTTAATCACCGCATCTAACAAATCACCAACCCCAATCCCGTGAAGGGTTGAAATCGGAATCGGCGAACCAATCCCCAATCGATAATAATCATTGATGTCGACCATCAATTGACCATCATCAATTTTATTCACTGCCAAGATGATTGACTTTCCTGATTTAAATAAAATGGAAGCGACAAGCAAATCATCGGCGTTGATTCCTTTTCGGCCATCAAGAAGATAAATAATGACGTCCGCTTCTTGAATGGCAATGCTTGCCTGAATCCGAATCAGTTCTTGGAAAGGTCGTTTGGTGACTTCAATACCACCAGTATCAATCAGGCGAAAGGAAACGGTTAACCATTCTGCTTCCGCATAAATTCGATCCCGGGTCAATCCAGGGGTGTCATCGGTGATGGCTTGGCGTTTACCAATAATACGATTAAAAAGTGTGGATTTACCAACGTTGGGTGCACCAACGATGGCGACAATACCCTTAACCATGGGCAACGCCTACTTTTTTGTGAACGATGTCTAAAATCCGTTCAACCACTTCATTGACAGTCATGAATGAGGTATCAATCAAAATGGAATCCGAAGCAGGCTTTAATGGAGCAAATTCACGATGGGAATCAATATAGTCTCGATGACGTAAATCTTCTTCCACACTATCCAGTGTGCAAATGATGCCTTTTGCTAAGTTTTCTTCATATCGTCTAACCGCTCTTGTTTCCACGGAGGCAATCTGGAAAATCTTAATGTTGGCTTCCGGAAGAACATAGGTTCCGATATCACGACCATCCATCACCACCGATTGATTCCCAGCCATGTGGCGTTGAAAGTCAACAAGGGCTAAGCGAATGGATTTATAAGAAGCAATGTAGGAGACTTGACTTGATACCTTAGGTTCACGAATTTCTGAAGCGACATTCTCTCCATTTAAAAATACTTCACCGGTGGGTGATAAGGTAATCTTAACGTTGGCAATAAACGCTTCTGCAGCAGCTTGGTTTTGCGGATCAACGCCTTGGCGCATGACATAGAGGGTGAAAGCACGATACATGGCCCCGGTATCGATATAGGTAATATTGAGTTGTTTAGCGACTAATTTTGCTACGGTTGACTTTCCTGCAGCAGCAGGACCATCAATCGCAATGATCAGTTTGTTTTTCATCTTCCAAAGTATACCAAAGCAACCACCAAGATGAGTAAAATGATGACCCCTGCGCCCAACAACCACATGAAGATTTGAATCGGCTTAAAAGATGAGTTTTCGTTGCTATCTTCAGCAAGAAAGACTTGTTTATTGGATAAACGTTCAGGATTCATTCTTAAAATGGCTTGGCGATACCTAGCAAATTTCTTTATTCGAGTTGGTTTTTGATTGTTCCACATAAATGTTGGTTGATTGTTTACAGTAGTTTATCCTTAACTTCTTCATTATAATAGGTTCATGGACCCAAAAAAACCATTAATCATTAAAGATCTTTGCATCGCATGTGGCTTATGTAACGCCATGGTTCCTTCTGTGTTTGATTGGGATGATGATGGAAAAATGAAAGCGATTGTTACGCTTGTTCCTTCCGGTAAAGAATCCGAGGTTGAAGAAGCAAAAATTAGTTGCCCAACCGCTGCCATTGAAGTTAAATAACTTACTTAAATTTTTTAATCAATCGATGCGTTCGCTTATAGGTGAACAGTGTTAACGCAATAATCACGAGATTTTTAAAAACATTAAAAGGCAAATACATCCAAAGCACCAAAGACCAATAAGGGTTTTCCACTTGCGGTAGGACGGTTTGAATGTAACCCAAAAATGCTTCTGGGGTTAAGTTTAAAAATAAGGTCAGGTATAAATCTGTGATGATCAAGGCATTCAGCAACGAGGTAACGGTTAACTGACTGATAAACCCGATGATAAATCCAATCGAGGCAGTTTTTTTATCACGATGCCGTTGATAAAGGATGACCCCAGGTAACACAAATGCCATCGAATAGAAAAAGTCAGCGAGCTCACCAATCCCACCCGTGGTCGTGTAAAAAAGTGAAAATAAAAATCGAAACAAACCAATAAAGATTGCCGCTAACGGTCCAAGAGAAAAACCACCAATAAAGATAACGATTTCCGATAAGTTAAGTTCTAAAAACAAGATAATCGGTATACGAAAGATCGGTAAATAAAGGATATAGGTCAGGGCAGACATCATCCCCACCAACGTCAGCCATCGTAAACGTTGGGTCGATAGGTATTTATTTTTTTCCATGGATGAGTGTATCAACAAACTCAATCAAGTCTTCCGATTGATCAAAACTAAACTTAATACTTTTTTTGGTCGTGGTGACTTGGCCACCAAATAATTGTTTAATTTTTTGTTCATTCACAGGATTCACCACTTGGGGTTTATGTTGTTTGACCAATGCTTCAAACTCTCTGACGGATAATTTCTCTTTGATTAATTTCATCACCAAGGTATCAATTAATTCTGGATCTAAACTAACTAAGATTTTCGCATGTCCATACGTGATGGTTTGCGCGTTGATCAGTTTTCTTGTAAACACAGGCAACTTTAACAATCGAAGAATATTTGATACTTGTGATCGTGAGTAATGCATGATTTTTGCCAACGCCACTTGCCGGTATTGATAACCCTCAATCAAAGCTTCACAGACAAGAGCTATGGCCATGACATTTTGAATCGCTTCTTCTCTTAATGACGCTAATAGAACCAACAACATTTCTTCATCCGACATCGTGGTGATCACCACAGGAACTTTTTGGAACTTTAATAATTTTGTCGCATACCAAATTTTTCTTCCTAAGACAATTTGATATCGACCATTGACTTGGCGAACCACCAACGGACTTAGGATTGGTTTATCGGTTAAAGTTTCTAATAAATCTCGTAATTGATCACTACGAATGGTGACTTCTTTTAACACGGGAATATCATCAATCATCAAGGGATTGAGGTCTCTTTTGGCAAGTGATTTAAATTGTTGTTCAAGTTTTTGAACGATGTCTCTTGAACTATATTTATCAATTAAACTTGATAAGCGTTGACTAATGATTGGTTTACGATCTGCCATGATCGATGACCTCCTTCGCAAGAGCTGAATAAGCTTCTGCTCCACTTGATGTGGGTCGATACAAATGAATCGGCATGCCTTTGGCGCTTGCTTCTGCCAAAGACACATTACGAGGAATTTGTGTATAGAATGTATTTTCTTTGAACAAGCCTCTAACTTCTGTAGAAATCTCAGTGGCTAGCCGAGTTCTTGGGTCATACATGGTTAATAAGAATCCTTCAATTTTTAATCCAGGATGATAATCTCTTTGAACTTGTTGAATGGTTGCTAGTATTTGGGCAACCGCTTCCATCGCAAAATATTCACATTGGACTGGGATGATGACACTGTCACAGGCAATCAGCGCGGAGACCGATAACCATCCAAGCGATGGGGGACAATCAAGAATCATGTATTCATATTGATCTTTAATTTTGGTGAGGGCGGTTTTTAAGACCTCATAAGGTTGATCTAATGATTGCGAGGTAATCGCACTTTCCACGGTTGCTAATTGTAAGGATGCTGGTAAAACTGATAACGATTTCATTGCCGTATAAATAATGGCTTCTTGAATCGATGTTGAATGTGCCAAGACATCATAAATACTTTCTTTGAGTGTGGCGACTTCAATCCCCACCCCTCGACTTGAGTTTCCTTGCGGATCAAGATCCACGAGCAAAACTTTGTGACCAAGTTGCGCCAAGGCACTGGCAAGCGAGATGGCCGTTGTTGTTTTTCCTACACCGCCTTTTTGATTGGCGATGGCGATGACTTTTCCCATGTACCCTTATTATAAAGGAGTTTTTTTAATCTGTGAAAACATTCGAGGATAAACGGTGGAGGTTTCTGAGTTTTTTTCAATGATTAATAACGATCGTTGTTCGTGTTCCGTAGGCAATCGATGCGTCTTAACTTCAACAATCGATGCTCCCAACACACTTAAAGCATGTTTAGATAAAGCAATTTCAGATAGGTAATCTTTTCCCTTATACACAAGCGCTTGGCCACCAACTTTAAGAAGGGGAATCATCAATTCAAGTAAAATTGGTAAAGGAGCCACTGCCCTTGCGACCACAAGATCAAAAGGTTTGAAGTCTTCACTTCTAGCCAATACTTCTGCACGTTGACTGATCACATTGATTTTTTTAAGTTGTAATGCGGCAATCACTTCAGTCAAGAAAGCAGCTTTCTTCAGGGTTGGTTCTAATAATGTCATTGAAAATTGCGGGTAGATAATGTTTAAAGGAATACCAGGAAACCCTGCCCCTGATCCTAAATCAAGCATTCGACCTTTGCCTTTCCCTTGAGAAAGAGGAAAACATAAACTATCGTAAATACCTTTTTCTCTAATCATTTCAATCGTTTCATGGGCGGTTAAATTAAAAGATTGGTTAGTCCGATTCACCATGGAAGCAAACTGATCCAGTGTCTTGAGTTGATCGTCGTTAAATGCAATCCCAAGTTGGCTCAGGGCAAGTTTAAGCTGGGCGATTTCCATAGAACGTTCCCCTTTTGATTTGCATCACCAACAACGAAATATCACTTGGATTGACCCCTGAAATACGCGATGCTTGGCCAATGGTCAGCGGTCTGACTTTGTCTAGTTTTTGTCTTGCTTCCATCGCCATGCCTGCCATGGCATGATAGTCAATCGTATGAGGAATGGTTAAATCTTCGTATTTTGAAAAAGCTTGTGCTTGTTTAATTTCTTTGTCCAAATATCCAACAAACTTGATATTGATTTCAAGTTGATTTAACAAAGTTTCATCAATCACCCATTCTCCTAATGTTGGAAAAAAAGGAGGCAAGTCTTGGAAGTGAATTTGTGGCCTACGTAACAATTCATAGGCGGTAATCCCACCTTGTAATGCACCTTGATTCAATGATGCTAAAAATGCATTGATGGAAGGATTGGGTCTAACGGAAATGCTCTTAAGGTGTAATTCTAAGTCTTTCATTTGCTTTTGTTGACGTTGGAAAATAGCATATTGTTTTTCTTTAACTAATCCAATTTGATAACCAATCTCGGTTAAGCGTGATTCGGCATTATCATGACGGATCAAAAGTCGATATTCCGCACGTGAGGATAACAACCGGTAAGGTTCTTGCGTTCCTTTGGTAACAAGGTCATCAATCATCACCCCGATATAAGCTTGATCTCGACGAAGAATCACTGGTGGTAATTGTCTGATTCTTCTGACCGCATTAATGCCTGCCATGATCCCGGCACCGGCAGCTTCTTCATAACCCGATGTGCCAAAAATTTGCCCAGCACCATATAGACCTGGCCACTTTTTAACTTGCAAGGTTAAATCAAATTGAGTAGGAACAATCGCATCATACTCAATCGCGTAAGCATATTTTAAAAACACAGCTTTTTCTAATCCTGGTAATGATCGGACCATTTTTTCTTGAATCTCAGGTGGCATCGAGGTGGAAAAACCTTGTAGATACATGGAATCTGTTTCCGCGGATTCTGGTTCGATAAACAATTGATGACGTTCTTTGTCTGCAAAGCGAACAACTTTGTCTTCAATGGAAGGACAATAACGTGGGCCAACTCCAGTGACTAAGCCACCAAACATCGCGGATTTTTTTAAATTATCACGAATGATTTGATGGGTAGTTGGTTGGGTATGAATTAAGTAACATAACGCTTGGTCTGCAAACGGTTTTATTTTGTTGGTTTGTGTAGAAAAGACCAAAGGTCCTTCCGATGGATATTGAGGATCCATTTTCGAAAAATCGATTGAGTCTCGTTTGATGCGAGGAGGTGTACCGGTTTTTAAACGAAAGAGTTCGATTCCCATGTTGGCTAAGTTAGGTGATAATCCTAGACTTGGGTTTTCCCCATCGGGTCCCGCCGACCGCTTGGTTAAACCAACCAATACTTCCGATTCCATGTAGGTACCTGTGGTTAAAATAACTGCATCGGATTCAATTTTTTCTCCCGTTGATAACACCACACCAAAGACGTGGTGATCATCATGAAGTAAATCTAGCACCATCGCTTCTCTTATGGTGAGGTTTTCAGTTTCATCCGCTAATTTTTGCATGAAACGTGGGTAAGTAATTTTATCAACTTGAGCCCTTAAACATTGAACGCCAGGACCTTTACCAGTATTGAGCATTTTCATTTGCAAATACTCAGCATCAGCACCAATCCCCATTTTTCCACCGAGGGCATCAATTTCTCTGACCACAATCCCTTTGGCACTTCCGCCAATGGAAGGATTGCAGGGCATGTTGCCCATCATTTTTTTATTCAGGGTAATCAGTAACGTTTTTGCGCCCATGTTGGCAGCAGCAAAAGCTGCTTCTAAACCAGCATGACCACCGCCAATCACAATCACTTCAAAACGAGACATCATCTTTTTAGCCGACACTACCTTCCATCTCTAGTTTGATCAAATGATTTAATTCAACGGCATATTCCATCGGTAATTCGCGTGAGAAAGGTTCAATGAATCCCATGATAATCATTTGCGTGGCGTTTTCTTCGGATAAACCACGTGACATCAAATAGAACAATTGATCTTCAGAAATTTTACTCACGGTTGCTTCGTGTTCGATAAACGATTCGTTGTTTAACACTTCGTCTTTAGGAATGGTATCCGCTTTAGAAAAACCATCTAAAATGAGCGTGTCACATTCCGTATGATTTTTGGAATTGATTGCTTCCGGGTGAATACGAACAGTGCCGCGATAATTACTCACCCCACCATTTCTAACAATCGTTTTAGAAACAATGGTTGAGGAGGTGTCTGGGGCCAAATGAATCATTCTTGCGCCTGCATCTTGTTCTTGGCCTTTTCCGGCAACGGCAATCGAAATCACCGTTCCTTTAGAACCTCGACCACCTAAAACAACGGCAGGATACTTCATGTTTTTCATCGAACCAATGTTGCCATCAATCCATTCCATTTGCGCAAACTCATGGCAATAAGCACGTTTGGTGACAAGGTTTAATACATTGGGCGACCAATTTTGGATGGTGGTATATCGGCATTTTGCGTTCGGTAAAACCACAATTTCCACCACCGCAGCATGTAATGATTCCATCGCATAAATCGGCGCGGTGCAGCCTTCAACATAATTGACGCTCGCACCTTCATCGACAATGATTAATGTCCGTTCAAATTGACCAGTCTTTTCATTGTTGATTCTAAAATAAGCTTGAAGTGGTTTTTCTAAATGAACATTCTTAGGGACATAAATAAACGACCCACCAGACCAAACTGCCGTATTCAGAGCGGCAAACTTGTTATCGTTAATGGCAATCACGGAAGCAAAATACTTTTCAAATAATTCCGGGAATTGTTTTAATCCTTCATCCGTGGATAAAAATTTAATGCCCTTATCTTCAACTTCTTTGAGCATCGAATGGTAAACAACTTCAGATTCATATTGGGTGGTGACACCGGATAAATACTTGGCTTCAGCTTCAGGAATGCCTAATTTTTCAAAGGTTTTCTTGATCGTGACAGGAACTTTATCCCAGGTGGTTTCTTCGCGTTCTGAAGGTTTGGTGTAATAGGTGTACGTTTGAAAATCAATAAAGCTTAAATCAGGTCCAAATTTAGGTAAACTTAACCCTTGGAAAATTTTAAAGGCTTCCACCCGTTTTTCTTCCATCCATTTGGGTTCTTTTTTAAGACGAGAAATTTGTCTGACGATGGCTTCACTGATACCCTTGTCAGTCTTCATGATCGACACGTCTTTATCATTAAACCCGTAACGGTATTCGTCTTGGGGAATATTATCTTTATCCATGTTATTTTTTCTCCTTTAATAATTGGGATAACCCTTGCCAACCAAGGGTTGCGCATTTAATGCGACTTGCTTGTTTATGCGTGTTTTGAAAGACCATTGCTTCACCCAACACCGACTCATCATATGGTTGAGCATGAATCATCTTGATATATTGATCAACGATATACGTTGCTTCTTCTAATGTCTTTCCTTCAATCAACTCAGTCATGATGGACGTGGATGCGGTTGAGATGGTACAAGCAACTCCATCAAAACTAAGCGCTTTAATTATGCCACGTTCGATCACAATATTCACATCGATATCATCGATACAACCTGCGGTATCCATATGGATGGTGCGAGCCCCTGGAAGGTTTAGTTTGAACTTATTTCGTGGATGCTCATAATGATCCATGATCACTTGGCGCATCACAATCGGATCATTGAAAGTATGCATCAAGAAAATTCCTCCCATCTTCAGCAGCCTTTAAAAATCGGTCAACCTCTTCAATGGTGTTATAAAAATAGGCAGACCAACGAACGGTTCCGTCAGTTTTTAAATACTCGACCAAGTTACGAGCACAATGCTGACCTGAACGAACAGCAATCCCTTGGCTATTAAAATAGGTGGCAGCATCTTGTGGGTTAACCCCTTTGATATTAAAGGCAAGGATCGCTGCTTCCGCTTTATCGTTATAAACTTGGACATGAGCAATCTTTTTAAGACCAGCAAGCGCGTGCTGTCTTAGTTTTGTTTCTTGTGCATGAATAAAATCAAAACCAACGCGTTGCAAATAGTTGATCGCTGCACTTAAGCCAATAATGCCCGACCAATGTTGCGTTCCTGCTTCAAATATTTGGGGGATGGGGGCATACTTCACTTCTTGTTTTTTGTTATAACGAAGCGACATGCCGCCCCCCGTATAAAAGGGTTTCATTTTTTCTAGTAAGGCAAGTTTCCCATACAAAACACCAATGCCTGTTGGGCCTAACATTTTATGGCCAGAGAAGACTAAAAAATCAATGCCAAGTTCGCTGACATTGGTCGGGAAATGAGGAACCGATTGCGCCCCATCGACAATCACCAGACCGCCAACCTCATGAACCATTTGAGCAATGGATTGAACGTCGGTTTTTGTTCCAAGCACATTGCTGACATCGGCAAAAGAAACGATTTTTGTTTTTGAATTTAAATACGGTTTTAGCAACGTTGGAGTTAAACGTTGCTCTTGATCTAAATCTAAGATGATCAGTTTTGCACCGGTTTTTTCTACCACTTGATACCATGGTAAAACGTTTGCCGCATGCTCAGATTCGGTGATGATGATTTCATCACCCTTCGTAAGGACATTCATCGCATAACTTTGGGCAATCATGTTGATGCCCATGGTTGTGCCAGTGGTAAAGATAATTTCTTTAGGGGTTGCGTGAATAAACGTCGCAACCAATGCTCTTGCTTGGTCAATTTCTTTTTCTAGAGCAAAAGACAAATCGTATTCTCCTCGGCCAGCATTGACAGGCAAATCTAAATAATAATGATTGATGGCGCGAATCACAGGCAATGGTTTTAGACTCGTCGCTGCATTATCAAAATACGCCAAAGTTTTACCTTTGAACTTTTTTTTCAAAATAGGGAAATCCCGACGAATGTCTTTGATGGTCATTCTTTCTTGCCAATATCGATTTGTGAGGATAGCTGAGCTTGGATGGTTTCATCGGTAAAATAGGCGATGATAGGTTGTAAATATCCAAGAGTGATAATTCTTTTTGCTTCTTTTTTGCTTAAGCCTCGCGATTGAAGATAGTAAAGATGTTCTTCATTGACTCGACCCACGGTGGCAGCATGGGACGCTTCGACTTCATTTTCATCAATCTTTAGCACAGGATCCGCGCGACCAAAACATTTTTCATCAAAGACCATGATTTTTGCCGCTTGATGAGTTTTTGAAAACTTTGCGCCGTTTAAGATGTGACCCGTGCCAGTAAACTGTAAACTACTGTTGCCTTCGGTGACCCCATAATTGGTCATGTTCGCATAGGTATTAAAATTCTTGTGGGTAAAATTAACCGAATAAAATTTACGGTCTTGATGACTTGCCAACGCGGCAGTTCTCCATTCAAGTTGTGAATCTCTACCTAACATGTCAAAACGAATGAAAACTTTGCCTTTTCCTTCTGTAAAATCGGCAATGGCAGCATCTATTTGAACATTCGATCCAACCGATGCATTCCAGGTTAAGTTCTTGTTTTTGCCAAACATGGCAAATTGAATTTTTCCGCGAACTTGATCGGCGATATCGACTTCAATCACCACATCTTCGGTGCCATTTTGAATCAATAAATCAAGATCAGCCTCTGGGGCAATGACTAAGTGGATTGGCGATTTTTTAACTTCATTTAAATCAAGAAAATAACTCACCCGTTCTCTAGAAGAAGGAATGTGATAAACCTGTTGATTCGCAACGAGTTTATTTCTTGGCATGGTTGGCAACCTCGTTGGTAGCACAAGCGCCAATCGAAATCGTGTTCATTGAGAAAGGTTTGGCATCTTTGTCTTCCTTTTTAATGCTAATGCCATATTCTTTGGTTAACCATTCATACCCTGAACCATCAATCTTAGTGATCACTTCTGGACCGCCTTCAACTGCCACGCGACCGTTGATCATGACCACCACTCGGGTTGGTTGAATCATTTGGAACAAGCGGGCATAGTGAGAAATAATCAAAAAACTTGTTTTGGTTTCTTTTTGAATTCTTTTAATTGCATTGGCAACGGTTTGAAGAGCATCCACGTCAAGACCTGAATCAATTTCATCTAACATGGCAACACTTGGCTGAAGCAGTAATAATTGAAGAATTTCATTACGTTTTCTTTCACCACCTGAAAAACCTTCGTTGAGATGACGGTGACTTAATTCCATTGGAATTTTCATTTGTTTTGAGGCATCGTCCAGCTTTTTGTATAATTCAACCAAAGAAATTGGTTTTTCTCTTCGGGTGTTAATCGCAGCCTTTAAAAAGTCTGAATTGATGACGCCAGGGACCTCAGAAGGATGCTGCATCCCTAAAAATAAACCTGCTTTTGAACGTTCATCCACTTCCATATCAAGAACATTTTTGCCATCCAAAAGGATTTCACCTTCGGTAATCTCATACTTGGGGTGACCCATGATCGCAGATAATAATGTAGACTTGCCATGACCATTAGGACCCAAGAGCGCAACAGTCTCATGATCATTGATCATTAAGTTGACACCCTTTAATATATTGATATTGGCAACTTTAACCCATAAATTCTTAATTTCTAACTTTGACATGATTGTCTCCTTCAAGGGTTTATTTTACGTTATTGGAGTGGATATCACAAACAATATGATATGTTGTTTTTGCAGTAATTTAAGTTATTTTGGTCTTTATAAATCAACCTACAATAAGTTTAACGTTAACTTAAGTAGATATTTGTTGAATATGACCATATAAAATTATAAAATAACTATGCTTTATTGCTAGGAGGATTCTTAAGAAATGAATCGTACGAAATTCGCCATCGCATCATTTGCGCTGGCAACGCTTGTCACTTTAAGTGCATGCACAAATCCTGTTACAGAAAATAGTGATGGTTTTGTTATTACCATGAAAGACAAAGATGGGGGAGTTACTGGTTACACAGCGGATGCCCTCTTTGGACAATACCAAAATAATGAATTTGGTGTTTCTAAGTTCGTTGAATCGGTGACTGAATTGGTTATTCGTAACCAAATCAATCAAGAAGATGCAACGACTCAAGCCTTACGAGCGGAAATTCTTCGTAAAGCCGACATTAGTGTTGACGGGGTTAAAGAAACCGCCCGTACCAATGCTTCTACTAATGGAACCAATTACAACGATGAATTAGAAACATTGTTCGAATCTTATAATGTTGAGGATTTAGAAGAATTAAAAGATTACTTTGCTTACCGCACCATGAAGCAAGAAGTCGAAGATCGTTTCTTTGATGATAATAAAGAAAGCTTTTTAACTGGTAACGATTTTGGACCTGGTTACTTAAATGAACGTTTGCCATACCACGTCAAGCACATCTTGGTGAAAGTTTCTGCCGCAGGAGCTGATCTATATAATGGTCGAATCTCCGAAGCAGAAGCCAAAAAACTCTTTGCAGTTGCGAACCGTTTAGCCATTCAACAAAATGGTGAAACCTTTGGTGAAGTCGCTCGTGAAATGAGTGAAGATGGTTCTAAAGAGCAATTTGGTGACTTAGGCATTATGTCCAAAGCAACCAGTTTTGTGAATGAATTTAAATTAGGTGTCTATGCCTATGACGCTGTCTTTAATCAAAATGCAGAAGTTGTTAGTAAAGCCGATGACTTGAATGTCCCAGAAACTGCCTTTGAATTCTTTGATGAATTAGGATTAGGAACTATTCCTTTCCATGCATTCGTCTCTTTAAATGACTTTGCAAACGTCACCAAGGATTCAAATGGAAACCCAGTCAACAACAATGATTCAATGTATTTCCCAAGAAATATCATCTTTAATCAATACTTCAATCGTCATAATATTTCTGTGGTCACTCCTGAAAGCCGCGGTGGTGGAGATTATATATACACTGGATTCCAAAACGTCACCGAACTTGGTGGACAACGTGTTTTAACGGATGAAAATGGTCGAGTCATCTTGGTGGTTCGTGCTGGAACCGGAAGCGGTGAAAGTGGCTATCAAGGGATTCACTTTATTGTGGTGGAACGTTCAGCCTTAGTGGATATTCAAAATGGTGTTTCCTTAGAAGATTATTACACCACTGAAATTCCAGGAACCCCAAATTATCCAACAGCAGATGGTGAAGATTTGGTAACATTTGTCAACTTTAATGTGACAACCACAGCCAACTATAAAACTCGATCAGAAACTGTGAAGAATGAAATTCGTAACTTTGATCGTTTCTTCAACTTTAGAATGTTAGAACAATTAATTTCCGAACAAGAAGTTACCTTTATTGATGAAGATTTAGAAGATGCAGTTTTACGCTACATGGATGTCACACGTCGTAGTGCTGCCTTTGATCAAGATTTACAAGAATTAAATACTTGGAATAGCTATATTGAATTCTTAGAATATCAAGAATTCCAACGTCAACGTTTAATCGATGAAGATTGTGCTTATGCCTATCGGTTTAATGACGGTGGTATTTATTCGGAAACCGATGCTGAAAATGAAAGAGGAATTTGCTATGTTCAAAAATAAATTCAAAGCAACGGCAATTGCATTAACTGCTGTCTTTTTAGTTGGATGTACCGAAATTACTGTTTCCCCAAACGATAATGATGGTGAAATTCTTGGTGGTTTGGTCACAGAATTAGAAAAAAACGTCAACTCAGTGGTCTATGATGCTCTTCGTGATGGTGGTAATTTAACTCAACGTACACTCGAAGATGTCATGTTTCTCATCGCTGAAGATCGTTTAGGGAATTACACTGATTTGCTAGCCTCTAATGATCCAACAGATGAAGCTTTGGTAGAAAAAATTGAACGCAGAATCAATGTCAAAATGTATGACCTCATTGCCTCTGGTCAATTTGAAACCAGAAACTTATTTTCCGAAGAACGATTTGCTTTCTCCATTGAAAAGCAACTTTATACACTAAACCGTGAAGCCAATGACCCATGGGTGGTTGATTTCATTTTCCCACCACGAAATACCGAAGCGATTGAATCCGGTGATATTTTAGAAAATGCCATCCACCTTGAATACTACGAAGACTTTATTCAAAATAATTTATTACCAAAAATCTATCGTGAATTATTAGTGGAATCTTATTTAATTGATGAAGATTACTCTTCCTTAGGTAGAAGTTATGCTCGTAAAGTAAATTATATTGCCTTGAAAGTTTCTTCTGAATATCCAGAAGCTGTTAAATATTTAATGGATACCTTTATTGATCAATACATTCTAGGCGAAGACGCCGAAGGAGTTGCCGACCTTGAAATCTTAGCTCGCGCATGGCGTGGGGTTGATATTAATACTGATTCCCCAGAATATCAATTATTAGTGGATGCTGGTTTAGCTGGTGGTGAAGCATTTCCTCGTACGCTTTACGGTGAAATCTTAGAACGCTTCAGCAAAATTATTCCAGAAAACCCATTATTAACCGATAAGTCAATCGAAAGTGAATTCACCGGTAATGGTCAATACACCCCTGAAATAGGGTTAGCCATTCGCGGTAATGAGTTAAGCAAACGTGATTTTACAACCGATGGTTGGCATGTGAAAAACGGTGGCTTAGGATCACTTCCTGCATCGATCCGCGACCGAGTCTTTAATATCGGTGTGGCCAATGCGATTGATCGTATCAGTGATGAAAGTACTGTAGTAGCAAATCCTGAAACCTCAGATTTCTTAAGAAAGATTAATGGCGTCAGTTATTTAATCCCGCAAACTTCTCAACAAAATGACGCAAGAAACTTCTTGCTCTATGATGCCAATAGCACCACCTATTACATCGTTCAAGTTTTAGAAGCTGTCAATACCACCAAGATGAATGCCTCAACGACTTCAACCACCAACTACGATGCGATTGTTGGTGACGATGGAGAAACACGTACATTAATCGCTGGTGAAATTGCTCGAATCCTCGGTGTTCGTGAAGCTAGCATCAATGCAAGCAATCTTCACTGGTTAAAACTTGCAGACTTAAAGTTCCACGATCAAACCATCTATGATTTCTTCAAAGAACGTTTCCCAACGCTTTATGACGAAGAATCCGAAGAAACTGCTGCCTAAATCTATCCACGGATCAATCATGCTAACATAAGGAGAGTAATCTCCTTATTTTTTTATTGGAGGATTGAACATGAGCAAACCATGCATTTTTTGTCAAATCGTCGATGGCAGTCTACCGTCTCATCGAATTTATGAGGATATGGACGTTCTCGCCTTTTTAGACATTCAACAAACAACCTCGGGACATACGATTGTCATTCCAAAACATCATTACGACCACTTCTTAAGCACACCCAAGCAGGTCATGAATCAGGTCATGAATGTTGCCCAGCGCATCGGGCAGGCACAAATGCAAACCTTGGATGCCAAAGGGGTTAACCTTTTGAGTAATGTATTAAAAGCTGCAGGGCAAAGTGTCTTCCATTTTCACGTGCATGTCATTCCTCGTTACTTACCATCTGATCGGTTAAAAATTGACATGCAAAAAGCAGACAGTTCAGATCAACTCAACCTACCTACATTAGCGAAACAATTAAAAGATTATTTAGACCAATAACTATTTTGCTTTATAAAAACTTCGATCATCCAAGGCAAATACCCGGTTGGTAAATTGTCCAGGTTCGGTTTGATCCAAAGCCTTATTGATGATGGTCATTTTTGCATCAAAATCATCGACCATATGCACAAACAGAGCTTCTTTGGTTAAGGGAGGGACACTGCTGCCAAATTCTGGTTTACCATGATGGGCGAGCACGATGTGTTGTAAAAGCATGACTTTTTCTTTGTCAATGTTAAGTTTTTCTCCTAAGGATTGGATTTTAGCGGCCATGGAATTCAAGTGACCTATTAATTTTCCTTCGGTGCTATATTTTGGAATCACGGCCCCAGTAAATTCCGTGGTCTTTCCTAAATCGTGAAGTAAAATCCCAGCATAAATTAAATCTGAATTGATCTTAGGATATAAAGGCATCAGTGCTTCAGCAACTTTGATCATCGATAAGGTATGAAACAGTAACCCCGAGGTATATTCATGATGATTTCTGACCGCGGCAGGGTAAGTAATATACGCATCATAAGAACCTTGAATGAGTGTTTGGGTGATTAACGCATAGTCAGGATCACTAATTTTCCCTATGGTTTTTTTAAGGTCTAATTCTAAGGTCTTGAGTGGAACTGGTGCGGTCATCGTCAATTCTTCAAGATTGACGGTGTCTGGGTTCAAGCGTTGCATTTGATTGATACGCACTTGCAGCAATTGGCGATACGCAGCAACATCCCCATCCACTTGAACAAAGGCACCAACATCAATCATCGTTTCAATTTCTGGTTTGACGTCCCAAAACTTGGCTTCAATTTGACCGGTTTTATCTTGCAAAATAATCGTTAAATAGGGTTGACCAGAGGCAGTGATGCCTTTGCTGACTTGATTCACTAAAAAAGCTTGATGAATATGCTGACCGTCTTTAAAGTCTTTAATGCCCATGTGTTGACTCCTTGATCAAACGAATAATATTGGAATAAGTATAGCCTTTACGAAGTAAGAAGTTAATGATTTTTTCATCCCGTTCTCGACCAGCGAAACGCGATTGAAACATTCTCAAGGCTTTTTCAAAAGCTTCCTTTAGATTATGGTCAGTTTGTTCTTGGCTTAAACTGGGGATTGCTTCTATGGTTGAATGATAAACTTTGGATTCATATCCGCGTTGTAATAACATCGCGGTGATTTTTTGCTTACGATCACGTTCACTCAGACGTTGATATTTTTCGATGCTTTGCTCAATCAAACGGGTGATCGATTCTCGTTCAATGTCCTCATCGATATGAATGGTTTCAAGCAGATGTGGGAAAAAACCTTTGTCATGAAGTTTGCTTTTGATCATTCTCAACCCATAGCCACGCTTTTGAAAATGATGAACCCAATCTTTTAACAAACTTGCATCATCGATTAAATGGGCTAGTTTTAGTCGTGAAATCACTTCATCGACTTGTGGTTTTAACGCTTCTCTTTTGTAGAGTTTTTCCCGGATTTGATACTCGCTATAACGCCCTTTGGTTAATAAGCGAAAGCCATAGTCAATCAAAGGTTGGGTTTTGGTGGCTTGGGTTAGCTCTTCAAATTTCTTGTCATCAATGACTTTGCCAACATAAAAATAATCTTGGGTGTATTGATCACTTGATAACGATAAGGATTGATCTGTGGCAAAGGTAATAACAATTTTTTTCTTTTTAATCTCGATGGACGTAATGATATTACCAGTATTGTCTTGTCGCACGTTGATATACCTCAATTAGATTCTGATAAAAGTTAGGTAAGGAATATCGATTGACTGCCGTGGCAACATCACCTTTGATTTGTTCTCTTTTCTCTTTGGTTAAATTGAAGATGGTTTTCACTTGTCTTACAAAATCTTCTTCATCGCTGAAAATAAATCCAGTTTGTTGATGGCGAATTAATTCCGCAAGATTTTCATCAAAGCGGCATAAGACCAAGCGATCAGAGACCATGGCTTCCATAAACGTTAATCCTTGGGTTTCCGTTAAACTAGCAGAGACGAACACGTCTGCTACTTGATAATAGTAAGGAACCTCTTGAATTGGTACTGCGCCAACAAAACTTACTTTGTCTGAAATTCCTAGTTGGTTAGCTAAATCAATTAAACCATGACGGTCTGGACCATCACCCACCATCAATAAACGAATATGTTCTTCTCCTGATTGAATAACCTTAGCGAATCCTTTTACAATCACTTCCATGCTTTTTTCTTTCGCCACACGGCCTAAAGAGAGTAGTACTTTTTCTCCAGGTAAAATCCATCGATTTTTAATCTCGGCTAGTTTGTTGCGATCTAAACTTGCGAGTTGAAACCTGGAAAAATCAATACCAGTAGGAACGATGTTAATATATCGATCAACACCATAACTTCGGATTTTTTCTTTGGTCTTTAACGAAGGGGAAATAAACTCCGTGCATTGTTCGGCAATAGATTTTGAAAATTGTTTAACAACCCGAGACGCTAATCCTTTAAGGAAACCAGCATAATGCGTATAGTCTTCATACATCGTGTGATACGTGACTACCGTTGGGACTTTTAAGAAGAAAGCTGTGATCTTGCCAAAAATACCTATGCCTATATCCGTATGAATGTGGATGACATCTGGTTTCCATTTTCGGATATATTGATAAGCTTTCGCACTAAAGAAACTAGAAAGCCGATAATTATAAAGCTTTTTTAACTCAACGCCTGGGATACGAATCACCCCAGCTTCAATCACGATTTGTTTTCCAAAAGGATTCGTGGTGATCACCAACACCTCATGACCTTGATCCATCAACACTTTTTGGTGGAGACCAACGCTGACAGAAACGCCGTTAATTTCTGGAGGATATGTATCTGTAAATAATGCTATTTTCATGTATTTACTTCTTATCTTTTAGATTCTTTTTATTGATTTCGTCTGTGTTAATGACATTTCCATAGCGATCAACTTTTTTGGTTTTAAATCCAAAAAAATCACGAGCCATTCTTGAAAACTTTTTCTGAATGTTGCCAGAGGACATTTCCCCTGTTGAAAACATCACTTCAGAAGTTTGTCTTCTAATTTCAATGGTAGATTTTTGCAGTTCAACAAATGCATCGCCACCTTGAACAATCTTCGCATCTTTATTACCCATTCTAAAGGCGATGACGCTGATTGCCCCGATGATTAAGGTTAAGTAAAAAGTGACACCACGCCAGATTAATTGAGGGGCAATGGTTTGAGCATAACCTCCAAAAAGACTTTGGAATAAGTATGAAAAGAAAAATTCAGAGAAACCAACTGAACCAGGTAATGGGGCAAAGTAAATGATGACATTTAAATAAGCGGTCATAAAGATACCATCAAAAATATTGGTTTGACTTAAATCTATCGAAGGTAAAGCCATGGCAGATAAGTAAGGAATCGAATAGGATAACGTCATTCGAATAAAAAATAAAACGAGTAAAACAACGGTCACGGGGGTGTTTGATTGTAATCGTTTACTTTCGATTCTAAAGTTTTCAATTTGAACTTGAAGGTTTGATTTCACCTTATCAGGATTCTTAATGATTTTTAGTTTTCCTAATAAAGCAACGACCCCATTGACGATGGTCTTATGTAAAAATCTAGATTTTGCCAAGGCTAAAATAAAGAAAATGATTAAAAAGTTAATGGCGAATCCCACCAAAGATAAATAAAGAATTGGGATTGACGCTCCAAATAAATTAACGGTTTGGGTAATTGAAAGAAATTTGTCTAATCTCAATAATAAGGCTAAGAGCCCAAAGACAACTTGAGCAATTTGTGAAAGCAGAAAATGCATCACGAGAATCGATGCAGCATTGGCAATTTCAATCCCTTGCTTGCTAAACACATACGCTTGGGCAAACTGACCACCTGTACCAGAAGGGGTGATGTGTGAGAAAAAAACACCAATAAAATAATTGTTAATCGATTTCTTTAAATTATAACGGGTGGTATAAAGTCGAGCGAGAATAAAAAGAATGATCCCTTCAAAGAGAATAATCAAGACCATAACAAATAAAATAACACCAATCATCCATACATTAGCTTGAGAAAATGCTGTGATCACAGCATTCAAATTATCGTCGGTAAAAAGGGTGAATAAGGTAAACCCAATGGCCACAAGAAAAATGATCAAAAGATTGATTTTGTACTTCTTTGATGCGTTTGATGTTTGGTCTTTTATTTCAAACTTTGGGGGTTCTTGTGTTTGCATAATTATCAGTCTTCACTGACCGAATTTATTATAGCATAGGAATTAAGATTCAATCGGTGAAAAAACCACTGATAAAATCCGATAATTAGGCAATTTTTAACAATTTTTTAATCAAAGTTGTATAATAAATAACGGTTCTAAAAATGAAGTATATTCAACTTCTATATCGATTTACCAAAGGCTACAGAAAGCGTTATTTATTATCGTTTTTAATTCTTTTTTTTGCCTTAACCTTTTTATTACTTGCTAATTTTTCTACTAAAATTCTTGTCGATACCTTACAAGGCGTCGAACCATCAGGTCCAATTGATAGTTTCTTAACCAACCTACTCGGTGGTCAAGTTTTTCTAAGAACAAATTTATGGGTATTGGCGATTTTTATCTTATTTCTGGGCGGTGCTCGTGCCTTGATGTTCTTTTCTCGATTAATGATTCGTGGATTCATGGATGTGAATTTGGGTAAAGATATCCAATTGGATCTGTTTTACCATATTGAAAGACTTCCTTATGCTTATATCAAGAAGAACAAAAGTGGTGACTTAATTCAAACATGCACAAGAGATCTTGATATTGTTAGAAATTTTTTAGTTCGCCAAGTCAACTCGATTGTGTATACGATTTTTTTAACGTCCATCGCTTTCAGTATTTTACTGACCGTCTCTTGGGAAATTGCTCTATCTAGCACCATTGTTCTTCCATTTATGTTCTTGTATGCCTTGGTCTTAATCAAACGTGTAAGAAAATTATTTAAAGTCACGGAAGATAGTGACGGTTTGGTGTCCGCGAAAATTGAAGAAACGTTATCAGGAATTCGACTGGTGAAAGCCTATAACAACGAAACCTATGAGATTCAGGATTTCAAAGACCATCTCATGGACTATAAGAAGAAGTTTATCAAATGGCGATTAACCAGTTCCTTCTTCTTCTCATCCACGGATATTTTGGTGTTTGGCCAAATCGCGTTAACTTCTGCCTTTGGGGTGTATTTAACCGCGACGGGGAATATTTCGTTAGGAACGTTTGTGGTGGCATTACAGTTTGTCGGCCAAGTGGTATGGCCGGTTCGTGATGTGGCGATGACCTTATCCAATTTAGCGCAAGCGATGGCATCCATTGATCGACTCAACACCATCCTTAATCAACCCCTTGAAGACATCGAATCAGGTGTCAGACCAGTCATTCAAGGAGCTATTGAATTTAATAACATGTCCTTTAATTATGACGATAGTGATGAAGTGGTCATCAAAAATTTCTCATTGGTGATTAAACCTGGCGAAACCATCGCCATCATGGGCAAAACTGGTTCTGGTAAATCAACCTTGTCACATTTATTAACCAGGCTTTATGATTATTCCTCTGGATCAGTGAAAGTTGATGGTGTTGAACTAAAAACCATCGCGAAAGATCACATTCGTCGGCAAATTGCGACGGTCTTACAAGAACCGTTTTTATTTTCAAAAACCATCATCAATAATTTAAAAATAGCTAATTCGAATGCCACCGCAGAAGACATTCAAAAAGCGGCACAAATTGCAGACATTCATAAATCCATCATCAATTTCAAAGATGGCTACGATACCCGTGTTGGTGAAAAAGGTGTCACTTTATCTGGTGGACAAAAACAACGTTTGGTGATTGCAAGAACGATCATTTCCAAAGCACCGATTCTTGTCTTTGATGATTCCTTGAGCGCCGTCGATACTGAAACCGATATGAACATTCGTGCTGCCCTTAAAAAGCGTCAAGAACAATCCACCACATTAATCATTACGCACCGCGTGGCAACGGCCAAAGACGCTGATAAAATTGTTGTTTTGGATCAAGGCAAGATTGCCGAAGTTGGCACCCATGAGCAATTGATTAAACAATCTGGTTTATATAAACGAATTTTTGAGATTCAAACGAGGATGGTGTAACCATGGCTAGTTTTTCTTTTGAAGAAGAAGCGTTATCCAAAAAATTAAATTTTTCTAGTTGGGCACGCATTGCCAAGTATGCTTTTAAACGTTATTGGCTTCTTTTGATCATGTTTTCATTGATGCTGATCATCACGTTCCATGATGGCAGTTTTGTTCCCTTATTAAATCGGGCGATTATTCAATCACTTACCGCGATAGAAAACCAAGGAAATTTATCCACCAATTTAATTGGCGATTTGTCAATGGATGTCACACTCATCTTTGGTATTTCATTCACGATTAATTATGTTGAGTATATCGTCCTTATCATTGTTGGTATCTTGATTCGTGCTGTGGCCATTTACTTGCTTTTCTTTACCACCAACTACTTAGAAATGTCTGTGTACATTAACATCAGGCAGGACGCGTTTGCTCAAGTTCAAAAGCTTTCTTTTTCTTATTTTGATAAAACGTCTTCTGGTTGGTTAATTGCCCGCCTCCAATCCGATACGAGTAAAATTTCGGACATGATCTCTTGGGGAATCACCCGGTTTGTTTGGATCACCTTTGAACTAGTCTTCATTCTTATCACCATGTTTATTATCTCTTGGCAAATGTCACTGGTCCTCCTTGCAACCGTACCGATCATGCTGGTCATTGCTCCTTATTTTCAATTTAGAATTCTTAATTTATCCCGGACGGCAAGAAACGCTTTTTCAAAATACGTTGCCTGGTTAGCAGAAGTCATCGCCGGCGCAAAAACGATCAAGACGCTTTCCATCGAGAATAACGTTCAAAAAGAAGCCAACGAGATTGTCACTGATATTCGTGATAAGGCTTGGAAGACGGCAAAGACACAAGCGTTCTTTTATCCTTCTGTCACCTTGGTATCTACCATCACCACAGCCATTGTCATTTTTGTGGGTTCGTCATTGATGTTAAGTAACACGATTATTTATGATGTCTCCATCTTTGTTTTATTCATTGGATTTGTTTCTGCTTTGTATACGCCTATTCAAGAATTTGTCGACTTGTTTACCGAACTCATGGCCTCACAATCGTCTGTTGAAAAAATCTTATCGTTGATTGAAACGGTACCGATGATCACCGATACCCCTGACGTCGAGGCTAAATATGGCACCTTACTTCACCCAAAAGTAACCATGTATGAACCAATGCGTGGTGACGTTGAATTTAAAAATGTTTCCTTCTCTTATAACCCTGGTGTAGAAATCATTCATTCCATGAATTTAATCATTCCTAAAGGGCAAACAGTTGCCATTGTTGGGGAAACAGGAAGCGGCAAATCCACCACGGTCAATCTTTTATGTCGATTTTATGAGCCCACGGTTGGCGAATTAAGAATCGATGGATCGGATTATCGCACCAGGTCAGTGGGATGGTTACGTCACCATATTGGTTATGTCCAACAAACCCCATTTATCTTTTCTGGCACCATCCGAAAAAACATTGCCTATGGGAAATTAGATGCTACCGATGAGATGATCATCGACGCAAGTAAAGCCGTTGGTGCTCATGAATTCATCATGTCGCTACCCAAAGGTTATCAAACCATACTCCGCGATGGCGGCAGTGAACTCTCTGTGGGTCAAAAGCAACTCATCGCCTTTGCCCGAGCCATCGTTAGAAACCCTACGATCATGATTTTAGATGAAGCAACATCTTCAATTGATACGGAAACAGAAGCATTAATCCAAAAGGCAATCAATAAAACATTAAAGGGCAGAACGTCGATTGTCATCGCCCATCGGTTGTCTACCATCGTTGATGCCAATCGGATCTTGGTGATGTCTGAAGGGTTGATTATCGAAGATGGCAGTCACAAGCAATTAATGGCGAAAAAAGGCACTTACCATAAACTCTACATGAACCAATTTGCCGAACTCAAAGTCGAACAACAAATCTCAACCTTTGATAAGCAAATTGCCCACTTAGACTAGTTCTTTTTAGCGTTACCAATCAAAAACTTAACAACAAGATACATCAAAGGAATTGGTATAATCGCCGCTAATCCATAGGCGATGATGTATGGGATGCTTAACGCTGTTTCAAACAAGAGAATAAAACCTTGCTGAAGTAAATAATTTGGAATACTTGATAAAGGATAGATCACCAGTCGGCGAAAGCGCCATGGTTGGCGAAAAGCAAGGACTGCCTGTAAGGTATAAGACACAGGAAATAGAATCATAAACATCACCGTGTTGCTGAGATCAAATTCTAAGATGTTGGGGAGCAATACCCATTTTGGTTGATCAGAAAATAATCCGACACGAAGCAGCAAAGTTAAGATGTAACCTAAGGCCGTGTTAACCCCACCTACGATGATAAAGCGAAAGAATGATTGGTCCCATAGTCGCCAAAAAAAGGATTCAAGTTTAAATCCAAGGGTTGTTTCTTTTTTAAACAAGACGTGTTTCATTGCCTTATTTTATCACAAAGAAAAAGCCCTTCCCACGTGGGAAGGGCTTGGGCATCTAGGCAAAACGTTTAGAATGCTACTTTGACGCTTTTACGTTCAGCAACATCATCTAACTTAAAGAGTTCTGCTTCTTTAAATTTGAAAGCATTGGCAATGATGTTTGAAGGAAACACTTCACGACGATTGTTATACGATAACACGACATCGTTATAAAATTGACGGGTGAAGGAAATCTTATCTTCCGTGTCTTTTAAGGTATCTTGTAGTTTTAAGAAACCTTGGTCTGCTTTAAGCACTGGGTATTGTTCAACGACAACCGCTAAACGGCCTAAGGTTTGACCAAGCATCGAGTTTGCTTGAGCCATTTCTCCGACGTTTTCACTCTTAGAACCCTTGTCATACATTTTACGAGCATCCGCAAAGTTCATAAAAATTTCTTTTTCTTGTTTTGCATAGCCTTTGACGGTTTCAACAATGTTTGGGATCAGATCAAAACGACGCTTTAACTGAACGTCAATTTGTGACCAAGAATTCTTCACTTTGTTTCTTGATTGAACCAAGGTGTTATACACACCAATGACCCATAAGGCAATGACAACGCCAATCGCGACGACAATTCCTAAGCCAATTAAAATTTCCATGTTTTTCTCCTTGAAATTTATTGTAGCATCTTTTATTTTTAGTTAACAATATTGATCAATGATTTAGCGCGTTCTTACACCGCTGCCACCTCCGCCGCGGCTACCGCCGCCGCCCCCAAATCCACCGCCACCACGACCCGAAGAATTGTTTCGTTGGGCTTGAGCTTGGGAAATGGTTTGTTGGGCACTCATAAATGACCGGGCCATCATCCGATTAGAATAGAGGTAAAATCCAGGATAACGGAAGGTTGATGATTTATTTAACTCATTGGTTTGATTGAGTTGTTGGTATTTGAATCGAATTTGTTTTTCAACCAAATCAGCGATGCCAAAGGCTGTCGCATACACCATGTAATGTTCCCAAATGGTCATTCCTGGCATTGGATAATCTTTGATGTTGGTAAATTCTTTTAAGAATTTTTCAAAGGCTCTCCATCTTACATAATCTTCATTACCTTTTTTCGATCGTCTTTCAATTGAATTTAAATACGAACCAATGATGATTGATAGACCGAAGAGAATCCCACCGACAATACCCGTGAATGTGCCGAGCACAAGAACATATCTTGTGACGACAAACCCGATGCCGAGTAAAACAGTCAAGCCTAAGATGGCTCCATTTTTCTGGGCGGGTTCTTTAACATTATCAAAGAACGATTCACTTTGGGCGGCGCTGACCACGGCACGATTGAAGGTTTGATTTTCATTCATGTAACGAATCGCTTGGTTTTCTTTTTTCGTAAACGCTTCAAGTTGGTTTAAGGATAAGGTATCCCCGCCTGCGACAAGGCCAAAGAACCATTGAATCAATTGCTTTTCATGAGCAAGTAAGAGAGTTTGATCTGCTTCTTTGTTGAGCTTCATCACATAATTGACTTTCGCTTCCGTCAACGATTCGGTGCCGGCATCCAAGACAATAAATTTTCTCCGAATCAAATCCATTAACGTTGCGGTGACATCATCTTTGGCAACTTCCTTAAATCGATATAAATACCCCATGATCGCTGGGCCATACTGCGCCGGTAATTCCCGGTAATATTCTCCATAAAAATCAGTAGGGTGTTCTTTATCATATTTAAGATAAATATCGCGGATTTTCCAGGCAGAGAACGCTAAGACGATGACGAGGATAGAAATACCTAGAATATCGACCATTTGATAGGTTTGCCGAAAAGCAGCTCTTTCCGCTTCGTAAGTTGCGACATTTTCTAAGTGAGGTTTACCATTAGCGATTGTGTAATCACTGACATCATTGCCATATAGATTATCTTGAGTACCATCAATCACTAAGCGATCAGCAGGAAAATTGATTCGTGTGGTGTTGTATTCGTCAGGATATAGACGATCGGCTTTGATGTGAACATAAGTTTGACCGGATTCGTTCACACCAATGTGATGAATCGACGCTAAGGATGACCCATTGATGTAGGCATCGACAAGGTCGACGTCCAAATTAATACCAGGTAAGACGACTTTGACATCAATGTTTTCTGTCTGCATATTGTCAGTCGCAGCAATCACCCAAAAGAATTCTGCGGTGTCCGCATACTTTAAAGCAACCCCATTAATTCGATAATCATTTTCAATTCGAATGTCTCCCCAGGTTCCTTCGTTATAATGAAACCAAGCAACAGACTCATTATCAATGGTTTCAATGGGGTCATTGAATTCATCTCGGCTATTTGGATCCCAGGAGTATCCCAAGATGAGATTGTTACCTTGATAGTTGCTCGTGACAGCTTCACCTTCACTGGCAATCATCAACGTATCATTCATGTCATACATGTTGGTTGCAAATTGCGTGGTGTCAAAAGCAGGTGTGGATACATTCTTCGGAATGTCTTCATGATCCGATGTGTAATAGATGTCTTGGAAAAACACCCGGGTTGAAAAATACCGAGTAAGATTTTCTTGAAAGCGAACATCACCATTCTCTTCAATGGTAATAACTTTTTCCATGTTGCTGGTGCGGGCTTCTCCACTTGGTAATGAATAGGCGTTTTGTTGAATCACAATCCCTATCACCCCAGAAAAAGCTGCCAAAAGAGCAAACAGGATAACCCCGCCTTTTTTCTTTAAAAAATATGATTTACCTTCCATTTTTTTACCTCGACTTTATTGTATAGTTATTACAAAAAAAAGTATATATTTTTAAAACTTTTCTATCAAGTCAATGATAAGGGGATCATGTTCACCAACCAGTTGATAATCGAGGCTATTAAAAAATGCGTTCAAGACATTAATATCTTTTTCTTTGGCTAACGTTTCTGCGCCTTTTAAAATCGTATCAATCACATACGTCTCCGCGCGAAAACTCAAATACGGATTATGCCGATGATTTTTTGCTAAGTAAACGTTGCTTAAAGGATTCTTCGTTTGCATGAACACATCGTAGTTCCCTTTTAAAGGCACATCATCATCTTTTTCACCGGCAATCAAGAGGATCTTGGTGGTGGTTGACCCCAGCAACTGCGAGCTGGTCATCTTGGCAAGATGGCCAAACATGATTAGGTTATGGATATGAATAAAAAATTTAAACGTTTTAATCCACGGAATGTATCGACCTAACATCTCACTGACATCATTGAATGGAGCGATGCTAATGATCTTGTCAATCTTCACCTTCATCTGTGAGGCTCTGAGCACAGCGTAAGCACCCCAAGAATGACCCATCAAGGTTTTCGGTAACTTCGCATAGGTTGTCTTATCAAGATACGTCAACGCATCTTGTAAATCACTGATCGCCTGTGGAATCCCTCGAATGGATTTCCCTTCCGATAAACCGCAACCCATGTTGTCATAAGCAAAGACCACATAGCCTTTTTTAACAAAGGTATGAATGAGATGGGTGTAAGCGAGGTGACCGGGTCCAATCCCGTGGGAGAACACCATGAGTTTTCGATGCGGTTGTAATTGGTCATCGTAATAAAACCCACCGCGAAGAACATACCCACGGCGATTCTTAAACTCAATCGGATCCATGTCTATATCCGGAAAATCTGAAATTCTAAAGTATTTAAGGTGAGGATGAAAATCAAAGCGTCTTGAAAAGGCCTTCCTAAGAATGAAATCAATGAAAAAAAATATTAAAAAGACAATCGCGAGGATGACAAGGCTAATCCATAACACAAGGGATTGGTCTAAAAAGATACCAAAGGTTATCATTGTTTATATCTTAACCGATTTCATCAGTGGATGTTAGGGTGATGAATGCGTTGCTTTCATGAGGGGTCTTTCGTCTAATCATTCACGAAGACCATCGGTAGAACTTTCATGATAAAAGTAGATAATAATTATCTTGATTGAGTATTTTTTCAAAAATTGGTGGGGATAACAGGATTTGAACCTGCACGGTTGCCCATTGGATTCTAAGTCCAACGCGTCTGCCAATTTCGCCATATCCCCAAGTGGCAACGTGGTGCCGTCAATAGGACTCGAACCTACAACCTATTGATTACAAATCAATTGCTCTGCCAATTGAGCTATGACGGCAATGGTGGACACTACAGGGATCGAACCTGTGACCTCTTCCGTGTGAAGGAAACGCTCTCCCAGCTGAGCTAAGTGTCCGCGGATTTAATGATAACAAACCAAGTCGACTAATTCAATTTGAAAGGGTAATCGCCGGGGATTTTTTTTCGAAAGGATTGGTGAGATTTTTCGCCCAATCGTATCGGCCAACCAGATATAGACCAAAACTTGCTTTCGCTAAATCAATCGATTGGACACTTGCCCATAGGATGACAAGTGGGATCGAGGTGAAGGTGGCAAGGATCCACGCCAAAGGAACCGTGAGTAACCACATCACGGTGCCATCTAGGAGCAACGCTTGGGTCGTCTTCCCCCCTGAGCGAAGCGTGTGATACGTCACATTGGCAATACTAAAGAAGGGAAGCAAGAACATGTAAATGGTGATGATGGACGTCGCCATGGCTTGTTGATTGGTATCCACTGAACTCCACAATTGAGGAATCACAGGGGCTAACCAAAACATCATGAAACCTAGTCCAAGGGAAATGATAATGCCCATCCAAATCAATTTTTTCGATAAGATTTTGGCTTCTTCAATCTTTCCTTCGCCTAAGGTCGTCCCAAGCATCACCCCAACCCCAACGGCAAGACCAGCCCAAATAATCCCAAAGATTTCTGTGGTGGTTGACACAATCGATAATGTGGACAAGACATTGGTTCGTGACGCTAACGCAAGTTGTTGCATGATAATCCCACCCGCCCACAAGGTTTCATTCACCAACATCACCACGGTTTTTTTGTTAATCGCTTGAATAAGTTTTGGTTCTACGCTTAAATCGTTGTACAAACCCACGGTAAAGGTTTCTTTGTTTCGATGGGAAATATAGATCAAGAAACTCATTTCTACCAGTCTTGCGATGAGCGTGGCAATGCCAACGCCGATAATGCCATTTTGAACAATGTAAATAAATACGTAGTTTAAGATCGCGTTGATGAATAAAGAAATCACACTAATGAGAACAGGGAGTTTGGTTTTCCCAATTTCGCGGTAGGTCGATCCGTAGATATTCGCAAACATCAAAGGAATGTACGAGGCAACAATGATGGGTAAATATAACATCGCTTCAGCGACAATGATCTCTTGATTCGTGCTGGATCGTGTATAGAAGCGAATAATGCCTTCACCAAAAAATAAAATCAAAGGAATAAAGATCAGCAAAAATAAGATACCAATCCACATTTTATAACGAACTGATTGTTGTAAATGCTTGGCGTCTTTTGCCCCGGAAAACTGTTGAACATAAATCGACGCGCCAGAAAGTAAACCATAAGTAATGACAAAGAAGAAAAAGGATATTTGATTGACGGAGAAGACCGCTCCAACCACATCATCCGAGATACCGCCCACCATGACATTATCGATAAAGGAAACAAAAAAAGACACCAGCATTTGAATCATGACGGGGAAACTGATGGCAAAGAATTTTTTTAAAAATATTTTATCTTTTAAGGTTTGAATCATAAGTCCTTTATGAATAAAACTGTAGCTTTCACTACAGTTTTAATGTCATTGATGGTGGGCCGTAATAGATTCGAACTATCGACCTCGCCCTTATCAGGGGCGTGCTCTAACCAACTGAGCTAACGGCCCATCGTCTAGGTCTACGTGTGATAAACCTAGCGCTATATCCTAACACTTGAATATAAAATCCAAGTGAGAGAAACGAATTAACGTTTGGTGAATTGTGGCGCGCGACGTGCAGCTTTAAGACCGTATTTTTTACGTTCTTTGACGCGTGGGTTACGGGTTAACATCCCGGCAATTTTTAAAGGACTTCTTTCCGTCCCTGATTCTAATAAGGCGCGGGCGATGCCTAAACGGATCGCACCAGCTTGGCCAGTGAATCCACCGCCAACGACGGTTGCTTCAACGTCAAACTTATCCGCATTGTTGGAGATCACGAGTGGTTGCTTTAAATCCATCACCAAGGTGTCATATGGCATGTATTCGTCAACTGGACGACCATTGACCGTAATCAAACCTTTGCCATCCATTAAATAGACGCGGGCTTTTGAGGATTTACGACGGCCTGTGCCGTAATACTTGGTCACTTCTTTTTTCTTGGTTGCCATATTACTCTCCTTATAAGGTAATGGTTAACACTTCAGGTTTTTGGGCTTCGTGTTCGTGTTTTGGACCTTTATAAACAAACAATTTGCTATGAATGACTTTACCTAGTTTACCTTTTGGTAACATGCCACCAATCGAACGTTCCACCATTTCTTCAGGAAATTCTTTTAACATCACACCAGCGGTACGGGTTCTTAATCCACCGACGTATTGGGAGTTGTTATAGTACTTCTTGTTTTCCACTTTATTGCCGGATAAACCGACTTTTTCAGCGTTGATGATGATGACAAAGTCTCCACCATCGACGTTTGGAGTGTAGGTTGCTTTGTTTTTACCCATTAAAATAAGGGCAATTTTAGAAGCAAGTCTACCTAAAGGTAAACCAGTGGCATCCACGAGATACCATTTGTGAGATACATTTGCAGGTTTTGCAAGGGTTGTTTGACGTTGCATAAATCGTCCTCCTGAGCTGCAGCTTTACTAATAACAAATTTAAAAATGCTCGAATAAAGTGCCGAGATAAATAATACTAACCAAACCTATAAAAGTCAATGAAAAAAGACGAAAACTATCTCATTCTAGCTCAACGTTGTGATAAACGTTTTGAACATCTTGCAATTCATCCAAAACATCTAATAATTGTTTAAAAAGTTCTAAATGTTCACCTTCGAGGGTGACCGTGTCATTCGGGATCAAGGTGATTTCTGAGGCAATAAAAGATTGGACCCCCATGCTTTCAAGAATTTTTTTTGCTTGAGCGAAGCTTGTGGGAGCAACCAACACTTCTAGTTGATCACCATTGACGTGAATGTGTTGAACATCGACATCCCCTAGAATGAGTTGTTCTTCTACCACCGCTTGTTGCTGCCCTAAAAAGACAAGTTGGCCATATTCAGTGAAGTTAAA
>CAMCVC010000001.1:0-62617 GCA_945879785.1 Staphylococcus epidermidis | reverse complement strand
CTTGAACCATCATCCGGGCAAAAAGAACCATTTGTTTTTGGCCAAGGGAGAGCAACCCAAACGCTTGGTTTGCAAGATCTTCGATTGAAAATTGTTTTAAGGCTTTAGCAATCTTCTTCCCATCTTCTTGATTGGTCCATCGTGGAAATGTTTTCTTGGCAATTAACCCTTGATTGATCACTTCTTTGACGGTCATGGGAAACAATCGGTCACCCAAGGTAAGCACTTGTGGCAAATAACCAATCGATAGATTGGATTGAATCTGAACAAGGCCACTTTCAGGCTTAATTAAACCTAAAATAATTCTTAATAACGTTGTCTTACCGGCCCCGTTTGCACCAACCAACACGACTTGATCACGAAGATAAAACTCAATGGAAGCATCTTGAATAACCTTTAATTGATCAAAGGTGACATGAAGGTTTTTTATTTGAATGATGGGTTTAGTTTTCACTTTGTGATAACGATTCATAGTTTATCATCAATAATTCTTGATAGCGAATGGCTGAATCAAACTGTGATTGGCTTACGTTTTCTAATGTGTATAAGAGTTGGGTTTCCAGCAATGGATTGGCATCCATCAAGGATTCAATCACCGCATTATTATCGGAGGAAGAAACATACAAGACATTGGTGCCGAGGTCTGAGATTAATTGAGAAAACTCAATGAGTGATTGCGCGGTTGGAATGACATCCGTGGAAAATCCCGAATAGGGAGTGAGCACATGGACATCATAATTGGTCAAATAAGCAAAGGCATTATGACCGGCAAAGACAACATCGAGTTCTACACCTTCAAGAACCAATCCTTGATAAAGCTCAATGGTGTCTTCTAAAGCTTCTTGAATAAGGAGTTTCCGACTTTCCACCAACGAGGTATGTTCTGGAACCAACAATAAGATTTCTTCGCTAATCGCTTCAAGCATGGCCAACCCGTTCAAAGGGTCTAACCAATAATGAGGATCAAAACCATCCTCAACATGGTCCTCTGCAAACTTTGGCCCAGTCATCAAGTGGTCGTGATCATGTTCTCCCGCTTCTATCAATGTCACCACTTGAGATAAATCAACAAGTTTTCCCGTGGCGGTGTCTTCAAGAGAATGAATCCATTGTTCAAAGGATTCACTGGTGAATAAAACGACATCAGCATTATTAAGGTTCACTCGTTGACTTGGGGTAGGTTCAAAGTCATGGGGATCAGAACCAACCGGTAATAAGAATTCAACGTCAAGCAAATCCCCTGCCAATTGCTCAGCGAGACTATATTGAGGAAATAACGTTGCAATCAAAGACTTCTCCTCAGTGGTAGTACCCCCACAAGACACTAAGGAGATGGCGACCAAGGTTGAACAAAGTAACAATATTTTTTTCATCGATAAACTCCTATACGAAAAAGAGTTTATATGAAGTCAAACGCAAATGCAAGTTATTTGCGTTTGACTTGACTTAGCTTTAAAGGAATGCTGATGAGTTGATCAATCATATAAATAACCCAACCTACAAATATCACCACCACCAGAATACCTAAGCAAACCAAGATCACTGAATTAAGACCTATTTGCTCTATGTTTAGGAAAAAATAAGGATAGATGGATAGGTTGTTGCCGGAATGAAAGCGTCCACCTAACGATATATAAAGAGATAAATAGGTGACATAGAAGACGATGTTGAATATATTGGCAAGGGCGTAAAACGATTTTATTTTTCCTTTTTCTTCAAACCAAATATAGTCAACAAGAACGCTGATTGGTACAACATAGTGGATCAGCAAATCCTTACCACTAAAGATTTGATAATTGATTTGTTCTTCAATGATGTAGGGAATTAAGATAAATGAGTAGACAAGCATCGTCATGATGAGGTACACCATGAGCGATTGTTTAAAAAATCGTAACAAGGGGCGAGGACCTTTTCTTAGGACAAGTTCAATGATGAAAAACGCATAGAAAAATGCGGTAAAAATATTGATGATGGTGGTGAAGTAACTCAGAGCTTCAATTGGATAGACTACATCTCTTACGGTTAAATAAACACCAAGGGTGCTTAAAGAGAAGATAAACAATTTAAATAAGAACGATAAAGTTAATTTCATCGAATTGATTATAAAGGATTTTCAAGCCAATGGCTTATTCAGTTCTTAAGGCGATCACTGGATCTTTTCTAGCGGCAATACCAGAAGGAATTAATCCTGCAAGTAAAGTTAAGAAGGTGGAAAGTAAAATCAGGCCGATTGAATATAACGGTGATAACTCAGTGAAGTCAGCAACTTCAATTAAGTTTAAGATAATGATGTTAATTGGAATGTTGAGTAACAACGTAATGGTAATACCTAACACCCCTGATACAAATCCGATGAGGATGGTTTCTGCATTGAAAATACGAGCGATGTCTTTCTTTCGTGCACCCAATGAGCGCATGATCCCAATTTCCTTGGTACGTTCAATCACCGATACATAGGTGATGATGCCAATCATGATCGATGAAACAAATAAAGAGATGGAAGCAAACGCGGTTAAGACAATCGCGATGGTGTTGATTAACTCAGTAATCGTTGAGGTAATGTTTTCCGCCAAGTCAGTGTAGATAATCACATCGTTCAATGGTTTTCTGGTACCATCTTCGAGGTAATTATATTCATCGATGTAAGCCTTGATGCGATCTTTATCATCAAAGGTGCTTGGGTAAATTTGAACGCCAACAGGCAAGGTGGATCCACCCATGGACTTAAGTGTTAATTCATAAGCAGCTTCATTAGCGAATTCGTTTAAGGTTCCTGTGACGATGTATGGATCTCTTGAATCATCATTCCACACTCTAACTTGTTCGGTGACAATTTGTGATTGCTTTGAACCGACGGTTGCATCATCAAAAGCATAAGTAGTTAAAGCTGGTGAATAGGCAATCCCTGCCGTCAATAATTCAGCACTTGCCGAAGGCTTCACGCGAATCACCCCAACAATATTTAAGCCTAATGAAAGTTCATTGTTATACATTTGTTGACCACTAAATGGATTAAATGAAAACTTTACTTTGTCGCCTTCTGTTCCTTGGGTGTAAAACACATTGTTTGGAATCCACTTCACATCAAAGGCAGAATTGTCGCTAATGATATTATCAAAATCAAGACCATCACCAATGTCTAAACCATAGTCACTAAAGAACCCTGCGTCGATTCGGTTACGAACATCAACGATCATGACCAACTCATTGGTCTTGGTTAAATCAGGTAGTCGTCCTGCCAAGACATCATATTGACTAGAGATAAAATCGATGTTATTTGGTAATTCATAAAAGCTTCTTGCAAATGAGAATGCGCCGCCGCCAGTGGAGGATAATAACTTATAACCTCCTCCTGAGGTTTTAGAGACTAATTGCATGGCCATGGCTCTCGAGTAAGTGACCGCATTGAAGTATGGAGAAGGCATGTCTTCTAAATAATCAATAAAGGTTGTGGATATATTATTGATGTGTTCATCAGGGCGTGAGTTATATTCAGTCACCACGGTTGAACTTGGAAAATCTAAATTACTTGGATTGGCAATATCTGGTGGACCGAATTGACGTATGGAAGGCGTGATGGTAATAGGGAATCCAGCCAAGGTATCGCTTTGAAGCGTGCCAACATACGTTGTCATCCCTTGGGATATCGACAAGACCAAGGCAATCCCAATAATCCCAATACTTCCCGCTAAGGAGGTAATGAGTGTTCGACCTTTTTTCGTTAATAAATTATTCGCAGAAGTTTTTAAAGCGGTTGAAAAAGGCATGGTGGTACGTTTCGTCATTAACTTACCACTGGCTTCTGTGTCGATCACTTCTGGCCGTGTATCACCAACCACTCGGCCATCAAGAAGTTTGACAATGCGGTCTGAATGAATCGAAGCAAGTTCTGCGTTATGCGTCACCATGATGACAAGACGGCCCTTGGAAATCTTTTTAATTAAATCAAGAATTTGACCACTGGTGGTGGTATCCAACGCGCCGGTTGGTTCATCAGCCAATAAAATTTTTGGGTTATTCACTAAGGCTCGAGCGATGGCAACCCGTTGCATCTGACCACCCGACAATTGGTTAGGACGTTTAAAGACGTGATCCTTTAAACCAACTTCAATCAAGACATCCATCGCCCGCTTGCGGCGTTCTTTTTGACCAACCCCAGACAAGCGTAGTGACATTTCAACGTTATCTAACACAGATAAGTGAGAGATAAGGTTATACGTTTGAAAGACAAACCCAATCGTCGCGTTACGATAACTATCCCATTCAGATTCAGTAAAGTTCTTGGTCGACTTGCCATCGACAATTAAGTCACCAGCCGTATAACGATCTAAACCACCAATGATATTCATCATCGTGGTTTTACCACATCCGGATGGTCCTAAAATAGAAACAAACTCATTGTTTCTAAACGATAAATCCACACCTCGCAGTGCGGGAAAAGGTTGTTTTGCAACCACATAGTTCTTAACGATACCTTTTAGTACTAACATTTGATTTCCTCCAAATACAAAAATCATTATACGAGTATTCCGGATTGAATAGGAAAAGATACTACTTATCTTGCGTGAAATGTTTGTTAAGTTGCAGGTTAGGCAAACAACACAAGAATTAGAATATAGCCCGTGGTTAAAGCGGCAAGCGTAATCGGAAAACCAATCTTAAAAAAGTCAGCAAACGACACTTTAAATCCAACTTTCTTTAAAAAGCCAATCCCAGCAATGTTCGCCGAAGCCCCGATGGGGGTTAAATTACCACCTAACGTCGCCCCTGCAAGTAGACCAAATAACAATAGATAAGGGGGAATCCCTAGATTTAAACTCAATCCCACCCGCATCATCACAGGCAATAAGGTTGCAACATAAGGGATATTATCGATAAATGCTGAGAACAAAACCGATGCGAACACAATGATTGTGTAAATCATGATTGGATCGCCATTACCAATCGATTCAAGCCAATCACCTAAAGCAGCAATCACGCCCTGATTGTCTAAACCCATGATTAAAATAAACAAGCCAAAGAGTAAACCAAGCGTCTCAAAATCAATCGCTTGATAAGCGTTAAGTATTGCCTTCGATTGCTTTTTAATGAAGACGCGGTACATTACAAAGATGAAGGCCATCCCTAACGTAATGTATCCGTTGATTTCATTGGGAAGATTAGGAACAAAGGAGGCAACAATCAGTAGAATCAAAATTCCTGCAAGAAAGAAACTTGGAGAATAATCTTCAACTTTGGTTTGATGTTTAAATTCAATAGACGATTGTTGTTTTCCTAAAATAAACCAAAACATCACCAAACTTGCGAGGGTGCCAATTTGCACAATAAAGAAAGGACCAATGGTCCCGTTAACAAAGAAAAAATCAAAAAAGTTCATATCCCCGAATTGTGGTCCTGCAAGCATGACCGAGGTGGTGTCGCCTACTAACGTGGCAAATCCTTGAATGTTGGCAAATACACACACAGCAATCACCAAAGGTACAGGCGACATCTTGGTTTTCTTAGCAATGTCCAAGGCGATTGGAGCGACAATCAACACCGTGGCAACATTATCGACAAACGCAGAAACAATCCCGGCAAATGCTGCCAATAAGATGATGGCCCATTTGGTTGATGACACTTTGCTCATCATCCAATCTGCTAACAAAGCAGGCATCCCAGATTCAATAAACTCGGAAACCACAATCATCGTTCCTGCAATGATCATAAACACATTCCAATTCATTGCTGAGGAGAAAACGTTGCTGAGTTCAGTAAAACCAAGAAGCAAAAATGCACCTGCCATGGCAATGGCAATATACGCTTTGAAATTAGAAAAAATAAGTAATGCTACATAGGTCGCTAGAAATAAACTAAGGGCAATCACCATAACTTTTTTATTTTAGCATACCTTGGTTTTTATCGTTTAAAAAGGATAAAATGAATCGATGAAGATTTTATGGATTGGCACAGGAGTGATGGGATCAAACATGATCAAACATCTTTTGCCATTTCATCAAGTTACTGCCTTTAATCGTCGAATTGAAAAAGCAACATCCATTGATCCGCGGATTCATGTCGTCACCAATCTCGTGGATGTCATCAAACACCAAGACATGATCCTCACCATGTTAGGAACCCCAGCGGATGTGAAAGAGATTTATACACTTCTAATACGTGAGAGCAAACCAAAAACCACAATCATCGACTTCACCACCTCTAGTCCAGAATTAGCCGCAACACTTTACCAACAAGCAAAAGCTAAAGATATGAATCTACTCGATGCCCCAGTCACTGGTGGAAAAAAAGGTGCGATTGAAAAAAGTTTAACGATCATGGTGGGTGGCGATCGCGCAGTGTATGAGGCGGCACTCCCTTTATTCAATCTGCTAGGAAAACATATTTTCTATATGGGCAAAGCCGGCATGGGTCAGCATGCAAAAATGGCAAACCAAATTGCGATTGCTGGGCAATTGATTGGATTGGCAGAAGCCCTCAGTTACGCCACCGAAAAAAACCTAGATTTAAAACACGTGCTTTCGATTTTATCCTCAGGAGCAGCGCAATCGTATAGTGTCACCCATTATGGCCCAAAAATGCTAGAAAAAGATTGGTCGGCTACATTTTATCTCAAACATTTTTTAAAGGATTTATCCATCGCTTTGGCATCAAGTCTTCACCCTTTGCCTATGGTTGAACAAGTGAAAAAGACTTTAACATCTCTCGTCGATCAATATGGAGAACAAGGGGTTCAAAGTATCATTCAGGCTTATCTAAAATAAGTTTACTTGCCGTAGATTTGATAAATCAACCAAAGCACCAGGCGATTGGGAAGTATTTTCTTTAATCCTTGCATCAGTCGATAGGAAACACCAACGGTTACATGGGATGGTGGATTCTTTTGATGAAGGATTCGATTGCATACCTTAAACACTAGCGAAGCTGGTAAACCATTTTTTTCATCTTTTTCCATGACCGCGAGTGAGCGTGATGTTCTTGCTTGATAGGGAGATTGAGGTTTCGTAAACTTTTGCCGTTGACTAGAAAAGTTGGATTTGGTGTCACCAGGTTTAACATTCACCACACGAACACCCAACGGTTTTAATTCAAGGCGAAGACCTTCGCTGTAGGTGGCCACGCTGGATTTAGTCATGGAATAAAAGGTCTGAAAAGGGATGGTGAAATCACCAGCGACTGAGCCAATATTGATGATCAAACCAGTGGATTTTTTGAGTAAAGGTAAACACGATTGGGTGACTTGATGCATGCCAAAGACGTTCACATCATAGAGTTGCTTAACCGCACTTAATGGCGTTTCTTCAATCGGTCCGGCAATGCCATAACCAGCATTGTTGATCAGCACATCCAAGCGGCCATATTTTTTTTGAATATAGGTCGTGGTTTGTTCAATCGTTTCCATCTTGGTGACATCCATGATTTGTGCATCAAAACTAACTTTCTTCTTTGGTAAATTTCTTGCCACACCGACCACGCGATATCCAAGGCTTTGAAATTGCTGCGCAAGTTCAAAACCAATTCCTTGAGATGCGCCGGTAATCAAAATAACTGCGTCTTTACTTAATGTCATGAAGCATGGCCATGATGGCTTTCTCATCTTGAGGAACTTTGGCAATCACATCAGCGATAATCTCAACTGCTTCATCAATCAATGCCTTGGTGTGGGTGGCGGTGTAACTGGTACGAATCAAACATTGACCTTCCGGGGTTGCAGGTGGAATCACTGGATTGACATACACACCTTGTTGATAAAGCATTTTTGCAATCACAAAGGTTCTCATCATCGTATATGTATAGATAGGAATAATCGGGGCTATGGAATCATTGGCAAGCGGTAATTTTTTTTCAAGCAAGCGCTTGCGAGCATACGCGGCAATGTCTAATAAAGCTTTTGGTCTTTTTGGTTCTGCTTTAAGAATTCTTAAGGCAGCAAGGGCGCTTGCGGTTGAGGCTGGCGTCAAAGCTGCAGAAAAAATAAATGGACGTGATTTATGTTTAATAAAGTTGACCACTTCTTTTTTACCAACCACAAATCCACCGATAGAGGCTAGTGATTTTGAAAAGGTGGACATAATCATATCGACTTCTTCATGCAAGCCAAAGTGTTCAGCAGTGCCCCGGCCTTTGATTCCTAAGACACCAAAAGCATGAGCGTCATCGACCATGACACGCGCCCCATATTTTTTAGCAAGAGTGAGAATCTCAGGTAACTTGGCAATGTCTCCTGACATGGAAAATATCCCATCCGTGACAATCAGTTTTCCCGCCTTAGGATCGGCTTCTTGGAGGAGCTCTTCTAAATGTTTCATGTCATTGTGGTTGTAACGAACCGATGAAGCATAACTTAAACGAATCCCATCATAAATACAGGCATGATTTTCTTTATCAGAGAAAATAATATCGTCACGACCAGCAATCGCTGAAATAATCGCTAAGGTCGATTGAAAGCCACTAGGAAACGTTAAGGCTGCTTCTTTTTCCATGAACAAAGCAAGTTCTTGTTCTAAATCCAAATGCAAACTCAATGTCCCGTTTAAGAATCGCGATCCTGAAACCCCTGATCCATATTTTTTAACTGCTTTGACCGTAGCTTGAATGACACGTTTATCACCAGTGAGACCAAGGTAATTATTTGAACCGATCATCACCTTACGATGACCTTCCATTTTAACGACAATATCTTGCTTACTTTCTAAAGCATGAAAATATGGATAAATGCCTAAATCAATGACGTTATCAACGTCTTTGAACTCAAATGCTTTTTTAAATAAATCTGCCATATGAATTTACCTTTCTTAATAAGTCTAAAACTGATGTAATGATAGCATTTTTGCTATAATTAATTAAATTGTAGACAGGAAAAAACTCATGAAAAAGAAAATCGACCCTCGTCAATTAACCCCTATTCAACGTGCTGTTGCATTAGAAAGTGGAACTGAACCACCCTTCAATAACGAATATTGGGATAACCACGCTCATGGATTGTATGTGGATGTGCTTGATGGTAAACCTTTATTTACCTCAGAAGATAAGTTTGATTCTGGTTGTGGTTGGCCGAGTTTTACCAAACCCATTGTGGAAACCTCCATCTTAGAGAGAAGTGACTATTCTCATGGCATGGTCCGCGTGGAAGTCAGAAGCCAAGACTCCGATATTCATCTTGGTCACGTTTTTGAGGATGGCCCTTTAGACAAGGGTGGATTAAGATACTGCATTAATTCCGCATCCTTAAAATTCATCCCTTTTGATCAACTCGATAGCCTAGGTTATGGAGACTATAAAAAGTACTTCAAAAAAACCAAAGGAAAATAAATCACCATGACCTCCATCAATTTAACCATCAGTGAATTCATCCAAAGTTTTCGTTCAGACTTTCTTGATGCCTTCTTTTTATTCATCACTCAGTTTGGTGATGAAACCGTCTTTTTGATTGTCGGTGCGGTCCTCTATTGGACGTTTGATAAGAAGTTTGCCTACCGATTTATTATGTTTTTTCTTTATGGTGCGGTTTTCAACGGGTCATTAAAGTTTTTAACCAACACCCCTCGTCCTTACGTTGAACATCCTGAATCCATTCAACTCATAGGCGAAGGATCGCTAGGAACTTCCTTACCAAGTGGGCATGCGCAAAATAGCACCACCATGGCGTTGGTCCTTTCCGAAAAACATCGTCAAGTGGGCAAGTGGTTCACCACTTTCTTAACGGTGATGGTGATCTTGGTCATGCTATCTCGTCTATATTTAGGAGAACATTATTTAAGTGATGTGATCTTTGGATCGGCCATCGCCTATAGTTTTTATCAATTGATTCGATATATACAAACCAAACCCTTCGCTTCAACCTATGTTCAATACTTGCCACTGATCTTGTTGTTACCGATTGCCATCCTCACCAATGACAAGAATGTATTTTTAGCCTCGGCGAGTATCTTTGGGTTTAGCCTTGGTTACCCTTTAGAACGTCGTTACATCGGCTTTAAAGAAAAGACAAAACGGCCTATCGCCATCATTAAACTCGTGGTAGGATTAGGGATTGCCTTGGCGATTCGTGTTGGAATAAAAGCAGTCTTTGAAATGGGTTTATACTCGATCGACTTTGAAATCAACCCAACGTTAGGTGACCAGATGTTAGACTTTCTTCGTTATTTTTTGATTGCGATTTGGATGACGCTAGGCGCACCTTTGGTCTTTAAAACATTCTTTCAACCACAACGTTAACAGATTGATTTATTTCGCCTGGCTGATTGGCTTTGCTTTTGGCATGCCCGCGTTCATCATCGGGCGATTGACCAAATAAAGTAAACCAAAAATCATCATCAAGGCTCCGGAAATCAACAACAATAATTCAATGGAGACGACATCTGCCAATGGGCCAAACAAGGCAATGCCAATTGGCATCGCGATGGAATTGATCATCACGGAGATACTTGACACTCGGCCCATGTAAGCAGGATCGACTTGTTCTTGAATCATCACCGTCATCGGGGTGTTATAAAAAGGCAAGACAACCCCTTGAATCAACATAAAGATAAAGTAAACATAAAAATTACCAACCACACCTAACATGAACACCCCAAATCCCATGATGGAAATAGCAATGCCTGCGGTCACAATTCGATTTTTCAATCCACCCCACCATGCGACCAATAACGCCCCGATGGTCATGCCTCCAGAGAAGCCAACTTCAACCATGGTTAAGCGGAACACATCTGTTCCATATGTTTGGAATGAACGAACGACTTGAAGAGGTGATAAGAATGCAACCGGTGAAACCAAAATGAGAACGACAAATAAGTAAATAAAAAACGGAATTAGGAATGAATGCGTTTTAACATACTTTAACCCTGCAACGAAATCTTGAACACCTGAGGTGGTTTGTTTCTTACCTTCATTGACATGCTTGGGAATGGTGACAAAAAATAATAACGTCGCCACACCTAAGACCGCGGTAACAGTGTCTATATAAAATAAAAAACCAATACTAAACCATGAGATGAGCACCGCAGCAATGATCGGTCCTAGGACATTAAACGCTGATTGAATACCGGTTTGAATGCCTTGCACACGCATGAGTTTATCTTGGGGAACCATCAAAGGAATGGCAGCACCAATCGCTGGTCCATGAATCGCTTGACCAATGCCGCGAATAACCGTGACGACAATCAACATCCAAATTTCGATGTCGCCTAAAGAAAATAAGATAGCCGTGACCAGGGTCACCAAAGCAATCGAACCATCGGCGATGATAATCAATAACTTTCGATTCATCTTATCGGCAAGCACACCCGCAATCGGAGAAAAAATAAGCAAAGGAATAAATGAGGCAATGATGGCGATGGTTAACACAGTGCCTGATTTGGTTTCTAAATTGATATACCAAAAGATTGCATATTGCACTAACAAAGACCCGACAAATGAAATCATTTGCCCAGCGATAAAGAATGAGATATTACGTTTCCAGTTTTTCATCAATTTTGCCTTACGAATTATAGCACAACTATTTTTGGGCTAAAGTCCAATCCTTTAGCAGGATGGCATACATACTGGAATCTTGATAACCATCGTTACTTCGGTAGTATTGTCTGAGCACGCCTTCATGTTGGAAACCAGCTTTAATTAAGACCGCCCCACTGGCAGGGTTATAAATCGAGTGATGGGCTTCTAGGCGATTAAAACCAACAATCCCAAAAGAAAAATCGACAACGGCTTGTAACGCTTCGGTGACATACCCTTGATTCCAATATCGTTTAGCGAGAGCATAACCAACTTCTCCACGTTGAAAGCCTTCATGAATGGAATGAATGCTAATCGTACCAATCAAGGGTCCATTTTTTAATTGAATGCCCCAAACATAAAATTTAGGATCAGGATAATTACTCATCCAATAACTAATAATTCTTTTGGTTTCATCCACGGATAAATGTGGTTTCCAAGATAAATACTTCACAACATCAGGGTCGGTCGCCCAACCTAAAAACATACTCTCTGCATCCGTTAATTGCAAAGGTCTCAAGATTAATCTTGGGGTGGTTAATTTAATTGTTCCTTGATGTTCCATACGTTAAATTTTATATACTCGAATGTCTTCGATATAGACGCCATACAGAAGACTACCATTTATTTTAACAAAATTGGTGAAGGTAAGAACCACGGAAGAGGAGGAAGGTTGCCGCCAAGAGAGTTGGTGTTCACCAATCAGTTCATCCATCTCAATCGCCATGCTCTGTTCACCTGTGACCAAGGTGATGGTGGAAAGCCCTGAATCCATGAGAGTTTCTACAACCATCCCACCTGAGGTCGTGACATGAAGACGATATTCTCCTTGAGGAAAACTTGGTAATACAATGTCTTGATTCAGTTCTGAAAAAAATAAAAAATCTTCTTCATCCACGATGGCGGTAGTGGTGACATTCAAGGGTTGATACGTTAAAGAAAAAACTAACGTTGGTGTCGATCGGAAGAATAATGACACAAACAACAAGAGCAAACTAAGCACATATAAACCCAAAACCACGATTGATTGTTTGGGTTTAGGTGGTTTCATTAATATTCTTTAGGGAAGACGAAGCCACTTCGTTTTGTATTCAAGGGTTTGATCATCCGTTGAATCAGGTCAGCCTTCACTTTTAATAGAGGAGGAATGGATAGGGCTTCACCAAGAGTTTCATAAGGTTCTTCTAAATCGATGAAACCAGGCCCCTCGGTGGCAAATTCAAACAACACTCGACCATAAACTCTGGCATAGAGTGACTGAAAATAATAGCGGTCAACAAACCCTGAATTTGGAACTTGATGTTGGAGTAAATGGATTCGCCACTCATCAAGTTCATCTCGGTTTTGAATGCGAAAGGCTACATGATGAACCGTGCCATATCCTTGAATCGCTTGGCCCAACATGCGTTGATAATCAATCACCACACCAGCACCATTACCCCCTGGGGCCATTTCAAATAAAGTTAATGATCCTTCTCTTTGTTTTACGGTCATCCCCATCAATTGGGTGAGTTGTTTTTCCATGACGGGTAAATCGTTGACGCGAATAAAAATCGGTCCTAATCCTATAATTGCAAATTCATCAGGAACTGGTCCTAAGTGCCATGGTTCGCCAGCCGCAACGCCTTTGATGCCTTCATCAGAAACCAACGTATACCCTTGATCATCAAAATCAACAAAGTTCAACCATTGCCGACCAAAGATCGTTTTGATTGGTTCGTGTTTGACTTGATACCGTTGAAAACGTTTTAACCAATACGCTAAACTTTGGTTATCTTTGACACGAAAACTGGTTCGATAAATTTCGTTTGTTCCGCGAACTGCTTGTTGACTTTGACCAAAATCAAAGAACGTCATATCGGTTCCTGGATTGCCTCGATCATCTGCAAAGAATAGATGGTAAGCGCGAACATCATCTTGGTTCACAGTTTTTTTAACAAGTCTTAGGCCAAGAATGCGGGTAAAGAATTCGTAGATATCTTTTGCAGAACTCGTAATCGCAGTGACGTGATGAACCCCACCTAGTGCTGGTGGCATCGTTGTCATAAGGTCAATTCTCCCAAGATAAAGAAGGTAAGATTACCCCGTGTGATTAATTGATTCTCTTCATTAAACAATTCAACCGTGGTCCGAATCAGTGACTTACCGCTTTGGATGACGAGACCTTTCGCAAGAACCTTGGTGGAAATCGTTGCCGCCTTGATATAAGAAATATTCATTTCAATCGTGACGATTCTTTTTAATTTGGTTAAGGACGTGATCGACGCAACCGAATCAATTAAACCCGCTAAGGCCCCGCCATGAATCGCCCCAAAGCGATTGAGGTGTTCTGGTTGAGGAAGCCAGCGAACTTCAGCAAGACCGTCTTCTAGTTTGATGATGTTGGGGTTGATAAAATGATCAAAGTTTTTTTGATCAATCATCGCTAAATACTGGTCTTTAATTTTTTGAATTTGGTTTTTATTCATTGTTTAAGCATCTTTCGTGCGATTGTATTCCTTATTTAATATAATAAACTCAACATGAAACAAATACCATTGCTAAGTCTCCTTGTTTTAATACTAACTGCTTGTGGGTCTACACCCACGCCTGTGGACATTACCCTCGATGAAACTTGGAATGTGGTTATTTCCGAATCGATTAGGAACACCTTTGATATTGCTTCGGTTGATCTTACCGAAGATGAAGAAGATGTTGGTGTTGATGTGGTGTATGAACTAAAACAGAACAGTGAAACTCAAGGGTTTGTCTTTCAAGCGACAGTCGACGGAGATGGTGGCAATGATTCGGTCATTTTTCGTTTAAGTATGTTTGATAACGAGTTCCAGGGTTTCCTCGTTGTTGAAGAAAGAGAACATAATAATTTTGGGGATAAACAATTAAACGCCCTCAGCGCCAATCTGGTTGGCACCCAAGTGAGTTTTTCTGAAGTGGTCGCCATTCTGCAACGAGCCAATGCTGGTCGTACCGGGATCACCGTCACATATGACGGTTTGATGCCCGCGATTGAAGCGATGGTAGAGAGATATTTATCCATATGAAACGCATTATCCCTGTTCTCTTGTTCACATTACTGGCAAGCTGCTCACCGGAAAATATAACGTCCAATGTGGATTCTTCTCTGCCAATCGTCTCTTCAAGTGCGTCGTTATCTAGCCCATCACAAACCACTACCTCCTCGTTGGTTTCAAGTTCCTCCTCAATAACAACTTCCAATGTAACGAGTACATTGGTTACTTCATCGAGTGCTAGTACTTCAACAACAACCACTTCCGTGGTGACAAGTTCTAGTGCCCTGGTTTCTTCCTCAACATCAAGTGCAACCCCATCTTCTTCTGCAACCACACCACTTGCCAATATTTGGCTTGCTGCCATGGGAAACATTAATGCTAATGATTTTTATGGGGTGACGGAAACCTTACCAACCACATTGTCTACAGTGAATGTTGTGACCGTCCATGCAGTTCACCTAAACAACGGGACTTTATATGGTTATGCTTACGAAGCGTTGGTTGATGGTAATGCTGACAGTAAAAGCATTCGCTTCCGAGTTGGGATTGTTAATAATACCTTTGCTGGTTTTGTGATGGTTAGTCACCGAGAGCATGGTAGTTTTGGTCTCAAAATTATCGATGCGCTAAAAAATAACCTCGCCGGAAAAACCGCTCATAAGGATGCGATCGCTGAAATTTTAGTGGCTGCTTCTGCCACTCGATCGGGGATTAGCCAGACTTACGACGGCATGATTCCTGCTCTTGAAGCAATTGTCACTCACTATTTATCAAAAATCTAGTAGAATAAGATTAGAGGAATTCTTATGCCAAAAACATTTATCCCACCGATGAAAGGAAACAAATCTCCTTTCCTACCCAATCAACCTAAACCAGTCGTCAACCGACCAACTATCAATGTTCCTAAACCCTTAAGCCGTCGGCCTGGTGGTCGTGGCGGTTGAGGTCCATTTTTCTTTACAATATTTGGTCATCTTTTCATTGAAAGGATGACCTTTTTTCTTTATGATGATACGAAGTATGGAACGGATCATGATCGGGATTGCAGGTGGCACCGCTTCGGGTAAAACAACCCTCGCGGATATCCTTGTCACCGATTCTGGCAAAGATAACGCGATCATCTTGCGACTTGATAATTACTATCGGCATCGAACCGATTTAAGTTTAAACAAACGAGCCTTGCTCAACTATGACCACCCTGATGCGTTTGATGTTGATTTAATTATTCAACACGTCAAAGCATTAAAAAAAGGCAAGACCATTCTTCAACCCACCTATGACTATGTCAATCATCTACGCGCCAAAGCAACGATTGAAACCCCGGCAACCCCAGTCATCATTGTCGAAGGGATTTTAACCTTTGCCATTCCTGCTTTATTAACCCTGCTTGATTTTAAAATTTATGTCGATACCCCTGCAGATATCCGCGTCCTTAGACGCGTTCAACGTGATATTGAAGAACGCGGAAGAACGTTCGCCAGTGTCAAAGAGCAATATAGCAAAACGGTCAGACCTATGCATGATTTATATGTGGAACCATCGAAAGTTCATGCCGATATCATCGTCCCTGAAGGTGCCTTCAATCCAAAAGCAACCGACCTTCTTTTAACTAAGGTCGCGTCCTTGGTCGCGGAATTTAGACAATCAGAAAATCAAAAGAAATAAATTGTTTATTTAGTTTTTATCGCCACGCGATGGGCAGTTTCAATTGCCAAACGCACCCGTTGAAATTCTTTGGGGTCGTGAATATCTTGTAGTTCTAGATAAAGGACTTTACTCGCTTGGACTTTATAGTTTTTAAAGATTCTTTTTAACACATCGTAATAATTGTCATAATGGAAGTTTAAATAATCTTCCTGGCCTTTTTCAATCGTCCGTCCTCTTTTTCTAACATAACGGAAGAGTTCGTCTTTAGGTCTAACCAAAATCACTTGCATGTCTAAGTCAGGTAATCGCTTCAGATGGGCGTCGGCAATCGCATACGTTAAGGCAACTTCGGTCGCGGTCATAAACCCTTCTAACCGTAACATTTCTGCAAAAACGAGATTTGAATAAAGTGTGGAATCACAAATCACATGGGGAAAATCTTTGGTCTTCCACATGAGTAAAAATAACGCACTATAAAAAGCATTTTGGGATAGTAAGGCAAAGGTTTCTTTGTCTTCATAAAAATAAGGTAAGTAAGGATTCTTTTCGACGGGTTCTTCAAGCAGGGGATACTTATAAAAATCTGACAGCATTTTTGCCAAGGTCGACTTGCCAGAACCGATGGGTCCTAAGATACCTATACGCATATTGATCTCCTATAAATCTTTTACTATTATAGGCACATTGTTTCAAACTTAAACCTCGATTCTAGAAGAATTAAAAATACGACCGCGAATGGTCGTATTTTATCGATTTTTTTTGGAATTGTAAATTTTATCCTAAATCAATTTTTTTCCCTTTTAGTTTAAAGATGACTGCCTCACAAATATTCTTGGTGTGGTCACCCGCTCGTTCCAAGGTACGAATCACGTTAAAGGTATGCAATAAACTCATGACATTATTGGTGTCCACCACTTTGGGGATTTCATTGAATGCAGTCTTTAATTTTGCATCGATGAATTGATCTTGATTTGCAATCAAGTAGGTTTCTTCCAAGACGGGTTTAAAAAATAAATCGGTTGCCGCCTTAAACATTTTAATAAAGTCATTAAACATGGGGTTGATATAAATCTTAAAGGGTTCATAAAGAGGTTTCGTTAAGATGATTAGTTCGGCGATGCTTTTGGCGTAATCCCCAATTCGTTCCACGTCATTGGCCACGCGAATCAGTGCGATGGCTGACCGTAAGTCTTTTGCCACGGGTGCTTGGGTGGCAAGAAAGGAAAGAACCGATTCGTTGATGAGTTCGTCCAGGTTGTTAACTTGTTCATCTCGCTTCACAATTTGCAGCGCAGCCTTCATATCCATTTTTTCCAAGGCGACCTTGACTTCTTCATGCATGGATAAAACAAGCAGAATCATTTCTTTAAGATTCTTTTCAATTTCCCTTAACTCGGTTTCAATGAATGTTGTCATGATGATCTCCTATCCAAACCTTCCGGTGATATAACTCTCTGAGCGCGGATCTTTGGGGGTGGCAAAGAACGTTCTTGTTTCTTCAACCTCAATCAAATCTCCAAGTAGGAAGAAGGCAGTTTGATCAGAGATACGAGCAGCTTGTTGCATCGAGTGGGTGACAATCACAATCGTATAGTTTTTCTTTAACTCGACAATCAGTTCTTCAATTTTGGCAGTCGCAATCGGATCTAAGGCAGAGGTGGGTTCATCCATAAGCAATACTTCAGGATCCATCGCCAAAGCACGGGCAATACATAAGCGTTGTTGTTGACCACCAGAGAGTTCAAGGGCAGATTTATTCATTCGATCTTTGACTTCATCATACAACGCTGCTCGTTTTAATGCTTCAATCACAACCCGATCGAGGTCTTTTTTTCGATAAGTTTTTTGGCAACGCGGTCCATATGCAACGTTATCATAGATGGTCATTGGAAATGGGTTCGGTTTTTGAAACACCATACCGATTCGCTTGCGAATATCAATCACATCCGTTTTTTTGTCATAAATGTTTAAAGAGCCAAACTTAACTTCGCCTTGGATGGTGACATTTGGAATTAAGTCATTCATGCGGTTCAGCGTTCTTAAGAAAGTGGATTTTCCACAACCCGAAGGACCAATTAAAGCGGTGACACTTCTAGACGGAATATTTAAATTGATATTCCTGAGTGCTTGATTCTTCCCATAAAATAAATTCAAGTTTTTGGTTTCAAAGCTAATGGTCATGTTGTGATGCCTCCAAGTTTACCTTTCATAAGTATTGAAGATATGAATTTGATCGATAGGTTCAAGACCAATACGATGGCCAGAATGATGATGGCGATGGTGGAAGAAAGTTCAATGTTTGCCGGTTCATCCGTCATCATGGAGTAAATATGAACTGCTAAGGATGTGGATTTACCGGTCAGTGTAATGTCATCTTTGACAAGTGCGCCAATAGCAAAGATGAGTGCGGCAGATTCCCCAACAATTCTACCAATACCAAGAAGAATTGCAGCAAGAATACCAGGTAATGCGTTCGGAACGATTAATTTAAAGGTGGTTTGTGTTCTAGATGCACCTAACGCCAAAGACCCTTGGCGAAATTCATCAGGAACAACCTTTAAACTCTCCTCCGTGGTGCGAATGACAACCGGCAGTAAAATTACCGATAGGGTTAAAGCTCCGGAAATTAGATTGCCACCGGTAGCATCGGTTAAGGCGACTGTAAGAGGAATAAAAATAGCCACACCTAACAAACCAAAAATAATGGAAGGGACGCCGGTTAAGGTTTCAATGAAAGACCGTATTGCTTTTGTGATTTGGCTTTTTGGGGCAAACTCATTGAGATAAAGTGCCGCACCAACTCCAATGGGTATCGCGATAATGAGTGTTAATGCGATGAGCCACAAGGTGGTGATCACAGACCCCCCAATACCACCACCTTGCGTAATCACTTCAATTTCATAAATCGAATTCGAAGAATTAAGTTCATTGACCATCCGTTCAACACCCCGTCTTGCGAAAGAAGCTGAACGATCATTATAAGAAATTTTTTGAATCAAATACTCAGGTAACAATGTCACCGTATCATCTTGGATGCCCTTGTTATGGAGGATTTTTAAAGGTGATTCAGGGTGAATATATGCAAGTTGAACCGAGGGTTGTCCGAGAATATCTTCATCTTCGATGAAACCAATTCCCCATTTAATTGAGTAAAACACATTTTCATTCAAATCAATCGTTGCTTCACATTCACAAAAGGAAATATCGTCATTGGGTTCAGCAAGAATGGTTTCCGATTCATATGGATAGATTAAAAGATCGATATTGATCAAGGACCAACCTTGGTTAAAGACGAATAAAAAAATAGCACCCAGAGTAATAAAAGAAACTGATGAAAATAAAAATGTTAATGTCTGCAACATCCAATCGATGAACTTTCTTAAATACCGATTAAACATTGACGCGTCCTACTTTTGATTTGATGAAATTAAGCACAAAATTGGTGATTAAAATTACCACCATCAAAACCAATCCAATGGAAAAACGAATTGTATAATCTAGTCCAACTGTTTCTTTCATTCCCAATAACATGGTGGATGTAAGGGTTGATGTTGTATCAAAGAGTTCAAATGATATTCCCGACCGTCTTGATCCTGCTACCAAACTCACCGCAGTTGCTTCTCCAAGTGCTCGACCAACCCCAAGGATGGCGGCAGTAAAAATTCCAGATTTTGCTGCAGCAAGAACCACTTTAAAATTCGTTTGAGTGGTGCTCGCTCCTAATGCCAACGAACCATTAATTAATTCTTTTTGTACGGAGCGGATTGCAACTTCGGTTATGACCGTCATGGTAGGAATAATCATGATTGCTAAAACAATCACCGTAGAAAGTACAGAGAACCCTGCAGCGGATTGTACCCCGACATTAAGTGAAAACTGATAAACCAAATCAAGTACGATTCCCACCCCAAAAAGACCATAAACAATTGAAGGAATGGCTGCTAAAATTTCAATCACGGATCGCAGGGTTTTGGCTAACCAGGAAGGAGCAATCTTTGCAATAAATAAAGCAGAAAAAATCGACACAGGCATAGCGATGGCAAGCGATAGAAATGCGATATAAAGCGTGCTGATGATTAGGAAACCAATCCCATATGCATTAGAGGCGAAGGTTGTACCATCTAGATAAACAACGCCCGTGAGAAACCTTAATAAGTTCACTGGGCCTAACCCGTCGTTATCTGAAATGAAAGGAGAGATGCCCCTCTCAAAAATGACAAAAACCACAAGAAGAATGAACGAAGCAGAAATTAAAGCAGTTAAAAACAATGTTTTTTCAACAAGGTTATCAACGAGTTTTTTAACTTGTGTTTGTTTCATCTCTTTAAATAAAATTATACCGAGGGAATACCCTCGGTATAAGTCTTAAATTGTAATGATTCAGTTAGATTATAAAGCAGCAGATGCCGTTATTGCTTCAGCCCAAGTACGAATTGGTGAGGTTGCAGCTTTTTCATACATTCTCTTTAAAATATCCGCATTCACATTCACTAAAGGATTATCTTTGTGGACAATCGCAACAATTGCATCCCATGCCAATTGGCCAAGTTGATTTGAAGGTAAAGCAACCCCGCCTACCAGTTGTTCAGCAGACGTGAATGCTCTTGAGGCAAAACCAACATCTTTACCAACAGCGGTATCTTTGATTGCTGGATCATTGGTACGTTTATATGCGTCACCTGAACCTGTGTGTTCATGTTCTGCAACAAAGTTTCCGCAACGAGCCTTAAATGAGGTCGTAAGTGCTTTTGCTACTTTTTCAATTGAATCAGATCCACCAAATCGAACAGTCACAGCAGTATTGTTTTGAGCACAGATTGGATAACTTGAACTGATCGTATCCCAACGTTGTGTAGAATCAAGTGCTACTGCTCCAGCACCTGTGATGGTTTCTCCACCTTCAATGGTGGCCATAAAGGCTACAAATGCTTTTGATATATTTTCAACATTCGTAGAAGGAAAATCACCATTCGCTCTCAACATCCAGTTAAAGGGACGCTTTAAACCATATGTACTGTCCAAAACAGTGTCTTCAGTTGCTGCAATGTTATTAAATTTTAAACCTTTGACGTTGTTGTTGACCGATGATAATGAAACATAACCTATGCCATACTTATCTGATCCACTCATCGCAGTTAAAATCGAAGTATTGTCAGCAATGATATATCCATCAGTTAATAAGTTGTCATTTTTGGCTGCTGTACTAAAGCCAATACCACCCATAAAGCCATCGCGAGTTCCTGACGTTGTATCACGCGTATAGACAACAATGCTACTTGCTTGATTAAATGCAGGAGCTTGAGAAGTCGAGGGAGTAGCAGATGAGGAACTTGGTGTCTGGGACGTAGTCGAGGGAGTAGCAGATGAGGAACTTGGTGTCTGGGACGTAGTCGAAGGAGTAACAGATGAGGAACTTGGTGTTGCGCAAGCTGCTAAAACAAAAGCAAACGTTGCTAACATGGTTCCTTTCTTTAATTGCATGTTCATTGATTTACCTCCTAATGAATTCATACGCATTCAATATAAAAGGTTTAGTTGGTTGATTGATGAAGATTGCGTAAAGATTTGATAAGGATTAGGTTAGGTGAGGAATGGTGATGGTAAAGGTGGTTCCTTGGCCTAGTTTGCTGGTGACTTCAATGGTGCCTTGATGAGCTTGAACAATTGCTCTGGTGATTGCTAAGCCTAATCCAGTGCCGCCACCAACGCGGGTTCTTGCAGAATCCGTTCGATAAAACCGATCAAAGATACGATCTAAATTTTGTGGTTCAATGCCTTGGCCGGTGTCTGAAAAATATAAAATGATGTTTTGATTTTTCACTTCTGCGGAGATACGAATTTGACCCTTGTCCGTGTAGCGAATGGCATTCGATAATAAGTTAGAAAAAATTCTAAAAAACTTGTCTCTATCGACAAATACTTCTAAATTTTTAGGAATGTTGTATTGAACAGTCAACCCTTTTTCTTTGAGTTGAATTTGATAAATAGCCTCAACCTGACTCAATAATTCTCTCAGAGAAGTTTTCGATTTAATCAGGGTTTGAAAACCATGATCACCAATTTTAGATAAATCCGTTAACTCGTGAATCAATCGTTGTAATCGAGATGATTCACTGACAATCATTGCTTGAAAGTCTTTGGTTTCATCTTTGGTTAACTTGCGTTCGTTTTGATTAAGGATCTCCGAAGCCCCTAAAATGGCGGCGAGTGGGGTTTTGATTTCGTGAGAGATGTCCGCTAAAAAATCACTTTGAATGGTTTCTAGTTGACTAATCTTGGTGATATCAATGGCAGTGACTAACAACCCATAAAAAGTCTTTTCAATCACCAATGGAAACGACGAACCTTGAAACATACGTTGGCCTAATTCCCAGCGAAACTGAGCACCTTTTTCCGTTGCTAATCCTTGATTAATCGTCGACCATAATTTTGCACTCTTTCGAAAATCATTTAAGACAAGCGAACGATTCGGTGAAAATTCAAAGGCTTCATACCACAACTTGGTAGCTTCCATAATCTTGCCTTCGCTGTTGATGAGCAAGACATATTGATCGAGTTGAGAAAACATTGTACTAATGATTTTGTTCTCATCTTCTTTTGACTCACGAACACTTGGGATGGGTAAACCAATCTTTGGAAGCTTTAATACCTTAGGGAAGAAGTAACTTAAGGCAAATATATTTAAGCCAATCCAAAAGGTAATGAGGGTGGGTTGATCTGGAATAAACCACACCATCCCCAATAACAACAACAACACAAAAATTAGATAACTAAGATAAATCAGCCTTGCACGCTTCATACTATTTATTTTACTTTAAAAACAGAGAATATCCCACCGCGCGTACTGGCTTAAAGAAACATGAGGAGTTTTCAATTTTCTTTTTTAGATTGTAAACATGGACATCGACGATTCTGGTCGTCCCATCATAATTGAAACCCCAAATCGAATTTAAGATCGTATCTCTAGAAAGCGCTTGTTCTTTGTTGATAATAAAGAACTTAAGCAAATCAAACTCCATTTTTGTTAATTCTATTTCTTTTTGCTTGATCGTGACCCGGTATTGTTTAAGGTCCATCTTGATGTCACCAAAACTTAAAAATTCACTGACTTCAACCTTCTCTTCTTTAAAGTGACCAAATAATGCTTTGATTTGGGCAATCAATTCGCGGTTCGAAATTGGCTTCTTTAAGTACAAATCTGCCCCTGCACCAAGTCCCTCAATCGCATCAAATTCTGAGGTTTTTGCAGTTAACATGACAAAAAGAGCCTTATTTTTCTCTGCTCTGAGCTTTTGGATTAATTCAACGCCATTCATCACGGGTAACATCCAATCAATCACCAAACAATCAAAAGACTCTTTATGGACCAACCGATAGGCTTCAGTCCCATTGACGGCAAGTTTTACATCAAAACCGGCTGTTTCAAGGTCAAATTTTAATATTTTAGCTAAAGATAACTCATCTTCAACCACTAAAATCTTCTTTGACATGAGGGTCTCCTTTGCTTTTTATGTTTGATAGAAAAAGCTATCCCCTATATATTAAGAACATTTTAACAAATCCTTGTTAAAGAAATGTAAAGACTAAGTGAAAAAAATTTACAATTCAACTTTGTAAACTTTATACCCTCTTTGGCTATAATGAAATTAATCTGATGGCATATGCTTCATGAGATACACAAGCGAGTCAATTCAACTGTGTGTTTCTAAGAACATTTGCCTTGGTAATTTCATTTAAAGGAGGAAAAAAAATGAAAAAATTTACCACAGTCGCCATGCTCGCTGTTGCCGGATTGTCACTCGTGTTGTCTTCTTGCGGTGCGCCAACGTATGAAATCGCCCTTGTCACTGACGTAGGTGATATTGATGACAAGTCCTTTAACCAAGGTGCTTGGGAAGGGGTTGTTGATTTCGCAGAAGAAAATAATAAAACCTATCAATACTACAAACCAACTGCCGTTGACAACACTGAATATGTAAACACAATTGATCTCGCCATTGAAGGTGGTGCAAAAGTTGTTGTTACTCCAGGTTTCTTATTTGAAACTCCAATTTTCTTAGCTCAAGATGAACATCCAGATGTGTCCTTTATCTTATTGGATGGTGTTCCGCACAGTGCTGACTGGTCCGAATTCCGCCAAGAAGACAATGTTCTTTCCATTCTCTACGCTGAAGAACAAGCAGGTTACCTTGCTGGTTACGCTGCCGTTGCTGATGGCTATCGTTCCTTAGGATTTATGGGTGGGATGGCAGTTCCAGCCGTTGTGAAGTTTGGTGTTGGCTTCATGCTTGGTGCACAAGCTGCTGCTACCTTTGCAAACGCAGACGTGACGATTCAATATCACTATACTGGTGATTTTGCTGATACTCCAGAAAACGCCGCGACCGCAGAAACCATGTATGAAGCTGGCGTTCAAGTCATCTTCGCTGCCGGTGGTGCTGTTGGTCTTTCCGTTATGTCAGAAGCTGAAAAAGATTCTCAAGGCCTTGATAAAGTTATCGGTGTTGACGTCAACCAAGGTCCAGGCGGTGCAGACTTATCTGATACCGTGATCACTTCAGCAATGAAGGGTTTAGGAACCTCTGTTGTCCAAGCCTTAGAAGAATACTACGCAGACGAATTCCCAGGTGGTGAAGTTTGGGTCTTAGACGCCTCCAATGATGGCGTTGGTTTACCAACCGATGCAGAATCATGGGGTTTTGATAACTTTACAGTTGAAGCATATAACGACATTTATGAAGATTTAGCCACTGGATCGAAGACCGTTGCGTTAATCTTAAATGGTTCTAACGTTACTGGTGCAACTCTTGGCGAAATCACTGCATACGATACGGCAATGAACAAGGTTTCTGTAACCTGGGTTGTTTAATTTAATTTGAGTTTTAAAGGACACAGGGTGGCATCCACCCTGTGTTTTTTCTAAAATGAAATTATGATCGATCAACAAATTAAGCCAATCATCTCGATGGTCAATATTACCAAGATTTTTCCTGGTATTGTTGCCAATGATCAAATCAATCTCGAATTAAAAAAAGGTGAAATCCATGCTTTGTTAGGTGAAAATGGAGCAGGTAAATCTACCTTAATGAGCGTGCTTTTTGGTTTGTACACTGCTGAGAGTGGCCAAATCAAAAAATATGGTTCAGTGATAAACATTAAAAACCCAAATGACGCCAATCGATATGGCATCGGCATGGTCCACCAGCACTTTAAATTGGTGGAAGTTTTTTCGGTTCTAGACAACATTCTTTTAGGCAGCGAACCCATGAATGGTATTTTTATTGATCGTAAATTAGCAAGAAAAAAGATTGTTGAATTATCAAACCAATATAAACTAGCGATTGATGTGGATGCAAAAATTGAGAATATTTCTGTTGGGATGCAACAACGGGTTGAAATTTTAAAGATGCTCTATCGTAAGAACGAAATTCTTATTTTTGATGAACCTACCGCTGTATTAACACCTCAGGAAATTGATGAGTTAATTAAAATTCTTAACGACTTAAAAAAAGAAGGAAAATCCATTTTGTTTATCTCACATAAACTCAATGAAATTATGGCGGTTTCTGATCGAGTCACCGTTTTGCGAAAAGGAAAATCTGTTGGCACACTCTGGACTAAAGAAACCAATCCAGCAGCACTTTCAAACTTAATGGTGGGTAGAGAAATCTCTTTTGAAATTGAAAAGGCTGTTGTTAAGGTTGGGGAAGCCGGTTTAGAAATTCGCGATTTAACCTACCTTTCACCTAGAACAAAAAAAGCAGTGGTTAATCATTTATCTTTTTCTGTTAAAAAGGGTGAAATCGTAGGATTGGCTGGTATTGAAGGCAACGGGCAATCAGAACTTGCCTATTTAATCGCTGGATTATTGCAAGCAACTTCAGGAAAAATATTTTTAAAAAATGAAGATGTGACTCATCAATCCGTTCGATACCGTAATGATTTAGGTTTGGCGCACATTCCTGAAGATCGTCACAGATTTGGATTGATTTTAGATCACCCTTTGTATCAAAATTTAGCATTGAAAAAATATCATCGTGATCCCTATCAAAAAAACGGCATCATCCAAAAAAGAAAATGGTTAGAATTAGCAAGTCATTTAATTCAAAAATTTGATGTTCGCTCTGGTAAAGGAATCCATTCATTGACCAGGAGTCTTAGTGGCGGCAACCAACAAAAGGCAATCATTGCACGTGAAATTGATAGTAATGCTGATGTCATGCTCGCTGTTCAATTGACAAGAGGATTGGATGTTGGGGCGATTGAATATATCCACTCCCAATTTTTAGCCCAACGTGAGCAAGGTAAAGCAATTCTTCTTGTTTCACTTGAACTTGATGAAATCATGAAGTTATCAGACCGGATTCTCGTTATCTTTGAAGGAAGAATTGTGGCAGAATTACTGCCAAAAGAAACTTCAAAGGAAGCGATTGGTTTATATATGTCGGGTGGAATGAAATCATGAAATTCCAAGGATTGTTTTCATCAATCATTGCTATCCTTCTAGGGTTAATGTTTGGTTTAGTAATCATGATTATTGCCAATCCAATGACTGCATTTCCTGGATTTGTGACGATGATTGGCGGATGGTTGACAAACGACTTCCTCAGAAGGTTTGGTGATTTGATATTTTTAACAGGCCCATTAATCCTCACGGGCTTATCTGTTGGTTTTGCTTTCAAGACAGGCTTATTTAATATTGGCGCAACTGGGCAATATACAATGGGAATGTTTGCTGGTGTTTTTGTTGGTATTCATGGAGACTTTTTAGGACCCCTTCAATGGGTTGGTGCGTTTATCGCTGCAATGATTTTCGGAGGTTTATGGGGTTTGATTCCTGGCCTACTTAAAGCTTACTTTAATGTTCACGAGGTCATTGCCTCCATCATGCTGAATTATATTGGCATGCACACTGTCAATTTATGGATTCAAGGTGATGAAAGTTTGTTTAACGTTGCCTTTTCAAAAACGCGGCCCATCGACCTGAACGCCTACATTCCTACCACCTTTCTTCGTGACATCTTTGAAAGGTCTTCAATTGATTTTGGCATTATCCTTGCATTAGGCTTTTCATTATTAATCTACTTTGTTTTATACAAAACTAAATTTGGTTTTGAACTTCAGGCCGTTGGCTCAAATCGGTATGCAGCAAAATACAGTGGGATTAAAGAAAATCGAAGTGTCATTTTATCGATGGTGGTTGCGGGTGCTCTTTCTGGTGCCGCTGGCGCACTTTATTTTTTAGGTAAAGGATCGATCAATAGTGGTAATCAATATTCCGTTGGTAATGAATTAATGTCTGCTGGTTTTGATGGGATAGCCGTGGCCCTACTTGGCCAATCCCATCCATTTGGGATTGTTCTATCTGCTTTCTTTATTTCCTTCATCCAACGTGGTGGTTATTTTATGCAACTCCTCGGTATCAAAGTAGAAATTATCGACGTGATAATTGCCGCCATCATTTATACATCAGCAATGGCCATGCTTGTAAAAGATACAGTGATGAAATGGTTAAACGTTGGAGGTAAGAAAAAATGAGCTTTTCTGAACTCTTCATTATCGTTGCGAATTCTACCTTATTTTTTACAGTTCCACTTTTGATTACCGCATTAGGTGGCATGTTTGCGGAAAAAAGTGGTGTGGTGAATATTTCTTTAGAAGGAACGATGGTGTTTGGTTCATTCTTCTCAATTCTATTTATCAATTGGATGCAAGGTCAATTCCCGGACTTCAATCCAAGTTTACTTTTGTTGCTAGCTGCACTGATTGCAGCAATGAGTGGAGCTCTTCTCTCTACCTTACTTGCTTTCTCAGCGGTCAACTTGAAAGCAAATCAAGTGATCGGCGGAACCGCAATCAACTTGTTTGCCGCCCCGATGGTTATTTTTATTGCTAGAACATTAACCGATGTGAAAAATATCCCATTTGATCAAACGTTTAATATTCAGAAAATACCATTATTGGGTGACATCCCCATTTTAGGAGAAATCTTATTCCAAGATATTAATATTCTTAGTTTTACCGGTTACCTGATTGCGATTATATCCATCATCGTCATATATAAAACTAGATTTGGTCTTCGCTTATCTGCCGTTGGAGAACATCCATCTGCAGCAGATTCCGTTGGCATTCCTGTGTATAAAATGAGATGGATAGGAACATTAATGTCAGGCGCACTCGCTGGAATCGGCGGGCTTGTTTTTGTGGTCTCGAGTTCGGTGACGTTTTCAGGACAAGTGAGTGGCTATGGATTTTTAGCACTGGCAGTCATGATTTTTGGTCAATGGAAACCAGAAAAAATTCTTTTCGCAAGTATCTTTTTTGGGTTAATGAACGCCTTAAGTGTGAAATATACCCTTATTCCTTTTTTTGATGGTTTGTCGTTGGGATATTTTTTCACCATCCTTCCCTATATTGCAACCTTAGGTGCCTTAATGTTAACAAGCAAAAAGTCTCGAGCCCCTAAAGCTGAAGGTGTTCCTTACGACAAAGGTAGCCGTTAAAGATTGTTTAAATCAGCTTGAAGATGGTTGATCAATGTTCCTAAGTGAATACCATCCACCAATCCGTGATGAGCTTCAATAGATAAATTGAGTATTTTTCTTCCGTTAGTGTTCACAAACTGACTCCAACTAATTCTTGGTACCGAATCGGTAGATCCAAGTTTTGTGGCATGCGTAAAATGAGTAAATTGAGCCCAAGGGAATGATGTAACATAAATCGTGTTTAATACTTGTTCTGTTTCAAGATTAATCAGTTTGGATCCTTGGCGCTTGGATGCATCAACAGATTCACGTTCAAAGGCCACTGGATCAGGATTAACTTTAACGAAAACCATTTTAAATAAATCCGTGTTTTCAATTAAATCCGTAAAAGAAACAAATCCAATCGGTTCATCAAACACCTTTCCACCTTCGATTCGATATCTAAAGTTTTCAATCAAATTGAGTTGGGTGATGATTCGATGCATGAAGGCAAAATAGAATCGTTGGTTGGTTGTTTTGCACGCTTGATAAAGGTTGGTCACATCGATTGGGAAGGTCATGTTATATCGAGGGATTTCGTAGGATTGAAAAAATTGATAATGTTGATAACGTGGCCAGGTTTTAAAATCAATCCATTTTTTCATAAGTTAATTTTATCATGAATGAGATAACCTCATTTTACAGAAACTATACAGAACGTTAACAAACGTAACCAATTTATTCCTTATAATTTTTAAGGAGGACATTTATGATCCGCGTATTATTCATTTGTATTCATAACTCCGCACGTAGTCAAATGGCAGAAGCATTTCTTAACCGCCTTGGTAAAGGAAAATTTGTTGCAGAAAGTGCCGGTTTAGAAGCTGGAAAATTAAACCCTATCGCAGTCAAAGCGATGGCAGAGCTCGGTTACGATATTTCAAAGAATCCAACCAAATCGGTCTTTGATTTTTTTCAACAAGGGAAACGCTATGAGATTGTTGTCAAAGTTTGTGATGCCTTAAACGGGCAACGATGCCCCATTTTTCCAAGCACCAAAATTTCTCTTAATTGGGACTTAACTGATCCTTCGAGTTTGCCTGGCACACCAGAAGAAAAGTTAAAGGCAATCCGACCTATCCGGGATCTCATTCAATTAAAAGTGGAAGCCCTCATCAAAGACTACGAAAAGATGAAACTTATTTAAATTGATTAATTAAAGGTTCTTTTTGTAAATACAGTTGTAAGTTTGTCAAAAGCGCTTGGAACATTCTGTCTAGATTTTGTATCGATGTAAACGAGATATGTGGGGTGACAATCACGTTATCCAAAGTCCAAAAGGGATGATCTTTGGGTAATGGTTCTTTTGAGAACGTATCAAGAACCGCATAACGAATCTTTTTATCTTTTAATAAATCGATCATGGCGACTTCATCCAATAGTTCACTTCGACCAATGTTGACAAAGATGGCTTTCGCATGGAGTTGAGCCAAGACATCACGATTGATCATCATCAAGGTATCTTGGTTGAGGGCTAGGCTGACCACCACGATGTCGTATTGAGATAATCGATCTTTTAATTCAGTGAGAGGATAACGTTGTTGGATGTAAATGGAATCAACGTCACTACGATTAAATGCATCGACCTTCACGCCAAAGAAAGAAAAGGTTTTCGCAATTTGAAGTCCAATTTGACCAAGGCCAATGATTGCCATCTTCTTCCCATTTAATTCTTCTGAGTGACGAGATGGACGCCATTGTTGGACTTTTTGTGTTTGAGCAAAAAAACGATGGTTATGATAGATCGATAACACATGCCCTAAGACATATTCTGCCATCGGTTTATTAAAGACCCCACGAGATCCACTGACCACGGTGTTGGCAAGTTTAGGGTGGTTGAGGTTAATTTGATCAAGTCCCGAGGTTGCCACTTGTAAATACTGCAAGGGTGGTAATTGATCAATGTTGGTTTCAATAAAGAATTGATCCGTAAAGATCGCATTCACGTCAGGTTCTAAGGTCTTACTTACCTCGACCCCAAGTTGATTCAATTGGGCAATTTGCGCAGGATTCAGCATGAGAAATCGGGAATATAGTTTTAAATGGTTCATGTAATTATTATAAACCAAACCCCTAATTGTTACGATCAACATACATTCACCACTCCTTCACAATTTTTTTATGAAAATTTGTTAACATATGGATAGGATGTTTAAAATCTTTGGGGATACGTTTCGAGAATTGTTCTTAAAATTTTATTTTCAGTCTTATTTACTGATGGAACGTTCATTAAGAATTCGTTCCCAAAACAAACTCACCATTCGGGAAATGTTATTGCTTGGGTTCTTAGAGAGAATGAAAAAAAACAATGATCATACGGTCATGAATATTGCCAAGTATCTTCAAGTCTCGGCACCTGTTATTTCTAGCTCAGTCAAATCATTAATTCGTAAAGGATACCTTAAAAAAGTACTTAACCCTGAAGATAACCGAATTTTTTTCTTAGAACTAACTGAGAAAGGAATCGCCTCAAACCAACGATCTTTTCAGTTTACCGAACGAATCCTAAGCAAAAGCGTGGGAAAACTAAGCGTCTTTGATGTCAAAGCCTTAATGAAAGCTTTTCAACTTGTGGAAACCGTCATTGACGAAGAAAATGAGTCGCTTGATGGTGAAGAATCTAAACATCCTCTTGATTCCAAATAGTGGCGTTGTTACTTTTGCTTTGATCTTTTTATTAGGTTTATAGCGTCTTCAAAAAAGGTCACACCTTTTGAAACCATGTTAATAACTTATCCCATATTAATTGATGAAAAGACCGATATTAACTAAGGCCTTTTTTCTTTTCCGGTTTTTACCGATTTGGAGTAAAATTAGTTCAGTCCTAAGGAGAATCACTCATGGTCATTAAACCAAGCATTCGCGGCAATATTTTTACAAATAGCCATCCCATTGGCTGTCAACATTATGTGGAAGGATTAATTGCAGAAGCAAAAACCTTACCTTCTTTTCAAGGGCCAAAAAAAGTTCTCATCATTGGTGGTTCTTCTGGTTACGGGTTATCCACTCGTGTGACTTTAGCGGTCAACGCCAACGCAGAAACCATCAACGTTTCGTTTGAATCTAGACCCAAAGCTGAACGAACTGGTTCGGCGGGTTGGTGGAACAATATTTATTTTCAAAAAGCTCTCGCCAAGAACAAAAAAATTCATAAGGACTTTGTCGGCGATGCCTTTTCCCAAGAGATGAAACAACAAGTCAAAGATTACATCAAAACAACCTTTGGCAAATTAGATTTAATCGTCTATTCCCTTGCCGCAGGCGCACGGCAAAATCCTGCCACAGGTGAACTCGTACGTTCAAGTTTAAAAACCATTGGTGAACCGGCAACTGGAAAAACCATTGATATCGGCGACATGCAAATCAAAGATATCACCGTGACGCCAGCAACCGAACAAGAAATCAAAGACACCGTCTTTGTCATGGGTGGCAGTGATTGGCTCGATTGGGTTCAACAATTGGTGAAAGAAAACTTATTGAATGAAGGCGCAAAAGCCATCTCTTATACTTATATTGGTAGTAAAAACAATGCGAAGATTTACCGCGATGGCACGATTGGTAGAGCCAAAGATGATTTAGAGGCAGCCGGTGTTCAAATTGATCGGCTATTAAAAACCAAAATCAAAGGCGAAGGACTTATTTCTGTGTCCAAGGCTGTCGTCACCAAAGCCAGTGTCTTTATTCCCAAGATCGCTTTTTATGTATCCACCATGTTTGAAGTCATGAAAAAACATCGTGTCCACGAATCCACCCTCCAACATAAACATCGTTTGTTTAAAGATATGGTGTATGGTCAACAACGATTGTTGGACGAAAAGAAACGAATTCGTATCGACCATTATGAAATGCAACCAAACATTCAAGTTGAAATTGATGCGATGGCAAAACAATATGAAAACGACAAGATCTTTCAACTGGCAGGAACCAAACAATTCATCGATGAGTTTCACCATATTCATGGATTTAGAATTCCAACCGTCAACTATGAAGCTGATGTGAACATGGATGCTTTAAGTTTAGAGGAACCAAAGTAATGTTATTTCCTTGGATTCGTTACACCAATCTATTTATTGTCAGCATGATTTTGATTGCCCATTTTTTTAGTCCACAAGGGTATGTCTTTTATCTACATACAATGAGTGAACTTGCCGGTCAAGGCGTAGAAAATGCTTGGATACTCACCAGTGGATTTATGCTTGGTGGGGCTTCTTACATGGCTTTTTCTTATTATTATTTGAAAACCGCATCGTTACCCAAATGGTTGTTTTTTCTAACATTCTCTAATGGGTTGATGACATTGTTACTGGGTGTCTTTCCTACCAGTTATGACGGGCTTACGGGATTTACTGCCAACGAAACCATTGTCATCATTCATCGTTACATTGCGTATGCAAGTAACTTATTAACGATTGCTAGCATCACGGTTCATGCCGCTTTATCCAAGAATCCCAATCTTAAACTACGTCACCTCTTCTTCTTGGTGTTTGCCTTTGTTTTTTCGGGATTTTTTATTTTGTATAACCAAGACATTCGCGGTATATTTCAACGGATGATTTTATTAACCACCACCATTTGGACATTCACAAGTTATGGAGTTTTTGAATTAAAACAAGCGAGAACGAAACAGCAACATTTCTCCAGCGTGAAGCGTTAACTCTGCAGGGTCTTGACTAATCCACCCATTGGATAAGGTGTAAATTGAACCAACATCGATGGTGGTTTTGTTGATGGGGTAAGTTGCCCCTTTTAATGACACAACTGCTTTCGAGAAGGTAAACATAGAGAAAACTTGAAATGGTTTTTCTTTTTGAATCAAATGAATTCCTTTGCTTAAGTATTGAATGCTTTGATCAGGGGTTTGTAATGTAAGACCTGGATGTTTGTATTTAAATATCGCTTGAATCAGGGCTTGCTGGTGATCTAGACGCCCACCGCTAAAGCCAAGGACCATCAAGGTTTCATAACCTTGTTGAATCGCCCAATCGATTGCGAGTTCTGCATCTGACTTATCTTTACTTGTTGGAAATGTTTTTAGTGGAGTCCCACTCTTTTTAAGCAAGGCGTAATCAGCTGAAGATAGCGAATCAAAATCGCCAATCGCCATGGTTAAAGAAAGTTTGTTTTTTAAGGCAATCGCACAACCACGATCAACGCCAATCACATCGCCTTGAATCAATGGCAAATCTGCTTCTTTTGTTTTTGAAAGCAGGATCGAGACCATGTTATTTTTCATCAGCAAATTGACTCTTCCACGTTTGGATATTCTCAATTGGTAATTGAATGTCTGTTTTAAACGTATCATCAATCATGCCTTCTAATAAGTGGATATCATGACGGTCTAATACGGTAAGATTAAAATCTTTCTTCTTTTCAAGCGCACGATGATCGACTGCTAAAATAATCGTTCTGCGTTTTTTTTGTAAGGCTCTAATCCCTGCATGAAGTCTAGTGCCAACATAATCGATATCTTGGGTTTGTAACAAGGTATCATAATCTTCTAAATTAGGATTGACCAATTCAAGGTTGGTGGGTAAGTTAAGTAAATGCGCATAATTAAAGTCATTCACCCCTTGCAACCAAAGAAATACTTTCCGGTATTTTTTACTTAAGATGTTTAACATTTGTTGGTCGGCAACTGGATTTTTATCATAGTCTGTTAAGGTGGTGATCACATCTTTTGCTTTTGTCTTTGGAATATCTTTGCAGTGGTCTTTGGTTAAGTTCCACATGGTTGGACAGGCGGTGTTGATGATGTTTTTAAAACCCATCGCTTGGAACTGGGAAAGGGTAAAATTGTCACGAACGGAATGTAACATTTTTTTATCAAGCAGCCTTGAGTAAAGAAGTTTAGAATATTGGTTTGGTAAATCACCTTTTTTCCACCAACCAACACCAATTAAAATCAGCGGAGAAACAATGCTCGCGGATCGTAAATTGATATCCCACAACTTGACCAAACGATTCATTTTTCCCCGGATGAGATTTGAACCACACACAAAGCGATAATCAAAATCGTAACTATAAAAAATATTTTTTAAGTACATCGTCACAGGTAAGTGAGTAGATGCTTCGATGACAAAACTGAAATCAATCAGTGGTTTTAAATGTTCACGAACCGATTGGGAAATAATCTTATCGCCAATGTTAAAAGTAGCAATGGAAGGGTCAAGCAATAAGATTCTTTTTAGTTCTTTCATGCTGCTTTTATCTTACTATGGAGTCATAAATAATGATAGAATAAACCTATGAAATCTACGATTATTAAACAACCTTTGCTTGAAGAAAACTTCATTAAAAAGGCCATTGAGAACCACGAACTTATCGTTTTCCCAACGGAAACAGTCTATGGATTGGGTGCGTCCATTGCTGACCCTATCGCCATTCAAAAAATCTTTACCACCAAAGGTAGACCGCAAGATAACCCCCTCATCATTCATATTGCTGACTTAAGTCAATTAGATGCCCTTGTCACTGAGGTTAATGCCAATGCCAAAAAACTAATAAATGCCTTTTGGCCAGGCCCTTTGACCTTGGTGCTTCCCAAATCACCTTCGGTTTCAAATATCATCACCGCTAACCTACCAACCGTTGCCGTCCGAATGCCAAAAGAAGTCCTCGCAAGAGATGTCATCAAAGCGGCTGGTGTTCCTTTGTGCGCCCCAAGCGCTAACTTATCTGGTAAGCCTTCTGGCACCACCTTTGAAGCTGTTTACCGTGACTTTTTTGGAAAAGTTGGCATTTTTGTAGATGGCGGTATTCCTGAATACGGCATCGAATCGACCGTGATTGACATGACGGCTAAAATTCCTACCATCCTCCGCCCTGGTGCAGTCAGTGTTGAAGCGATTGAAAATGTCTTAGGCATGGTGGTGGTCTCCACAAGTAAAGTGGATAAAGCGCCAAAATCTCCCGGGATGAAATACCAGCATTACAAACCTTTTGGTGATGTGATTATTTTGGACGGGGATGCCGAAGCGATCATTAAGTTCCTGAAAAAAGTAACCGATCATGACGCTGTATTCATGGGCAGCAATGAAGTATGCGGACATTTGCAATCACTACCCATCAATACTTTTTCATTAGGTCCGCAATCAACCTTAGAAATTATTGCCCGGGCCTTGTACCGTACTTTACGAACCTTGGATGATCTGAAAATAAAAACTATTTATACCCACCCTTTTTCAAGCCGAGGGATTGGTGCAGCCTTGATGAATCGTTTAGAAAAAGCTGCTTCTCAAACCATCAAACTATAAATCAATTCTTACTTTACAATTTCTTTACAATTCAAAATCCTCATTAGTTATGATTATTATTTAAAATAATTACGTAAATCGGTTTATACCGAAAAGGAGAACAAGATGAAGAAGATTTTCCTTCCAATTAGTGCTGCTGCCGTCATCGCGCTTTCTGCTTGTGGGGGGACGCCATTAAAGACGAATTTAAGTGTGTTCTTTGTTCCTTCAAGAGATAACGCCACGTTAGTCAAGGGAATCACTTTCTTACCTGCCGTTTTAAAAGCCGAACTTGCTGAACTTGGTTTTGAATTTGAAACTGTTGGTGCATTCGTGGGAACTTCCTACGAAGCAGTCGGTGAAGCATTAGATGCAGGAACCGCTGATGTCGGTTTAATTCCTGGTGGTACGTATGCCATCTATAAAGATGGTGACAACATGGATGTTGCATTAACCGCAACCCGTGGTGGTCTAAACAAAGACTCAGAGAATCCAAAAGACTGGAATGATGGAGAACCAACCGTTGGTGATTCTTCCAATCAAGTCACCTATTACCGTTCAATCGGTGTTGCAGGAACCTCAGCTAAAGGTCGTGCATTAGCTGCCATTATCAATGCTGGAAATCAAATTACTTGGGAAGATCTCCAAGATGCAAAAATTGGGGTTCAATCGGCTACTTCTTCTGCTGGTAGAATCTATCCAACCCTAGAATTCATGGAACTTTATGATAAAAAGCTAACTGACCTGCCATCTTCAAATGTGATTCAAGTTTCTGGTTACGGTGGTGCTGCTGCCGCCTTAGCATCAGGTCAAGTTGACATCGCATTCGGTTATGCTGACTTTAGACGCGACTATGCAACCCAATGGACCGGCGACTATGGCCGTACCGAAAGCATTTGGGATGAAACGGATGTTGTGTTTGTCACAGAAGGTATCTATAACGATACCGTCACCGTTTCAAAGCGCACTGTTGATAATGACTTACAAGCTGCCATTGAACAAGCTTTCATCAACTTGGTGCAGGATACAACCGACTTACCAGGAGACGATGCAACCTTTGCGGTCGTCAAAGATATTTTCAAAGTTTACAGCCATGAAGGTTATGCATTAGCCGATGATGCTGACTACGATGGTGCAAGAGCCGCTAACGCATTAATTGCTTAGTTAGTTCCTCCGTATTTTGTATAATAAGGCTTGAGGTTTACTCAAGCCTTATTTTTTAGGAAAACATGATTGAATTTATCAATGCAGGAAAAACTTATCCGAATGGAACAAAAGCCCTTGCCAATGTTAATTTAACCATTGAACAAGGTGAGTTTGTTGCCGTCATCGGATTAAGTGGAGCAGGAAAATCAACCCTGATTCGTTTGGTCAATAAAATGATTTCCATAACCGAGGGATCACTAAAAGTTGATGGGGTTGATGTTGGACCTTTGACTGGCAAACAGTTAAGACAATTTCGAAGAAAAATTGGCATGGTCTTTCAATCTTTCAATCTTGTGTATCGAACCAGTGTCATGAATAATGTTTTGGCAGCGCGAGTTCCTGATATGGGTTTTTGGCGAACGTTATTTGGCATGTATTCAAAGGCTGATAAATTATTGGCGTTAGAAGCATTACAAAAAGTCAATGTCCTAGAAAAAGCATTTAGTCGTGTAGATCAACTATCGGGCGGACAACAGCAACGTGTGGCCTTGGCAAGAACCCTGGCTCAAAAGCCAAAAATTATTTTAGCAGATGAACCTGTTGCCTCCTTAGATCCAATTACTGCCAATATGATTATGAGAGACTTCAAACGAATCAATGAGCACGAAAATATCACCATTGTTGTTAATATGCACCATGTCGACTTAGCTTTAAAATTTGCAAAACGTGTGATTGGGATTAATAAAGGTAATGTGGTCTTTGATGGTCCCGCTTCGAAAGTAACCGAAGCCATTCTAAAAGATATTTATGGTCGAGCCATCAATGATGAAGATATTTTATTTAAAGATGAAAAAATTATTACATAAATTAACCCTTTCCAAGAGGACGTTTGTTTTAAGTGATGGTTCCACTTCCATTAAACCGCTGTCTTATACTTGGATTTACATTTCCCTGTTACTTCTATGCGTGATGTATTTTTATCAATTTATTGTTGGTCAATACTTTCAAATCATTGGTGTTAGTTGGTTTATCTCTCGAATCCCCAATTTTTTTACCATCCTTGAAAGTATGGTTACCAATCTTGACCTATCTTACTTACCAAACATCATCGACCCTCTGTTTGATACGATTAAGATGGCGTTTATTGGAACTTTGTTGGGTTCGTTGATTTCTTTACCCATTGCTTTTTTAGCGTCACAAAATATGATTAACAATCCCCTGATCACGGCATGCGTTAAATTGTTACTCTCATTAGTAAGAACCTTACCATCGATTTTATACGCCTTAATTTTTGCCTTTGTGTTTGGGTATGGCACTTTTGTTGGCGCTTTATCTTTAACTGTCTTTACGTTTGCGATTAGCACCAAATTACTGTATGAGCATATCGAAACACTGGATATGGGTGCTTTTCAGGCGATTCAATCATCAGGGGCAACCAAACCTCAGGCATTTGCTGCCGGCATACTACCCCAAATTTATGGGCAATTTATTTCCGTTGCACTTTATAGCTTTGAAATCAACATTCGTTATTCAGCAATTCTTGGGTTTGTTGGCGCAGGTGGCATTGGTATTTTACTCAATGATGCCATGAGCCTAAGAGACTATGGCAAGGTGTCGGTGATGCTTATCGGGTTTGTGACACTTATCTTAATGACAGAAAATCTTTCTCGTTATGTTCGCAAAAGACTGGGTCAATCACAATGAGCTCAATCACCATTCAATCCGTTTATTCAAAACGTCCTCGCCACGCGCTAAGGAATGTTGTCGTTTTTTTGGGTATTTTTATTTTGCTGGTTTGGAGTTTAGATGTTCTTGTCTTCCAAGGTGTTTCTGAAAGTGGGGCAATTATTGCAAGAAATATTTTGCGAGCTTTGTTTGAACCAAACTTGGAAGCTTTTTTGAGTTTTAATGTTGATAGTGTTTGGTTTTTAATGTTTGAAACATTAGGAATCGCATTACTTGGAACACTTCTTGGAGGGATTCTTTCACTACCATTTGCTTTACTGACAGCAAGGAATATTGTTGGTGAGCTGGCCAGTTTAATTGGCAACACCACTTTAACCATCATTCGATCGTTTCCATTTTTTATTCTTGGGATTATGTTTGTTCGGGTAACCGGACCAGGTCCTTTTGCCGGGGTGCTGACAATTGCAGTGCTTTCCATTGGTATGACCGCGAAGTTGTTTATTGAAGCGATTGAAGATATTGATAAGGGTATTCTCGAAGCACTGGATGCACAAGGCGCCACAAAATTACAAAAAATTTTCTATGGTGTCATACCTCAGTTGATAGCCTCATTTATTTCCACATTGATGCATCGTTTTGAAATCAATCTTAAAAATGCAACGGTGTTGGGGTTGGTTGGTGCTGGTGGTATTGGATTCACTTTAATTTCTGCGATGACAGCCTTTCGTTGGAATGATGCTGCGAGTGCTTTGTGGGGTATTATCCTCTTTGTTCTTATCATTGAGTTCTTGTCTAATTTGATTCGTGAAAAACTCATCAAAGGTTAGGTGAATTATTGAAGCAAGGTATTCTCATCATTATGTCCGGTCCGGCACTTACAGGTAAATCAACTTTCTTGGGCATGATTCACAAAGAAATTAGAAGTTTACAGGTGGTGTCTACAGATGACATCCGTATGGAGTTGTATCGAAGTTTTGATTTTAAACCTGAAAGAGAAAAAGAAGTTTGGGACTTAACGTATCAGCGTATCGAGAAGTTGCTTCAAAGTGGCATGTTGGTCGCATTAGATGCAACCTTACGCACGATTGAAAACCGTGGTGCCGTTGTTAATCGGTTTAAACATTTTCCTATCGTTTATTTCGCCTTTGAAAGACCGCCTTTAGAGGTTCTTATGGAACGAAATCAAAAACGAACATGGAAACAATTTCCTAAAGAAGCCATTCTGAAGATGTTTCATGATTATCAATTTCCAACAGAAACTGAAAAGACATACTATTTAAAAGTGTTCGATGTACCATTTAACGATTACTCAGATAAAATAAAAGAAATTGGTGAATGGTTTAAAAAAAATGATCAATTCTAACTTACACCCCCTTGATTCTAACGAAGTGATCAAAGTCATGCATCAGTTTTTAGCCGATGTCATTTTTGAGTATCGTGATCATGAAATTAAAGATTGGCTACAAGGCTTAACCTTAGATTCCATTGAGGCGATTGTGAATAAACAAGGCAATGAAGATTTACAAAAGAATACGTTTGTGATTCCTTTTACCTATTTGCATTATGCAGTTGTCCCACCTGCTTCCATCGTGAATGCGATGAAAGGTTGGTTGGAAAAACATCCGCTAATCTCGGCTGATAATCAAGTCTTGCAAAAAACAAAATTAAACTTTGATCGAATATTTAAAGGTAAAAACGAGTTTATTCATGACGCTAATAACGGCGGTCATAAATCTTATTGATCAGGTCCGTGATGAGATGATTCTTTAATTGAATTTTTGATAGTGTCACCTTCACTTGTTGATAAAGTTGTTCAATCATGTCTTTTGCCGGTTGTATCCCCAATTGACTCACAAAGGTCGCTTTTTCTAATAAGAGATCCGATTTGGATTTTTTGAGTTGTTCGACTGACACGGTAACTTCTAAGACATCGTCTTGGATTTGAAACATCAACCCAAGGTCTAAACCAACCTTGCCCCAGTGGTTGGCGTCAGCAGGTGAGGCCATGATGGCACCCATCCGAAACGAAGCTTCAATCAATTTGCCAGTTTTGAATTCACTAATACGCTTTAAATGGTTGACGTCAACTTGTTTTCCTTCAGCCTCGATATCCAAATGCTGGCCATACACCATGCCTTGTAAGCCTGCATTGACAGAGAGTAACTCAATTAAACTTACCTTTTGTACTGCAGTTAAGGTTTTGTTTTTGCTCACGCGTTCAAAAGCGTTGGTTAATAATCCGTCTCCAAGTAAGATGGCGGTTGCCTCATCAAATTGACGGTGAATAGTAGGTACTCCATGACGAAGCGAGTCATTATCCATCGCTGGTAAATCATCATGAATCAGTGAATAAAGATGAATCATTTCAATCGCCGTGGCGACATCAATGTATGGGGTTGAATCGATGCCATAACTTTCAATTAAGGTTAAGACCACCAACGGTCTAAATCTTTTTCCGCCTGCTTTGACCACGTAAATAGCAGCATCTTTTAAGATGGATGCTGGCATGGTCTCGACGAATTGAAGCAACGACGCTTCGATTTTTTCTTTGAGGTTCATGGGGTGTAGGTGAATTCAGCGGTTGGTAATGCTTGGATGGTTGATTTGCCTAATAGCAACATGATGAATTTAAGTTCTTCGATAAATGAAGTTATTGTTGCAATCGCTTCTTCATCGGTATGGTTATTGATTAAGTGCAGAAAGTATCCAGATAACCCCACCATCTTCGCACCTAACACCAAACTCTTGATGACATCCATCGGTTGGCGAATGCCACCACTGGCGATGACTTGAAGATTGGTAAATGGTTTAGCAGCGATTAAAGATTCTACTGTGGATTGACCCCAATCATCAAACGTAGGAAGGGTTTGTTGTCGTCGGTTATTTTCTATCTTGGAAAAATTAGTCCCACCTTTGCCTGCAACATCAACATAACGAACGCCGATGGCGGTTAATTGAGAGAAGGTTTTTGCACTCATGCCAAACCCTACTTCTTTCACAATTAAGGGAACTTGGATGCCTTGACGAATGGCTTGAATCGACGCTAACCATCCTTTAAAATCTTTGTCACCTTCTGGCATCACTATCTCTTGAACGGCATTCACATGAATCTGTAAGGCGTTAGCCTTCAATAACCCAATCGCTTTGATGGCGTTGGCAAGTGGATGACCCGCTCCAATATTGGCAATCACAAAGCCTTCGGGATAAACATCGCGAATCACAGAAAATGTTTTTAATAAAGAAGGATCTTTAATCGCAGCAGTGATGGAACCTGTGGCCATCGGGATTTGAAAGTGTTTTGCCAACTTCGCAAATCGCAGATTTAACTTGCCCGCTTGGTCACTACCACCCGTCATCGCGTTGATATAAAAAGGATAAGGAAAAGTTCGGTTAAATAAGGTGGTGGTTAAATCGATATCTTCAAGGTTAGTTTCAGGAAAGGCGTGATGGATGAAACGAACCTTATCAAAATCATTATTGATGGCAGGTTGCGCTAAGGCAAATTGAATGTGATCGTCTTTTCGGTTCATGATTAAATTATATCGGAAAGAATGTGATATTTCTCTTTTTTAATTTGCTTTAGAAATGCGGTTTGTTTACGTTGAGGGATAAACACCAACGTGCAATCTCCCCCGCCGGCACCAGAAAACTTACCAACCCCTTCACATGCATGAGCAATCTTTAAAATGGCGTCAATTCCTTGGGTAAACAAAGGTGCTTTGCTGATGGTTGCTAAGGTTTGAAGGTGGCGATGAATGGCGTCAATCAACTTGGTATCCCACGAAGTCATTAAGCTATGAACGTATTGATTGCTTTGTTTAACCCAGTCTAAAGTTAAATGCGGGGTGAGCAATTTTACAAGCGTTTGCGAATCTGCTGAGGTCCCGGAATAGACGACAATGGGGGTAAATGGCATGTTAAGAATAGGGTTTAATAACAACCCTTCCCAAGGCATGTCGATCAAGGTATGAACATGAAGGGTTTTAATCAAAGGTAGCATCGTAGGGAGAAATTTTCGATAGTGAATGGGTTTGGCAAAGCTACTACACGCAACATCACCAAAGGAGGTGTCTTGATAATTTTGCACCGTGGCAACGACGGCAAGTTTATAAAGTGTTTCAGAAGTAAAGGTAACCCCGTGGAATGTAAGCAAGGCACCAATCAGGGCAACCGTAATCGCACCACTACTTCCTAATCCATACTTTCCATGATCTGCAACCAACGTTGAATCAATGGTGATTGAGAAGATTCGCCAAGGAATTTTTTTTGCTTCAAGCCATTGTCTAACCACTTCCAATGCTAAACGAACATAAGGATTGGGGATGTCACTGATGATATTAAACATCATCGATTCTTTTGGATATTGAAGGTTAATGATTTCGTATTTCTTTTTGGCGGCAATGGTGACCTTTATCCCAATCTTCAGAGGGATAATGATCGCTTCTCCTTGAGGATACGTCACCGCGTATTCTCCAGCTAAAAACAGTTTTCCTGGGGCAAAATAGGATGCTTTATTGAGCATAGGCTTTGCCACCCATTCGAGTTACTAAATATTTGACGGATAATGTTTTCTTTAAATGTTCTTCCCACTTAGAAAGATCTTTTCCTTGAATTAAGATTTTTACATTCGGTCCTGCATCCATCGTCGCAAATCCCATCAATCCTTGTTGTCGTAGATTTCTCACCATTGCCAAGACTTTAAGTGATTCAGGTTTTTGGTAAAGAATCGGTGGATTGGAATCGGCCATGACCTCATGCAGTCGGGAACTATTTTTTTCCATGGTTTCTCCAACCCTTATCAAATCTTGATCGATGATGGCTTTCTTGATCGTCTGAAAATCTAGATCACTTGCTTTGATCCAAGACGAATAAGATGGCGCAGTTGCCATGGTTACTTTCATCGCATCACGACTGGAGATCGCTTTTTTAGATTCAGAGATAAGGACGACGATCATCCGTAAATCTTTAAATGGATTAGGTAAGGTTTCAATTGATCCGTTTTTGTGCCAAATGGCAAAATCATCCACTAAACTTCGGCAGGAGCTTCCTGATCCCAATCGAGTTAACGTTGCTAATTCTTGTAAGGTGTATCCTGCTTGAAAAAATGCATTCAAGCCAACCGTTAAGGCTGCAAACCCAGATGCGGATGAAGCCAAACCAGACGCCGTTGGAAAGTTATTGTGAGTTCGGATGATCACTTGGGTATCGCGAAAATGTTTCAACACATCTTTAACTCGAGATACTTCAGAGGCATCACCAGGTTTACCATTGATGAAAAATTGAAACGGACCTTCTTCAAACGTTGTTTCTGTATAAAGATCGGATAAGGTCAACGATAAGGATGTTGTGGTGGGTAACACAAGTTCAGCATTGGCTTTACCCCAATATTTAATTAAGGCAATATTGACCGGTGCACGGGCAATGATTTTTTTCATGATTGTAAATCCATCATCCAAACTTCTTGGGTATGTTTTTTCTTAAAATGTTTAATTATTTTTTCTGCGATAAACTTCGAATCAACCAAAGCAATCATTGAACCACCAAGGCCACCACCCGTTAATTTTGCCCCTAATGCCCCGAGGTGAAGAGCCTCTTCTACCATTGCATCTAATTGAGGATGTGACACCCCTAACTCTTGTAAATGGAAGTGAGTTTGGTTCATGTATTTTGCAATTTCTTCAAGGCTAGATTTTTCAACGGCTTCTTTAAACAAGATGGCCATCAACCCTAAAGACTCTAAATGTCCTTGGGCAAGATTTTGAGTAAATAATTTTGCCACTTTTGCCACGGCTTCTTTGGTGCTACCTTTGACACCCGTGTTGGCAACGACCAAATAACCAGGTAATTGGATGGTTAACTTTTCTGGATCTTTTCCTTTGATGAAATACCAAGCGTGGTCACTCGTGGTGGTCAAGGCATCGATGCCGCTGGCAGATCCATGAACAAGCTTTTCTGCGAGTTGGGTTTTTTCAAACCGAAGGGTTGGGGTTAATGACGTTTCTGAAAGATCATACAACGCTTGGACAAGGGCACCACTGATTGCAGCACTACTCCCCATCCCAGCAGAATTAGGAATATGGTTTTCGATCTCAACCATGACAGGACCATAACCTAATGAAGGACGAAGTTCGTCCACCATAAACTTAATGAATAAAAGTTCTTGAGGCATGTTTGCCATGGAACCTTGAAACAAACTTGAAGATAAAAAGTCTTCATCGTTGAGCGTGACGTTAACTTTTGTTTCTAAGGGTAAAAAGGGTAAGGCAATGCCGGGATAGCCGTAGACAACTGCATGTTCACCAATCAAGATGATTTTTGCATGCGACACACCAAAACCTTGTTTTTTCATCTCTTCTATTTTACCTCATTCGATTCAAGCATCTAAGGATTAAATTTTAAATGTTATGCTATTGTAGTTTTAAGGTAAAAACACTTATGAAAACAAGAAATCTGTTTGGCACTTTATTCACCACCGTGGCTTTAACCGCTTGTGGTGGTTTCTCGCTTTCCTCAAATCCAACCTCTTCTGCGCTGACCATCGAGGAGTCATTTAATCAACCAAATCGAACAATGTTACGTTCGTTAGCAACCATGTTGTCAAACCCTGGTAACGCGATGAGAACCAATCTAAACATCAACGCGGAAATTTTCTCAGAAGTTATTTTACCTAACTATCAAACTTCCAATACTTTTCAAATCGCTGCCAACGCAGAACTGGCCATGAACACACCAGAAACTGGAAATGGGAATGCCGAATTAAACATCAATTTTGACAGATTTGCATTATTATCTTCTATCGGTTCCGATGATGGAAGTTTTAGTTTTACGGATGAAACCGTGGTAGAAAATCAAACCGCAAACTTATACATCGAAGAAGGTTTAGCCTATGTCAATTTATCAGAAGACGCGACAACCATTGCCCGATTATTATTTCCCTCTGCCAACCGTGAATTCCCAACTCAATTCAAAACACCTTTTGAGTTAGAAGGCTTCACGGGTAATTTTATTCCTCAATTGACTGAAGAAAATATTGATCGTTGGGTGGAAACGTCTTTACCGATGGTAGACTCACTCAACTTACTCAATAAAACGTTAACAGGTTCAACCCTTTCGATTGGTTATGAAATCACCGAAGAAGATTTACCGGTTATTTTTGAACAAATGTATCTTGGAACCATCACCAGAGATGATTTAAATGAAGAAGAAAGCCTACGACTTGATCAATGGATAGACGATAGTTTAGCCGCGGTTACCCTCAATGAATTTCAACTATCCTTTAGTGTGAACCTTGTGACCAATCTTATCGAAGCCTTATCGATTAATATCGATGTGGATAATCAATATCGTTTTGAATTAAGAATGCCTGTTTATGATCCAGAAAATCCTGAGGCTGATGACTATGGATACATCGAAGGTGATCCATACACTCTGGAATGGACGTACAATTACGATTTAGATATCAATGCTCAAATGGAAGTTTTCACTGAATCGATTATCTTCATTGCCCCGATTAACAAAGAAGAATATGAGTTAATTGACCTTGATGTTGAAGATCCGAATTTATTCTAAGTCTTAACCCATCATCCTTCCGTCACAAAATAATCCAAATCCTTTACAATGCTACTTGGGTATCACAACGTGGTTCCAAATTTAAATCGTATCCAATCCACAAGTTTCTTAAAATTATCACTTCCTCTGATTTTAGAGGTCACTTTTGTCATTGTTGTCTCTAACCTCGTGGTGTGGATGTTATCCGCGTATGACGACTCGGTGGCTGCCGCGGTGTCGATCGCTGGACAAATCAATAACACCGTGTTCTTGTTCTTCTCCATCATCTCCATGGGTGCTGGGATATTACTAGCCCAGTCGGTTGGCGCGAAATCCCCTCATCGTCGCCAAGATATTTTTTCAACCTCATTGGCTTTTTCAATCTTATTTGCGATCATTGGCACTGCTGTGTTTGTTCTTTTTTATCAACCTATTTTTTCTTTTTATCAACTTGAAGCATCGGTTCAAGCGTTTGCAGAACAATATGGATTAATTCTCGCTCCTTTATTTATTCTCAACGCCTTATTTTTAGTCTTTAACCAAACACTCTACGCTCACGGAAAAACCGTGGAAGCGTTGATTGCCTTAATCTTCTGTGACACAAGCATTCTTGTATTTTCTTACGCATTGATCTTTGGTGTCCCTTGGTTAGGGATTCCAAACCTAGGGGTTGTCGGAGCAGCCATTGCCATTGGCATTGGTAGACTCGTCTACTTTACTGGACTCGCTTATTTTATTAAAAAGAAATTAAATCTACGCTTTCAGTTGCCCAAAGAAAGCATCTTTCGTTCCAAGACCACCAAACTGTTATTCAAAGTTGGTGCACCAGCGGTGTTTGAAAACATCAGTTACACATTTTTCATGATTTTAATTACCCGCATCATTGCCGGCTATGGCACAGAAGCGATTGTTGCAAAAGCTTATTTTGATTCCTTGGCGATGTTCACGTATTTCGTCATGGCAGCCTTTGCCAACGCAAGTGCGATTAAGGTTGGTCAATTAGTGGGTGGTGGAGAATTTGCTGAAGCAGAAAGCACCATCAAGTATGCCTTGAAGATTTCTTATGTGGCAACGATTGTTCCTTCCCTCACCCTTGCCTTGCTCATGGGGGTGATTGGCCGACTCTTTACCGATGACCCTGTGGTTTTAACCTTGTTGGTGAGTGTGGCGATTGCGGATATCTTTTTAGAGTTTGGACGGGTGATGAATGTCGTGGTCAACCGGGCGATCAAGGCTTGTGGAGATGCTCGGTATCCCCTTATCTCCATCATCATCGTGGAATGGATCTTTATCTTACCGTTAGCCTATCTTCTCGGCGATTGGTTGGAATTAGGATTACTAGGCATTTGGATTGCGCTCGCCCTCGATGAAGTGGTCAGAGGCATTAATCTATTTATTCGTTGGAAATCAAAACGTTGGCAAATCAAATCAAAGCACTTAAATCAACACATTCACGCATCGTCTAATTAACGAATCCAATCAAACTTTGTTATGATGAAGCCATGAAAGAAAAATTAAAATCTCTGAGAAATGAAGCGATTGCCTTGTTAACCAAACGAGGTGTCTCTTTAGATGAAGTGGTGGATTGTGTTTATTACCTGCAAAAAGATTATCACGCCAATCTTGATAAAAAAGTCCTGTTAGAATCGGTTTTATCCGTCCTCGATAAACGAGAAGTTCAGTTTGCGTTAATGACAGCGATTGAACTTGATATTTTAGCAGAAAAAAAACTTTATCAGAATAAAGATTTAGAAGCGATTGTTCGTCGTGATGAAGGATTATTTGGAACTGATGAAGTGCTTGCCTATAGCATTTGTAATTTATATGGATCGATTGCTTTAACCAACTTTGGCTTTATTGATAAGCAAAAATATGGTGTGGTCGCTCGTCTCAATGAAGAAGGTAAAGACGGCAAACATTGTCATACTTTCCTTGATGACATGGTTGCTGCCATCGCTGCAGCCGCCGCAAGTCGGTTTGCTCACTCTTAGTGATTATGAATAAAAAGTTCATCTTATCTTCAGGTTTGCTTGGCATGCTAACCGCATGTACCTTTTCATTACCTTATCCTTCCATCAGTGGAGGACAACCTCTTCAACCAACCTCGTTGCCTCTTGGTCATGATGTCGGTAATTTTTGGTCGATTCCTGCAACGGGAAATCCAAAGGTCTTGGTCGTTCCTATTGATTTTCCAGATCTTCCTTTTAACAATCCAACGCAAGTTGTCAGCAACATTCATCAAGCTTTTAATGCAGAAACAACCGATCCTTTTCAATCCGTGAATGCCTATTATCAAACTTCTTCTTATGGGTTGCTCGACCTTGAAGGGGTGGTGGTTGCCCCTTATCAAACTCAATTTACATCTTTATATTATTCAAACTTAAATGATGACGGTGGTGACGCGAACACCGTGATCATCGATGAATTGATGAATGCCTACAATGACACGATCGATTTTTCTGATTTTGATTTCAATAACGACGGAACCCTGGATGGCCTTTATATGATTTATAACCACCCTGCGGAAGGTTGGAATAGTTTTTGGTGGGCATATTTATATGAATACTTTGGAGATCAACGTTTTGATGATGTCGCGGTTAGCTCGTATGTGTGGATGCCTTATGAGCTGATGATGGTGAATAACCAAATCGATGCAAGCACGATCATTCATGAAACCGGTCATAAGCTTGGTTTAGAAGATTATTATGATTACGCATCGGATGATGGGTCGTATAATGAATGGGGTCTAGGTGGTGCTGACATGATGGATAGCACCGTTGGCGACCACAATCCTTTTTCTAAATTATTATTAGGATGGATTCAACCAAAGATTGTCACTGAAAGCATGGATTTAACACTCAATCCGTTCAGTACCTCTGGAGATGCTTACATCATCACCGATGATTGGAATGGAAGTTTGTTTGATGAATACATCATCGCCATGTATTACACACCCACCGGCCTGTATCAAGGTTTTGATGATTTCTTTTTTGATGGCCAATCAGGACTGATTCTATATCATGTCGATGCAAGGTTGGGACCAAATTCGAGTGCCAATTACCCAACCTATTTTTTAAATAACAACACCGACAGTGACTTCAAACTCATTCGCTTTATTGAAGCAGATGGCAACAATTCACTCTATGATCGCGATCCTCAAGGGTGGATGTGGGGTAGTGATGTGTTCCGACCAGGTGCCATCTTTGGTTCTACCAACAATAGTGGATATGCTTGGAATCAAGCTAGTCGTGGTCAAGTTCCTTTCACGATTCGGGTCAACGAAGAAGCCACTGGGATGAGTGAGTTAACCATCAGTGTTCGGTTTTAATGTATGGAACATTTAAGGGTCTTGAGTTTATTCAACGTCCTCTTCTATCTTGCTAATCTATTATGGATTTTAGAGTTTTTCTTTTTTCGAAATAAAAAAAGACTTGGTCGTTTTCTAGAAAAGAAATCGTTTTGGTTTTTGATTGTCGCCATTGCTTTTGTGATTGTCAGCACGATTCAATTGTCTGCTAACAACTTGGGTAAGATGAATGGCAGTGACATCTATCCATTCTTTCAAATCCTTGCCTTGGGTTTTTACCTGATTGGTTTATGGCTACGTTATCGTGGTTCCAAAGCCTTAGGAGAAAACTTTACTCGTCATGTCGCGGTGTCTATGTCGATGAATTTGGTATCCACTGGACCTTATCAATACCTAAGACACCCTTTATATTTAGGGTTGTTCTTAATCACTCTAGCCTTTCCCATTTTTGTAGGTAATTGGCTTGCCCTGGTGATTGGATTACCACTTCTCTTGATTGGTTTTTCTTGGCGAATGAAAGTTGAAGAACTCGCACTCACGAAGATTCACCCACAATACGCACAATGGTTAAAACAACGTTATCGCTTTATTCCATTTATTTATTAATCGATTGAGTTTTAAATCTTGATATAGACGCGGTCGCCATTTTTTTGTTCGATATCAATCAACACCAACGGGCGGTGAAGTTTTCGTAAGACTTTAAGTTGATCAAGAATTATCTTTCTTTGTTGAACAGAGACTTTCTTTCCTTCATAGGTAAAATATTTTAGAAATGTTTTTAACACCAAAGGCCCTGAAGGTAACCAAAGGGAAACTTTCGTTTTGTTTTGTTCTTTAATCAAGATACGCATGGTTACTCCACAACGATTTCAACAAAGTCACCGTCTTTACTTTCAATCTCAACAATCTTTCCAATCACCCCTTGCTCAACCAAGGCCATGACTTTGTTAATGTCGATATCTTTAAGGACATCTTTTCCATCGATCTTAGGGGTGACACCCATGTCGAGGGCGACCTTCACCAATGGCCAGGGTAAATTCACGTTCACCTTATCCCCATCTGCAGAGAGAACTTTAATCTTAAACACCAAGCGATTGAGATCTTTCTTTTGGGCGGTGGTGGTCATGCCTACCACCGCTTCGGATTGATGACCTAATAAAAAATCAATAGACGTTTCAAAAGTACTGGCGATGGAAGCTAGCAGTCCAACATCCGGAAGCGATACGTCTTTCTCCCACTTGCTAACCGCTTGGGCAGAAACATTTAATTTCTTCGCTAACGCTTCTTGCGTCCAACCCTTCTTTTTACGGAGCTCTGTTAGTCTTTTTCCAAACGATTCTTTCATGTTATCTTCCTCTTTTCTACTTACATTATCGTATGAAATAAACTGATTAACTAACGATAGATGGTTGATATTTCTTGTTTTATTCGCTTGTTGGTTGTCTTTTAAACAACCACCAGTTGCATCTACTCAAAGTCTATCATGATTCCTTTTTACTTTTCTTAGAATTAGCATATAATTTTAACGTTGATGCTTGTCAATTTGAAGCAAGTGGTCAACCTAGGAGAAAAGGTATGAAATCAACCCTCATCCATCCAGACTTTGAAAGTGTGTTGGTGTCGGAAAAAGACATTCAAGACATCTGTCAAAAACTAGGCAATCAAATTAGTAAAGATTACTTGGGTAAAACCCCTCTGATTCTCGCAGTGCTCAAAGGGGTGGTTCCCTTCTTAACAGACTTATCCAAACACTTCCAGTTTTATTGCGACTATGAATTTGTGGCCAGTAGCAGTTACCACGGTGGGGTGGTCACCTCGAACTGGGTCGAAATCTATCTCTGGCCTCGTCTAAGTCTAAAAAATAAAGACGTGATCATCATTGAAGATATTGTTGATTCTGGTCTCACCATTCAAAAGATCAAACAGAAAGCAGTGAGTGAAGGCGCAAAGTCGGTTAAAGTGGTAACCTTCCTTGATAAACCAGAAGGAAGAAAAGTGAAGTTTGTTCCTGACTATATCGGCAAATCCATTCCCAAACTCTTCGTGGTCGGTTATGGCTTAGACTTCGATGAAAAATATCGCAATGTTCCTTACGTCGGCATCCTCAAACCAAGCATGATCAAAATGAATCCCAAGGATTATCCTTGGCGAAAAGGAGAATAATCATGGACTTAAAAAAATACATCACCTCGGTACAAGATTTTCCCATCAAAGGTGTTTCCTTTAAGGATGTCACCACGTTATTGAACAACGGTGAAGCCTTTCACCAATCTATTCAAGACCTTGCTAACCTTGTGAAAAAGCACAAACCTGATGTGATTGTCTCTCCTGAGGCGCGTGGATTTATCTTTGGCGGTGCCGTCGCCAGTCAATTAAAAATTCCATTTGTGCTAGTGAGAAAACCTGGCAAACTTCCCCGGAAAGCGATTGAAGAAAAATTTACTTTAGAATACGGTCAAACAAGTTTATTCATGCATGAAGACGCGATTAAAAAAGGACAAAAAGTTCTTGTTCTTGATGATGTTCTTGCTACGGGTGGCACCTCGATTGGGATTGCCAAACTCATTGAAAGACTAGGTGGAAAAGTGATTCAATTCACCTTCTTAATGAACTTAACGTATTTACCTGGCGAACAAAAATTAAAAGATCACAAGTATGCGGTTGACTATGTTCTCTCTTACTAATTAACCTTCTTGGCCAAATAAACGATCACCAGCATCGCCTAATCCAGGCGTGATGTAACCTTTTTCATTTAATTGTTTATCGATTGCCGCTAAAAATATGTTTACAGAAGGGTGAGCTTTCAAAACCAAATCAATTCCTGATTGGACGCCAACCAATCCAAGATACGTGATTCGCTTCCCACCTTTTTTCTTAATCAAATCAATCGCTTGAATTAATGTTCCTCCAGTGGCTAACATCGGATCAAGGATGAACACTTCCGTAGAAGCATCAATCTTGGGTAACTTCACCAAATATGCGGAAGCCTTTAATGTTTTTTCGTCTCGCACAAAACCCATATGACCAACTTTGGCATGGGGAATCATATCGGTAAATCCATCCAACATCCCCAAGCCTGCTCGCATGATGGGAACCACCAGCACCTCATTCTTAACTTCTGACGCAACCATGGCATCCACAGGCGTCTTGATTTTCTTGTCTTGAAGGGAAAGATGTTGCGTCGCAGGGAAGACAATCAATTGCGTGATTTCCTTAACCAGCGTCCGAAAATAATTCGATTGGGTTTGTTGATCGCGAAGCAGGCTCATTTTATGTTCAATTAAGGGATGATGGACAGATGTTGTGTTCTTGTTCATGAAGTTTTCCTTTTTATCTATTGTAATATGTTAAACAATCTTTGATTGTAAATGTTGCTGAACCTTTCTCTTGTACGCATTAATTTGGTAAGATTAGATTCATGAAAAATGATTATTTAGTTTCTGCCATTGCCTTTGGTGGCAAGATGCGAGTGCTTGCTGCTCGTTCCACCATTCTTACCCAAGAAGGTTGCCGACGCCATCAAACCTTACCGACCGCAAGTGCGGCATTAGGAAGAACGTTAACCGCAGGTATTTTGTTTGCAAGTAACTTAAAAGGTGACGAGAAATATACGATTCGTATCGCAGGTGATGGACCGATTGGAGAAATTGTTGTCGACGCGAATGCTCATGGTGAGGTGCGCGGGTATCTCCATCATGGTCAAGTTCACTTCCCTGCTAACGAAAAAGGAAAACTTGATGTCGCCCGAGCGGTTGGTAAAAACGGGATGGTCGCGGTGATTAAAAGTTTTGGCACTGAATTTAAATTCACAGGACAAACCCCAATTGTCAGTGGTGAGATTGCTGAAGACTTAGCGTCCTACTTAGTGAACTCAGAACAAATTCCCTCAGCATTAGCCCTCGGTGTCTTGGTCAACCCAGATGGATCCATTGCCGCGAGTGGTGGGTATTTAATTCAAGCGCTTCCTGGTTGTGATGAAGCCACCCTTGTCAAAGCAGAACAAGCGGTCAAAGCTGCTAAACCTATTTCAACGATGCTTGTTGAAGGCATGACCCCAGAAATGATTCTCGGCCAATTCATTCCAAAAGAATCCTTAACCTTCCTTGATGAAAAATCAATCCGTTTTCAATGCAATTGTTCCAAACAAAGGACCACAGAAACTCTAAAGTTATTAGGGAAATCCGAGTTGTTAGATATGATTGAGAAACAAAAAGGGGCAGAAGTGATTTGTAATTTTTGCAATGAACGTTACACCTTCAACGACGTGAATCTGCAAAGCATTATTTCAGAGATTGACCACGCGAAGCATTAAGTCGATGGTGTTGAACCGCAATCTCTGCGGCAACTTTTGCATTGTGTTTAACCAAAGCGATATTGCTCACCAAGGAGTCTCCGCCAGTTAAGGTCTTCACTCTTGCTAATAAAAATGGCGTTAACGCTGCACCTTTGACATGTTGCTCGTCTGCTTCTTTGATGGCGGTATGAATTGCTTGCTGGATCACCCTTGCATCCATTTCAAAGGCAACAGGGATAGGGTTGGCAACGAGAATTCCTTGGGTTAACTTTAGGGCCTCTTGATGATTCATTAACTCAGCCACGGCTTGAGGACTGTCTAATCTCAACGATAACTTCAATCCACTCTTGGAATGATAAAAAGCAGGGAAATCATCGGTTTGATATCCAACCACGGGCACACCCATGGTTTCTAAATACTCTAACGTTTTGGGTAAATCTAAAATTGCTTTTGCACCTGCAGATACAACCGTGACTGGGGTGGTGGCAAACGCTTCTAAGTCAGCAGAAATATCGAACGAGGTTTCTGCCCCGCGATGAACCCCACCAATCCCACCTGTGGCAAATATCTTAATCCCGTGTAGCGATGCTAAATACATGGTCGTGGCAACCGTGGTTCCACCTGATAAACGTTGAGTCAAGACATACGCTAAATCACGTTGAGAAACTTTACGAATGTGTTTGGATTGGGCAAATTGGGTCAGGGTGGTTTGACTTAAACCAATGTGAATCACCCCATCTAAAATGGCAATGGTGGCAGGCGTTGCTCCAGCATCGATGACAACTTTTTCTACCGCCATCGCCGTAGATAAGTTCTCAGGATAAGGCATCCCATGACTAATGATCGTACTTTCTAAAGCAACCACAGGCAACCCTTTTCGCAGGGCTTCTTCAACGTCGTGGGAAATGATGGTTTTCATATTCTCTCCTTTAAACGGTTAATTGATTATAGAAATAATCAGAGCGCCGAATTAGAATCACTGACATGACACCAATCACAAGCCCTTCTAATAAAATCACTGACATCATTTGCAACGATGGTGTCAATGTTGCAAGAGGAAAGAACACCAACCATAGACATAAACCCATCCACGCAAATCCACCAAAGACGGCGAGCAATGCTGCAAGGCTTTGTTTGACCACTTCAACTTCATGATGATAATCAAACCGCGGAAAGAATAAATTTAGGTACAAATAGAATATCGATAACAAGATGGCCAACAACATCAACATCACCAGAGCAAGCATCGCTTCAATCCATGTTAATGAAAAGATCGTCAAGGCAATCAGGGTGGTCAACAAAACCACCGGTAAAGTTAACCATAAATTAAAACCAATCTTTGCTTTAAAGATGGTTAAAGCGGGAATCGGAAGGGTCTTTAGCATTGCCAAATTCTTTCCTTCAAGGGATAAACTGACCGCTGGGGTGTAGACAGTCGACAAAGAAAAACCAACCACAGCAAAAATCAACCAAATAGGGTGAATGCCCATCAGGGTTAAAGTGCGATTGAGATCACCCATAAGAATCGGGAAAAAAAACGCAACAAGCGTTGCTGCCAATAACATCACCAAACCAAATCCCGTGTTAATAAAATAAATGGATGTCCCAATAAATCGATGCCATTCTTTCACCAATAAATGCCGATAAATACTCATCGTTTTGATTGGAATTTTTTTGTATTCAATCTTAGGCCCAATGGTTCGTTGTTGATTCATGCTTAATAAGGGTTGGCTCATGAACCAAATAAATCCATATAAAATCAAACCATGAATCGCCATAAATCCAAGAAATGGTAATAGGGCTAAGTTCGTGATGGCATCAATAAACCAATCACCAAAGACATCGATGGATTCAAACCAAACAAGCATGGATGATGGCACCCATTGGTTGAATCCATAACTAAATGACGCAAAGCTAATAATGAAGAGAACAGAAAAAATCGTTTGCAATACATTCGCTCGAATCAATCGTTGGGTTAGTTTTCTAATTCCATAAGAGATAAACGATCCTAATAACATCAACGGAATGGGTGTGACCAAATACATGGGGATGAATAAAAATAATTGGATGATGGATGGGTTAGAAAAATACCACCAGACGCCATAGGTAGGTAAGACCATGATCATCGCAAACAAATAGACAAACACCAGCATCATCGTTAACTTAGCAGCAACAATCACTTTTTGAGAGATGGGTAAGGTCCCTAATAAATCAAAGTCCTTGTATTGAAACAAATAGCCTTGCGCTTGAAAGAAACCAAAGAGAAATCCAAGCGACGCCAATTGGCCATAGAGATTAAATAACATGGATGAGAGTTGATTGATGGCCTGCAACCCTAAACCAAGTTCATAACTAATAAAGATGGAAGAAAAACCTGTAACCCCAAACGCGTAAATTAACAATCCAACCATCAAGAATGACTGAATTTTTGAACGAGCAATTTTTTGACCGAATAACCGATGAATGCTTAGTCTTTCTTTGAGAAAGGTTTTCAGTAACAACCCATACATTAGCTTAACTCCAAGAATAAGGATTCTAAATTTTGATTGGCGAGAACATCTTTGGTTAACCCGTTATGAATTAATTTTCCTTGTTTAATGATGGCAATCTTGTTGGTGAGTTTTTCAACCACTTCCAACACATGGCTAGAAAAGAAAATACTCATCCCCGCTTGGGTCATTTGTTTGAACGTTTCTTTGAGGACATAACTTGCTTTGGGATCAAGACCAACAAAGGGTTCATCCAATAGAAGTAATTTGGGCTTGTGAATAAGAGCTGCAATCAACGCTGTTTTTTGTTTCATCCCGTGAGAATAAGTACTAATCGGTTGCTTTAAAAAAGGGGTCATCTCAAAACTTGCACCATACTGATCGATGATGATTTGTCTTTCCATTAGGGAAACCTTAAAGACATCGGCGATAAAATCCATGTATTGTCGACCACTTAATTGTTCATAAAGGTCTGGGTGATCGGGGACATACGCTAGATGTTGTTTATACGACAGTGCGTTTTTACTGACGTCCAATCCTTGAAAGGTAATCGATCCTTGATCAAGTTGATGAATCCCTGCAATCGCTTTAAGTAACGTGGTTTTCCCCGCCCCGTTGTGACCAACAAACCCGTAAAGATCGCCTGGTTGGATGGTAATAGAAACATCATCTAACGCTAACTTCTTTTTATCATAAGACTTACTCGCGTGGTTGATAATCAGCATAGTTACTTTAATAATTTTTCAATGTCTTTGGTGATGGATTCTGGTAAGACAGGTGGCCCGTATCGCCGATAGACTTTTCCCTCTTTGGTAATGAGGAACTTGGTAAAATTCCATTTGATTTGAGAACCAAATAGATTAAATGTGCTCTTCTTCAACCATTGAAATAATGGGTGAGTATTACGTCCATTGACTTCTATTTTTGCAAAAGGTCTAAATGAATTCTTTAGTTTGGTTTCACAAATAAACGCGGTTTGTTCATCACTTTCTGGTGATTGATCTGCAAATTGATTGCAAGGAAAATCGAGAATTTCAAATCCTTGTTTTTGATATTGTTGGTATAACTTTTCTAAGCCTTTGTATTGTGGGGCTAAACCACAGTGAATCGCCGTGTTCACAACCAACACCACTTTTCCTTGGTATCGACTAAGTTCAACAGGCTTTCCTTGATAATCTTTGGCAGTAAATTGATATAGATTCATGATTAATCCTCTTTCTTATTATAAAGCTTTGCCTTCTGATATTGGGGAAAGATATCACGAATAATCTTTTGATGGGCTTCGGGAATTGGAATGTTGCTAAGTTCGTCTTGGTGAATCCAAACCCCTTGATTCAACGTTCCTTGTTTGACCTTCAATTGGTAAACATCCATGAACCATGTTTGATGCGTGAACACATGTTGATACGTTTTTATCTTCAACCATGAGGTTGATTTGACTTGGCTTGTGTTTAAAAGGTCTTCCACAACATCCATCGACGCTTCCCATTGGGGGAGTAAGTACATATCTTTTAATAGTTCTGCTTTGTTTTTAATCATCAGCACATGGCTGTCTTTCACCATCACCAACGTTTGCCATTCCCTTGTCTTGGTTTTTTTAATCTTACTCAAGAAAGGAATCACGTCGGTTTGCTTGGTTTGATAGGCAACACAGGATGATTGTAATGGACAGACGTCACACCGAGGTTGAACTGGTCGACAGACCAACGCCCCAAGTTCCATCACCGCTTGAATATAAAGGTTTGGATTTGCTTGTTTAACCAATTGCCCATGAAGGTCATCGATGACTTTTCTTGAACGACCTAAACGCATGTCTTCTTTTTTTCCATAAAACCGACTGAGGACGCGAATGACATTCCCATCGGTTGCAGGATAAGGTTGATGAAAGGCAATGGCCATGATCGCCCCCGCGGTGTACGCTCCAACCCCCGGGATGTTGATCACATCTTCATATTGATGAGGAAATTCACCGTGATGTGTTTCTACAATATATTGTGCCCCTTGGTGTAACAAACGAAATCGTCGGTAATACCCAAGTCCTTGGACTTCGGTTAACACTTGTTCTTGTGTCGCTTTTGCTAAGGAATGAATGGTAGGAAATCGTTTCATAAACGAAGGATAATAACGAAGCACGGTTTCCATTTGGGTTTGTTGCAACATCACTTCACTCACCCAAATGCCATATGGGGTTGGGTGTTGGCGAAAAGGAAGACTGCGTTGGTGGTTAAGAAACCAAGTTTCAAGACGTTTGATTTGCATCCTCTCTATTATAAATAAAAATAGTCATCGTGTAGGATTTCCCTACGGGTGGGTTTAATACTATAATAGGTGCATTGAGGTAGCGTATGAAAAAAGTTGTCGTCATTGGTGGCGGTCTAGGTGGATTATCTGCAGCCATTTCGTTGGCAGCACTTCCTGGCTACCACATCACCTTAATAGAAAAAAACGCCCATCTGGGTGGAAAATTAAATGTCAAAGATGTCAAAGGGTTCTCCTTTGATTTAGGTCCATCCATTCTCACCATGCCACATATCTTTGAAGCACTTTTTGCCAAGCATCATAAAAAGATGTCGGATTATATTCAAATACAACCTGTTCGTCCTCACTGGCGAAACTTTTTTGAAGACGGCAACATCATTGATTTAACCCACAAGATTGATGACATGCTCATCAACAAACAACTGACGAAAGCTGATTTAGAAGATCTAAAAAACTACTACGCCTATACAGAAAAAATCTATGGTGTCTCCGCGATGGTCGCCTTTGATAACCAATTAGAAAACACTTGGGAAGCGATGCGGTTTAAACCATCAGTCAGTATTTTTTCAAACATGGATTACTTTGCCACGATGGACCAAGGGGTTCGTCGGTATATCAAAAACCCATACCTGATTGATATCATCAACTACTTTATTAAGTATGTAGGATCGTCGCCTTATGACGCGCCTGCCTTGATGAACTTATTACCTTATATCCAATGGAAATATGATTTATGGTACGTCAAAGGTGGCATGTTCAACATTTCTAAAGGCATGGTCAAACTCATTCAAGAACTCCCACAAATCAAGGTAAGAACCAAAACCGAAGTGGTCTCGGTTGAAAAAGGGACACGTCATATTAACGCCATCAAACTTAGTAACGGCGAAACCATCCAAGCAGATTTGATTGTCTCCAACATGGAAGCAATTCCTTTTTATGAAAAAATTACCAAAGAATCCAAAGGTCTCATTGCCAAATACCAACGTAAATTTGAACCCGCGTGTTCTGGTTTTGCTCTCCATTTAGGAACGGACAAAGTCTATCCGCAACTCGCCCATCACAATTTTTTCTATTCAGCAAACTCGAAAAAGAATTTCAAGAATATTTTCCATAAACACAAACTCAATGAGGATCCAACGATTTACTTAGTCGCACCGATGCGCACCGATCCTTCCCAAGGTCCAAAAGGTGGAGACATCATTAAGATTCTCCCGCATATTCCTTATCTTGATCCTAAACGGCCATTCACCAAACAAGACTATGCAACGTTTAGAGAAAATATTTTAATCAAACTCGAACGCATGGGTTTAACGGATTTAAGAAAACATATTGTCGTTGAAGAATTATGGACACCGGAAACCATCCAAGATATGTATTATTCGAACCGTGGTTCAATCTATGGGATTGTCGCTAGCAAAAATAAAAACATGGGTTTTAAAATCCCTAAGCGATCAAAACTTTATGATAACGTTTACTTTGTTGGTGGTTCTGTTAACCCCGGTGGCGGCATGCCAATGGTGGTCTTAAGTGGTCAACAAGTCGTTGAACAAATTCTTAACAACGAAAAACCTAAAGTTTCTTAATAATTCGTTGGAAGCGGATGCGGTTATAACGTTGTAACCAAATCAGCGGTAAGTTAAAGATCAACGCATAGGCGACCATGATCATCGCAATCCAAAAGTCATTAAAGATAAAGAACGTCACACAAGGAATCATCTGGAGAAGATGTGAATATTCCGCTCGGCGAGTTTCTTCAATAAATTGACGAATGTAATCATTTTGGGTTCCTTTTAAATTTTTCTTCTTAAACCCTTCGTTAAAGATCGTCGCCCCATCAGGGATGATTTTTTTCCATGTTCGAATCTTTAAGACTTGTTCATAGAATCGCCCATCGTTTTCAAACTTGCGGGTACGATATAACCACGAATCTTGCTTGAACTTTTTGTCTGGGGTGTGCAGGGTAATTTTTGAAATACCTAGATGATAGATGGGCCAAAGAATAATATTTAAACCAAGCATCAACCAGTCAGGAACTGGAATTAGTGGGAATGGATTCATAAATCGAGGTCACGTCCTTTCCAAGTTACTTTTTTCTTCTTTGAACGGGAAGATGATCGGGCAAATAGCCAAACAAAGAAAATGAGCTGAATCGGATACGTCACGATGGTGAGGATGGAAAAACGGCCAACTTTTCTTGCGAGTAAATATGTGTCCACACCAATGAGAACATAACCAATCAAGTAAGCCTGACCTTCCCACATGAATGGAGCAATCCCACTCAGGAAGGCAATAAACATGCCGGTAATCCATAAGCTGACAGTTGCCAACATCCAACCAGGAATTAACCCTGCACCCGTGGCAAAATTTTTCGTCCAACCTTCAATCAATGATGTTATGCCTTCAGGATACATTTGAAAGGCAATCGCGCCACGGCCCGCCATCGCACGAATGCGTTGCCCAGTTTTTTCTTGTAACGCATTCCCTAGGGCAATGTCTTCTAGGATGGCATGTTTAGCAACCGCGTGTCCATCCACTTGCCAATAATCCTTTTTAGCAATCACTTGGCAAGGTCCAAAAAAAGAACTCGCCTTGATCGATGAGCCTCTTGGGGTAAATAAACCCGTGGTCATCATCACAATTAAATTAAAGAATAAACTCAATTCTTCATAGCTTTTTTTCATCAAATGATACGGTTGAACTGATAAAGGTGTTTGATCGTCTTCAAAGGACGCAAGGATCTTTTCTAGCCCCTTAGGCATAAACACGGTGTCTGCATCTAGAAACATATAAACCTCACCTTGTGCAGCTTTTGCTCCTTGATAACACGCCCAAGGCTTGCCAAACCACCCACGTGGTAACGCTTCTGCGGTGATGACCTTTGCACCAAACGATTTAGCAATGGTAGCTGTTTCATCTGTGGAGTGGTCATCAACCACAATCCATTCATGGATGATGCTTTTCTGTTCTTGAATCGATGTTAAAAGCGGGATCATTCTTTTGGCTTCGTTTCTTGCAGGAATAATAATCGAAACATTTAATTTGGTTTTTAGGGGTTGGTTCTTAAAGGTAGGAACGCGCCACAATAAAAACAAACCAGCCGCGTTAAAAATCAAGGCGATAGTTAACACAATCCAGTTCATAGGTTTATTTTATCAATTAATCCTAAACATACGCTTATATTTGATAATCGTTTTTTTTGCCATCGCTAACACCAACATTTGATTTATAATAATGTGGGAGAAAAACCATGACACTAGCAGGTTTCCATTTCGGTATCATCGACATCAGCTTAATCGTCTTTAGTTTATTATTTGCTATTTCCGGATTTAAAAACGGCTTTTTAAAGGAAGTGGTGGGTCTTGGTTCTTTTATTGGAGCGATTGTTCTAGCTTATTTGCTAGCCAACTTGGTTGAAGATTTTTTGGTAACCACCCCTTTATATACTTTACTTTTCACTAACCTTAATGATTCCATTTTCACCGGCAACGCTTTATATGACACGGTGATAGATAATAGCCAACCAGGCGCACTTGGGTATTTAACCGATGGGTTAACTCAAATTGGTTTACCTGGTTTTTTAGCAGCTCCTCTTGCTGATATCTTAATCACATTCAACGGAACACTGGGGGAAGCATTGGCCACCGCTTCAGCCTATTTTATTATTTTAATCATTAGTTATCTAGGAACCTTTCTGATTGCTTGGTTGTTGTTAGCAATAGTGGGAAGCCAACTGGTTAAATTGTCCAAGGATGTGAAGGCAATTAAGTTCGTGGATTCTTTGCTGGGGGTAGGTTTAGGTCTAGGACGAGCGGCTGTGTTGGTCGCGATTGCTTTACTGATTGTCATTCCTTTAACCTTTGTGGTTCCCGGCATCAATGATTTCATTACCGGTGACCTTGCTTTAAATGAAGACGTCTTTTCCTTAGGAAAGTTTATTTATACCTTTGTCTTAGAGATCGTTGGTTCATTGATTTCTATTTAGTT